>JAVHXQ010000003.1 GCA_031119555.1 Candidatus Dactylopiibacterium sp.
GTCCAGGCGCGTGCGCAGCGTGGCCTCGTCGGGCAGCGCGGCCTGGCGTGCGAGCTGGGCCTGGCGGCTGGGCAGAAGCTGGGCGGGCGACGTGAAGCCGCCCAGGCGGCCGGCCGCGATCTCGCCGCGCAGCACGGGCGCCAGCGCCTCGGCGGCCTGCAGGGCGGTCTCGCCGTCGGGCGCGACCAGCGCCGCGATGTAGCGCATGTCGGGCGCGCCGAGGTCTGCCCGCAGCGCTTCGTCGAGCTTCTGCTCGGCGGGGGTGACCGGGGAGAGCGCGTTGAGCTTGCGGTTCCACACGGCTTCGCCCTGCCAGGCGATCCAGATCGCGGCGGCGGCCACGCCCGCGATCAGCAGCGGGCGCAGGCGGCGCATGGCGGTGAACAGCCGGTCGAGCGCGGCGGCCGGGCGCGTGAGATCGCGCAGGCGCGGCGTTTCCGGTGTGAGCGCGGGCAGCACGTGGCGGCCCGTGAGCGCGGCGGCCACCAGCCCCGCCATCGAGAACACGCCCAGCTGCGAAAGCCCCGGGAAGCCCGAGCACAGCAGCACCGTGAAGCCCGCGAGCGAGCAGGCCACGCCCAGCCACATGGTGCGCCAGAAGCGGCGGGCCTCGATGCCGGCGGCGCGCTGAATGAAGAAGTAGATCGAGTAATCCACCGATTCGCCGATCAGCGTGCTGCCGAAGGCGAGCGTGAGGCCGTGCAGGTTGCCGAACGCCAGGCTCACCGCCGCGGCGCCCGCGAGCAGCCCCGAGACGACGGGCAGGAGCCCCGCGAACAGCAGGCGCGGCGAGCGGTAGATGGTGAGCAGGAGCGCGATCACGAGCACCATGCTGGCGGCCGCGAGGCGGTGGATGTCGCCCTGGATGCGTTCGCGCGAGGCCACCGAGAACACGCTCGTGCCGCTCATCACGAGCCGGGCGTCGGCGCGCTGGGGCAGGGCCGCGAAGGTTTCCTGCAGGCGCGCCAGCGCGGCGGCCTGGCCGTCGGTGTCGGAGCCTTCGGCGCGCGTCTGCACGATCAGGATGGCGCGCGCGCCGTCGCGCGAGGCCCACGCCCCGTCCACCTTGTCGGGCTGCGAGCCGCCCGCGAACTGCTCGATGAGCGCGAGGCTTTCGGCCGTGGGGTCGCGCGGCAGGAGCTTGCGCAGCAGCAGACCGGCGTCGCCCGCGAGGCTGTCGATGGAATGCCCGATCGCCTCGCGCAGGCCGGCGGTGCTGAAGCGCTCGGGCGTGACCGCCGGGCTCAGCAGGTAGCGGTTGTCGAAGAACCAGGCGCGATCGAGCGCTTCGCTGGAGGCGTCGCCGTTCTGCACGCCGATGAAGGCGGCGTCCTGGCGCAGGCGGGTGGCGAGTTCGCGTGAAAGCCGTGCGCGCGTGGGCGCGTCGGCGCCTTCGATGCCCACCATCACGAGCCGCGCGATGATGCCGTCGCGCAGCTGTTCGATGAGCATCTGCTGGCGCGCGTTGGGCGTGCGCGGCATGAAGGCCGACAGATCGGCCACGAAGTGGGTCTGCATGAGCACCGCCACGCAGGCGGCCAGCCCGGCCAGCCAGATCAGCAGCGCATGCCGCGCGCGGCGCGCGGGAGCGTGTGGCGCGGCACTCATGGGGTGGTGCGCTGGATGCGCATCTCCGAGCGGTCGCCGTCCGCCATGTCGAAATCGATGCGTTGCACGTCGCCCTCGCGGCCGCGGATCACGATGCGGCTGATGAGATCGCTCATGCGCGAATAGCGCGGCAGCAGGATCAGTTGCCAGGCCGTGGGCTCGCCCGAGAAGCTCAGGCGGTAGGTGGCCTCCAGCGCCTGACGGTCGCCCGCGAGCGTGGCGCGGATGCTATCGACGAAAGCCGCGGCCTCGGGGTAGCTCGCGAGCTTGAGCGTCATCGGCGCCTTGCCGGCCTGCTCCACGACGAGCGTGTCGCCCTGCAGGCGCACGAGTTCGGGGCGGGGCCTGAGGGTGCGTTTCTCGAGGCGGTCGGGTGCCGTGAAGGACAGCGTGCCCGAGGACTCGACGGGCGCATCGAGCAGCGTGAGCGTCTTCTTCTCGACGAAGGTGGCCTGGCCGGACTTCTGCTGCGCGAGCCGCGCGAGCAGCGCATCCAGGGTCCAGGGGGCGGCGTGCGTCACGCCGGTGAAGAGGCCGAACAGGGCTGCCGCGACGAAGTGTCGGAGGCGGCGCGGGTCACGGTGCGTCGGCATGGGCGGACTCCCAGAAATCGAAGAAGTTGAACCAGTTCCAGGGCGCGGTGCGGCAATGCCGTTCGAGCAGGAGCACGTAGCGCTGCATCGCGGCGCGGATCTCCGCGTCGCGCTGTGCGGGCGTCACCGCGCTGAAATCCGCCAGCGGCTCGAACACGATGTCGTAGCGCAGGCCGCCACGGTAGAGGCCGGTCATGAAGAACACCGGGCGGCGCAGCATGGCCGCCATGCGGAACGGGCCGGTCGGGAAATCCGCCGGCGCGCCGAGGAAATCGAAACGCAGGAACTGGTCCGCGCCGCTTGCGCGGTCGGCCAGGATGCCCACCAGCGCGCCTTCTTCGAGGCGCTGGTGGACGGTCAGCATGGCATCGAGCCGCCCGAGCGGGATCACGTCGGCGAGCGCCTCGGGGTTGATCGCCTCGAGCGCCTGGTTGATCTGGCGCGAATTGCCCGCGTACATGGCCGTGACCACGCGCAGCTCGGGGCGCTGGCGCGCCAGGCACTTGAGGATCTCGAAGCTGCCCAGGTGCGCGCCGAAAAGCAGCAGGCCACCGTGGGCGGCGTGGGCGTCGCGCAGCGCCGCATCCCCCTCGTAGCGCACGTCGAAGATCTGCTCGCGGCCGCCGAGCAGGAAGCTGCGGTCGTGGATGGTGGTCGCGAAGACCCGCACGTGGTGATAGAGATCGCGCCAGCGCGGCGGCCGGCCGAGCGCGCGCGCGAGGTAGATGCGCTGGGCGCGCCGCACGGGGCCCGAGGTCAGCAGGAAGTAGAGCGCGATGCCCCACACGATGGGCAGCATGGTGTTGCGCCCCAGCGTGAGCGAGAGCGTCTGCATCACGCGCAGCCAGAAGAGGCTGCCGCGCTCCTTGCGGTCCAGCCAGGCCGGCTGCGGTGTCTTGCGGGGGGCGGCCGTCATGCGCCGGCGAGCGTGAAGCGGCCGCTCGCGATCTTGCGCGTGCCGCAGGAGATCTCGAAGCGCACGCCGCCGTTGTGCGCCGCGAAGTCGAGCGCGAGGGCGTCGCCGGGCGCGGCGGGGCTCGTGAATTTGGCCAGCGCGATGCCGCTCACGGCGGTGCCGAGGGCGGCTTCCACGAGCGCCTGGGCCGCGTCGAGCAGGACCACGCCGGGCACGATGGGGTGGCCGGGGAAGTGGCCCGCGAGGGCGGGGTGATCGGGCGCGACGGACAGGGGCTGCTGCGGCATCTCAGGGCTTCCGGGTGATGTGGCGGGCGATCAGCGCCTCGAGTTCGGCGGCCGGGATCTTGCCCGTGGCGTTGCGCGGGAGCTGATCCACGAAGACCAGCGGGCGCGGCAGGAAGACGGCGTCCACCTGCTGGCGCAGACCCGCGAGTATCGTGGCCGCGCTCAGGCCGGGCGCGACGACGAAGGCCGCGAGGCGCGCGGTTTCGCCTTCGCGCGGCAGGCAGAAGCAGGCGTCGCGCACGCCGGGCAGGCGCAGCAGCATGTGGTTGAGGAAGCCCAGCGAAGAGCGCTTGCCGGCCACGTTGATGAGGTCGGCGTGACGGCCCAGCAGGCGGAAGCGGCCGTCGGCGACCGGCTCCACGACGTCGCCCAGGCGCAGCCGCGCTTCGAGGTGGCCGCCATCGACGAAGCAGTCGTCGCCCTCGCAGGCGAGGCGGATGTCGTCGTGCAGCAGCCACAGGTCTTCGAGCGCGGGGCGGCGGGTGGCGATCTGGCCGGTTTCGGTGGAACCGTAGATTTCGAGCAGCGGCGCCTGCAGGCGCGCTTCCGCGTGGCGGGCAAGCTCGTTCGCGAGCGGCGCGGTGGCCGACAGCAGACCGGCCACGGGCGCGATCGCGATGCCCGACGCGAGCAGGTTGCGCAGGTGGTAGGGCGTGGTCACGAGAAAGCGCGGCTCGGGCAGGCGCGCGAGCTGCTCGGCCACGTCGGCCGGGTAATAGGGGCGCGGCGCGCACAGGATGCCCCCGCCCAGCACCGGCAGCAGCACCGTCGATTCGAGCCCGTACATGTGCTGGAACGGCACCGTGCCGAGCACGGCGCAGGGGCCGCCGGTGGTGCTCCACGTCCGCCGGGCCTGCGCGCGCACGTTGCGCACGAGCTTGCCGAAGGTCTTGAAATGCGGCTGCGGCCGCCCCGTGGAGCCCGACGTGAAGACGCAGGCCACGCGTTGCTGGGCGGGGATCTGCGGCATGGCGGGGGTGGCGGCGTCGGCGGGCAGCGCGGCGAGCAGGGTGTCCAGGCGCAGCGCGGGCAGCGCGCCGGCGCTGTGCGCGTCGTCGGTGAGGCAGACGAGGTCGGGGTAGTCGGCCTGCAGCGCGGCGAGATTGCCTTCGGCCGTGGAGTTGGGCAGCAGGCTCAGGTTGCCCTGGACGATGCCGGCGAAGAGGCCCAGCGCGAAATGGTAGCGGTCGCCGCAGAGGTTCAGCAGCGGCCGCCCGGCGGGCAGGCGCGCCGCGAGCGCGCAGAGTTCGCGCACGAAGCGGTCGCGGCGGATGGTTTCGTGGCCGTGCAGGGCGACGATGGCGTCGGGCGCGGCCTCGGGCAGCAGCGGCAGGGTCACGGCGGCAAGTTCAGGAGCGGCGTTGCGAATACTCACGATAGGCTCGGATGGTCTGGACGAGCCCCAGGCGCAGGTGCCGGGGCAGGAAACGCATGCGCAGCGCGAATTCGACGGCGAACAGGGCGCCGATGATCAGCGGCGTGGCCAGGTTGGCATAGACCGACCACAGCGCGACCGGTGCGAAGGCGAACAGCAGCGCCGAGGCCAGCGTGGTCAGCAGGAAGTAGGCGGTCCAGCCCAGCGTGACCCACCACGTATAGCGATAGTAGGTGGCATCCAGGCGGTCGCCATGCACGAAGTGGGCGACCTGCGAGCACAGCGCCGCCGACTGCGGGCCGCTCAGGGTGCGCCCGAACATGATGCCCAGCAGGGCGTGCATGCCGGCGTGCTGCACGAAATACACCCAGGCGGCGTTCTCGCACAGGAAATCCAGCTTCGTCACGATCAGCCCGAAGGCCGCCAGACACAGGCCGATGAGCCAGGGCGAGCGCGCATGCCAGGCCAGCAGGGCGGCACTCGCACCGAGCGGAACGAAGCCCGTGAGCACGCTCAGCGCCGACGGATGCGTGGTGGTGGAGGCCAGGTGGGCCAGCCACAGGTAGGCCAGCGCGAAGGGAGCGAGCAGCGCCAGGCGCAGCCACTGCTTGCCGGTCATGGGGCGGTTCTTCAGGTCGTGCGGTGGGCGGCGATGTGCGTGGCGAGGCTGCGCAGCGAGGCGAAGATGGCGAAGTTGTCTTCGCTGTCGGCCTTGAGCTGGAAGCCATAGCGCTTGGAGACGACGAGCGCGACTTCGAGGATGTCGATCGAATCGAGTCCCAGGCCGTCGTCGCCGAACAGGGCGTCGTCGGGCTGGATGGAGGCGGCTTCGACTTCGAGGTTGAGCGCCTCGACGATCATGGCGGCCACTTCGCGTTCAAGGGCTTCGTTGGGAGTCGCGTTCATGGTGGAAGCGTCGGGACGATTATTAAACGCGGGATTATAGCGAATCGCATGGAATCCTCGGCGCACGGCCTGCGGCAGATCAGCATCGGGGACTTGCAAATCGCTAGAATCGCGCTTTTGGGAGCTACCTGATGGACAAGCGCAAGGAGAACCTGCTCGACGCGAAGCAGGCGATGGCCGAGGCGGACTGCCTCGTTAACAATGAACAGGTCGAGACCGCGCTGGACGCCATGGCCGCTGCCATCACCGCGCAGCTCGCCGAGCGCGACCCGCTCGTGTTCACGGTCATGAACGGCGGGCTCGTGCTGGCCGGCCGTCTGCTGCCCAAGCTGAACTTCCCGCTCGAAGTGGCCTACCTGCACGCCTCGCGCTACGGCCACGCGCTCAACGGCACGCTGCTCGACTGGCGCGTGCGTCCCACGCAGGACCTGCGCGGCCGCACCGTGCTGATCCTCGACGACATCCTCGACGAAGGCTGGACGCTGCAGGCCATCCTCGAGCATTTCAAGGCCGATGGCGCGGCGGAGGTCTTTTCGGCGGTGCTCGTGCACAAGCTCCACGAGCGCAAGGCCTATCCCGGCATGCGCGCGGACTTCACGGGCGTGGACGTGGCCGACCGCTTCCTCTTCGGCTGCGGCATGGATTACAAGGGCTACTGGCGCAATGCGCCGGGCATCTACGCACTCAAGGGCCACTGAGGGAATGCCCGGGCCGTGGCTCGCGTGCCCGACCGCCGCGCGGCGGCCGCCTTCGACATACGCTTAGGTATGTCCAGCGGGCTCGTCTAGAATCCGCGCCCTGACACCGATCCACAGCAAGGAATCCAACGTGAGCGCTCCGACCGCACTGAGAACCCTGAGCCAGCAAACCCTGTTCAGGAAGGGCGACGTCTTCGTCCTCTTCGGCGAACTGTTCGGCCGTGGCTACGCCAACGGGCTCGTCAACGAGGCGCGCGCGGCCGGCATGACGCTGATCGGCATGACCGTCGGACGCCGCGACGCCGACGGCGGCCTGCGCCCGCTCAACGCGGAGGAACTCGCCGCCGCCGAAGCCAATCTCGGCGGGCGCATCATCAACGTGCCGATGATGGCCGGCTTCGACATGGATGCCCCCGCCGGCACGCCCACGCCGACCGAACTCGCGAACGCGATGAGCCTCAAGACCTGGCAGGGCGACACGCTGGACTGGGCCCACATCGAAGCCTGCCGCGCGCTCGGCGTCGCGCGCTTCCAGAGCGCCGTCACGGAGGCCATGCGCCAGCTCGACGCGCTGATTCCCGCCGGCGCCAACGTGTTCTTCGCGCACACCATGGCGGGCGGGCTCGTGAAGGCCAAGGTGTTCCTGGCCATCGCCAACCGCATCTACAAGGGGCGTGGCGACCGCTTCATGTCGTCCCGCGCGCTGATCGAAAGCGATCTGGGCAAGCTCAACCTCATGAACTTCGACGAAGTGACCGCCAACACCTTCGGTCATCTCATCGAGGGCTCGGCCACGATCCGCGCGCGCATCGAGGCCGCGGGCGGCGCCGTGCGCTACACGGCCTACGGCTACCACGGCACCGAGATCCTGATCGGCGGCGAATACACCTGGCAGACCTATACCAATTACACGCAGGGCTACGCCAAGAAGCGCCTGGAGGACATCGCGCGCGCCGCCTGGGCGCAAGGCGTCCAGGCGACGGTGTTCAACTGTCCCGAGATCCGCACGAACTCGTCGGACATCTTCGTGGGCGTGGAACTGTCGCTCGTGCCGCTGCTGCACGCGCTGCGCCGTGAAGGCGGTGGCGCCTGGGCCGAGGCGCAGTGGGCGGCGTGCGAAGCGCTGCTGCAGGACGGGCAGTCGCTCGCCGACGTGCTGGCGCGCCTCGATGCCTACAACCAGGACCCGGTCATGGTGTCGTTCCGCGATTTCGCGGCCTGGCCCATGGACAACACACCCGAACTCGCCGAACGCATGATAGGCACGGCCGAGGCCATCACCGCGCTTCACAAGGAACGCGGCGCGCTGATCACCGACCATCTCTCCGCGCTCGTGATCGAGGCCACCGGCCCGCTGATGTTCAACGAAGCCGCCGCCCCCGCCGCGCCGGTGCTGTGGCTGTCGCACGATGTGATCGCCCGGCAGCTCGCGCGCCTGCACGGCTGAGCGCTCGCATGTCCGCAAGAAGGCCGCCCACGGGCGGCCTTCTGGCATGGCGCGCGGCCTTCGCGGCAGCGGCGCGCAAACCCGCCGCGCCGGCATGCGCGCGGCCGCAAGGCCGCCCGCCCGGCGCCGCGTGCTGTCAGCGATTCACGTCCACGATCACGCGGCCGCGCACCTCGCCGCGCATCAGCGCTTCGGCGCAGGGGATCGCCTCGGCGAGTGCGATCTCCCGGCTCATCGTCTCGATCAGCGCGGGATCGAGTTCGCGCGCCAGGCGTTGCCACGCGGTGATGCGCTCGGCGCGCGGACACATCACCGAATCGATGCCGGCGAGCGTGACGCCGCGCAGGATGAAGGGCGCGACGGTGGCCGGAAACTCCATGCCCCCCGCGAGTCCGCAGGCCGCGACCACGCCACGGTAGCGCATGCTCGCGCAGACGTTGGCGAGGGTGTGGCCGCCCACCACGTCGACGGCGCCCGCCCAGCGTTCCTTGCCCAGCGGCTTGCCGGGCGCCGAGAACAGCGCGCGGTCCACCACGTCGACGGCGCCCAGCCCCTTCAGGTAGGGCGCTTCGGCCGGGCGGCCGCTGGCGGCGACCACGCGATAGCCCAGGCGGGCGAGCAGCGCCACCGCCACGCTGCCCACGCCGCCGGCCGCACCCGTGACCAGCACTTCTCCGTCGGCGGGCTTCACGCCGTGGTGTTCCAGCGCCATCACGCAGAGCATGGCGGTATAGCCGGCGGTGCCGATCGCCATGGCCTGACGCGGCGTGAGGCCGGCCGGCAGCGGCACGAGCCAGTCGCCGTCGAGCCGGGCGCGCTGCGCGAGCCCGCCCCAGTGGCGTTCGCCCACGCCCCAGCCGTTGAGGATCACCGCGTCGCCGGCACGCCAGTCGGGGTGGTCGCTGGCTTCGACGACCCCCACGAGGTCTACGCCGGGCACCATGGGGAAGCTGCGCACGACCGGCCCCTTGCCGGTGATCGCGAGGCCGTCCTTGTAGTTGAGCGTCGAATGGCTCACGCGCACGGTGACGTTGCCTTCGGGCAGGCGGGCGTCGTCGAGTTCCTGCAGGCGGGTGCGGTAGCCGGCGTCGTCCTTCTCGATGAGCAGGGCTTTGAACATGAAGTATTCCTTTATGGCTGGATGAGAGAGGGCATTCAGGCCGGCGCGCGTGCCGCCGCGCAGGCGAGGAAGTGGGTGGCGAAGTCTTGCAGCGGGACGGTGCTGCGCTCGAGACCGGCGCGCAGCACGGCCCCTTCCCAGCCCGTCCAGAAAAAGGCCGCGAGGCGCTCGCAGTCGGTGGCGGGCGGAATCTCGCCGGCCTCGCGCGCGGCGGCGAGGCAGCGCGCGAGGCGGGCCTGCCAGTCGCCGAAGGTGGCGATGAGGCGGGCGCGGAACGCTTCGGGCAGGGTGTTCATTTCCTGGCCGAGCTTGCCGATCAGGCAGCCCCGGCGGAAATCGAAGCGGCGCATGCCCGCGCAGGCGTCATCCACGAAGGCCTGGAGGCGCGCCAGCGGGGCCAGCGCGGCGTTGTCGAAATGGCGGTCGAGGCGGGCCGCGAAGTAGGCGCCATAGCGGTCGATGAGGGCGGCGCCGAAGGCTTCCTTGCTGGCGTAGTAGTGATAGAAGGAGCCCTTGGGGACGCGCGCGCTGCGCAGGATCTCGTCCAGCCCGGCGACCGAGAAGCCTTTCTCGGTAAGCACTTCCAGGCCCGCCCGGAGCAGGCGTTCGCGCGTGTCGGCGAGGCTGTCGGGCTGGCGTGGCGGGCGGCCACGGCGACGGGGCGGAGAGGAGACGGCATCCATGTGGCGATATTGGACCGATCGTCTCTTAAATTCAAGCGAAAGCCATCGGGGCGCCAGCGGTAGGCGCGTCGTGCCGCCGGGGTGCGCGGGCGCCGGCCGGCACGCTGCGCGCGGCGGGTATCGCGGCGATAATGCCGGTTCGAAACCCGGAGACTGCCCGCATGCTCATCCGCGATGCCAACGCGACCGATGTCGCCGCCATCCTCGCCATCTACAACGACGCCGTGCTGCACACCACGGCGATCTGGAACGAGACGCCCGTGGATGCGGCCAACCGTGCCGCGTGGCTCGCCGCGCGCAAGGCGGCGGGCATGCCCGTGCTGGTCTCGGAGGACTCGCACGGGGTGGTCACGGGCTACGCGTCATTCGGCGACTGGCGCCCGTTCGAGGGCTATCGCCACAGCGTGGAACATTCGGTGTACGTGCGCCACGACTGCCGCGAGCGCGGCATCGGCCGCGCGCTCATGGAGGCCCTGATCGTGCGGGCGCGCACGCTGGGCAAGCACGTGATGGTGGCCGGCATCGATGCCGCCAACGTGTCTTCCATCGCGCTGCACGCGAAGCTGGGCTTCCGCGAGGTGGGGCGTCTGCCCGAGGTGGGCACCAAGTTCGGTCGCTGGCTGGATCTGGTGTTCCTGCAGCTCACGCTGGACGCCCGCCGCGATCCGGACGCGCCGCCGCGCCAGGGCTGAGCCCCGGCCCGGCTCGCGGCATCCCGTCTTCAGGCGGCCGCCGCGAGCTTCGCTTCGGCGCTGGCGAGGTCGGCATAACCGTAGAGCCGCGCGGTGTGGTCCATCGCGATCGTCGTGAGGTTGTCGCCCCGCGCGCGGAGGTCGGCGATCATCTGCCGGTAGGCGCCCAGCGTGGCTTCGGAATAGGTGCCGAGTTCGCCGCGCAGGTAGGTCTCGAAAGAGGTGCCCCAGGGCGTGTCCTCCTCGGTGCGGATCAGGCGCGCCTGGCTGGACATGTGCGGCCATTCGCGCGCGAAGGCTTCGCGCCAGGCGAGCTGCTGCGCGATGATTTCCTCGATGGTGGCGAGCTGCCCCGGGTTCAGCGCGGGCAGGGTGTGCGCGAAGGTCGCGTACTGTGCCGGCGCGGTGGAGGCCATCATGCGCGCGTACTTCTCCTGGATCAGGTTGCGCCCGGCCAGCGTGGCCCGCAGGAGGTCGTTGTAGTACGCGTCGCGCGTGGCCGCGTCCCAGCTCAGGAACTGGCTCTTGCGCATGATCTCGAAGGTGCCGAAGTCGTCCTGGCAGTCGGCGCGACCGCCCTCGTTGCGGACCTTGTCGAAGGCGCGCCATTCGAGCGCGATGATTTCGTCGATGAGAGTGCTCATGGTCGTTCAGGCGGTGTGGCCGAGAATGGCGTCTACGTGGGTTTCGAGAAAGCCGTCGCCGGGGCGCGTGAGGCCATGGGCGATGAGGGCGGCGAGCGCTTCGGCGCAGATCGTTTCGACGAGCGCAGGGGCGGCCCCGGGCGGCGTGCGCGCGAGCTGGGCGAGGCGCGCGTGCAGGGCGGGCTGGCTGGCGAGCCCCGCCGTACTGCGATGCAGCCATTTGTCGTGCGGCGCGTAACGGCGCTCGAGCGCATGGGCGAGCAGGCAGCTGTGGCGCAGGAAGTCCGCCTGGGCCAGCAGCGCGGCGGCGTCCTCGCCCCGCGCCAGTGCGCGCGGCAGGTTGTACTGCCCGCTTTGTGCCATCTTCGCGGCGGCCTGGGCGAGCTTGCGCCGGCGCACGCCCTCCGGGTAATACGCGGCGAGCTGCGCGCGGATCGCACTGAATGCCCCCGCCGGGTCTTCGAAGACCTCGCCATTCACGGCGGCGGCGAGCAGGGGTTCGGGAATCTGCAACCAGTCGGCATCGCTGATCGGCAGTTGCGGCGCGCCGAGAAAGCGGCTGTAGAAGCCCGACAGCGAGAACACGCCGACGCGCTGACCCGCGCGCGGGCTCGCGATGCGCGGGCCGAAGCCTTCGAAGCGGGCGGGCAGCGCATCGTAGGCCGCCTGCAGGGCCGGGCCGATCGCGGCGAAATCGGCGTCGCCCAGCCACACGCAGAAGCCCGGGCCGAAGTCGTGGTCGCGCGAGAGTGCGTCGTCGAAGCCGAAGCACTCCGAGCCGTGGCCCACCAGCCCGGCCGCCGCGCGGGGCCGCCAGGCCTCGAAGCCGGCGAAGAGCGTGTCGCGCCAGGCGTGGTAACAGCGCCGCGCGAGCGCGAGCCCGGTGCTCACCGCAGGGTGGCCTGGATGGCCTGCGCCTCGGCCTGGAGTTCCGCCGCGCGCGCGGGTTCGAGGGCTTCATAGACCGTGGCCAGGCTTTCGAGCGTGACCGCGTAGTACTGGTTCTTGCCGTAGTGCGTGTGGATCTCGCCCAGCGCGCGTTCGTAGAAGCGCACGGCATCCTGCAGGCGTCCCTCGCGATAGGCGACCTCGCCCAGGCCGGCGAGGGCGGCGCCGTAGTGCGAGTTGCGCACGGGCTGGCCTTCGAACAGCCGCACGGCCTGCGCGAGGTCTTCGCGCGCCTCGGCGAGCTGATCCAGCCGCAGGCGCGAGAGCGCGCGGTTGGTGCAGGTCACGGCCTGGTCGACCTCGCTGCCCGGCCGGCTTGCCACCAGCGGCAGAGCCTGATCCAGGCACGCGATGGCCTTGGCGTGCTCGCCCGCTTCCTGGAAGGCGAGGCTGAGGTTGTTGTAGAGGCTGGCAATCAGGTGGGCGTCCTGCACGTTGCGCGCCACGAAGAGGCGGCCGACTTCCTCGAACAGGCCGATCGCCCTGGCCGTCTGGCCATCGGCGCGGTAGGCCGTGGCCACGTTGAGCAGTGTGGTGGCGTAGGGCACCGAGTCCTTGTAACCCATGGCTTCCATGAGCCCCAGGGCTTCGTCTCCGGTTGCGAGCGCTTCCTTGAAGCGGCTCATGCCACGGTAGAAGCCCATGAGTTCGTTGAGCAGCGTGAGCACCGCGCTGCGGTCGGCGGCGGCGCGCGCGACGGCGAGATGGCCGAGCAGGAAGGGCTCGACCTGCGCGATCTGCTGGTTGCGGAAAAGACTGTCCAGTTCCTGCAGGATGTTCTGCACGTTCATCGTGGCTCCTGTGTGGGCGCGGGGAAGCGACCATTAGACGGCGAAATGCGCGGCGCAGCCCTGATGCGGGTCAGTTGCGCGCGCGAAGGCCCCGGCATGGTAGCCCGGCGAACGGGTTGCCGCAGCCGCGTCCGTATGGCAATATACGTTTCATATACATTTCGTTTGGTGACAGTTATGGGAATCGTCAAGATCTCCGACGCCATGCATGGCAACCTGCGGCTGGCGAGCGCGGCGCTGAGCCGCTCCATCAATGCCCAGGCCGAGCACTGGCTGCGCGTGGGCATGCTCGCGGAACTCAACCCGGCGCTGAGCTACCCCGAAATCTGCCAGCTCCTGCTGACGGCCGAGGGAGGCGAGCTGTCGGCGCGCGCGCCGGAATTGCCGGAATCCGAGGCCGCATGATGCTCCGACGCCAGATTCCGCTCCATGCCGAAGCCGGCATCGCCGCCTCGCGTGAGGCCGGCCGGCTCGCGGCGCGCGTGCTCGAGATGATCGGCCCGCACGTGCAGCCCGGCGTGACGACCGACGAACTCGACCGCCTGTGCCACGATTTCATCGTGCACGAACTGCATGCCGTGCCCGCCAACATCGGTTATCACGGCTACCCCAAGACCATCTGCGCCTCGGTCAATCACGTGGTGTGTCACGGCATTCCGTCGGGCAAGCGCCTGCATGCCGGCGACATCGTCAATATCGACGTGGCGCTCATCAAGGACGGCTGGTTCGGCGATACCAGCCGCATGTTCTTCGCGGGCGAGCCGTCCATCCTCGCGCGCCGCCTCGTGCGCACGACGCACGAAGCGATGATGGCCGGCATCGCGCGGGTGCGCCCGGGCGCCACGCTCGGCGACGTGGGGCATGCGATCCAGACCGTGGCGCATCGCGAAGGGTTCTCGGTGGTGCGCGAATACTGTGGCCACGGCATCGGCCGCGTGTATCACGACGAGCCGCAGGTCCTCCACTATGGCCGCGCCGGCGAGGGGCTGCGCCTGGAGGCCGGCATGATCTTCACGATCGAACCGATGATCAACGCGGGCAAGGCCGGCACGCGCGTGCTGCCCGATGGCTGGACGGTGATCACGCAGGACCGCGCGCTCTCGGCGCAGTGGGAGCACATGGTGGCGGTGCGCGAGGATGGCTGCGAGATCCTCACGCCGTGGCCCGACGGTGAGGGCGAGTACGCCGCCCGGGCGGCCTGAGATGCCCGATCGCGGCCGCCCCGGGCTGGCGCAGATGGTGCGCCATCTGCGTCGCTCGAACGAGATCGCGCGCCACGCCATGACGCGGGGCCACCATCCCTTCGGTGCGCTGCTCGTCGGCCCCGATCACGAGACGGTGCTGCTCGAACAATCCAACATCGACACCGTGAATCACGCCGAATCCACGCTGGCGCGCCTCGCGGCCACCCGCTTCACGCCGGCCTTCCTCTGGCAATGCACGCTCTACACCGCCGTGGAGCCCTGCTGCATGTGCGCCGGCACGGCCTACTGGGCCAACATCGGGCGCGTCGTGTATGCCATGAGCGAGGCGCAGCTGCTCGCCCAGACCGGCGCCCACCCCGAGAATCCGACCCTTTCCGTGCCCGCGCAGTACGTCTTCGCGCACGGCCAGAAGGCCGTCGAACTGATCGGCCCGGTGCAGGAAGTGGTGGACGAGACCGTGGCCCTGCAGCGCGAATTCTGGGCGCGGCGCTGAGGCGGGCGGGCCGGGGCGGGAAAGCGTATCCGGCCGCGCCAAGCCCGCTCGCGCGGGCTCCGGAGATCAGGCTTTCTGCAGCGCGGCGGCGGTGTCGCCGCCGGCGCCGAGGGGCGCCCGCCCGGTGTCGTCGCGCAGGATGAACCACACGGCGGCGGCCGCGCAGAGGTCGAAGATCGCCAGCACCACGAAGAGCGGCGAGAAGCCGATCCGGTCCGCCAGACCGCCCACCACCAGCGCGAACAGCGTGCTGGCGGTCCAGGCCGCCATGCCGGTGAGCCCGTTGGCGGTGGCGACCTCGTTCTTGCCGAAGACGTCCGATGACAGCGTGATGAGCGCGCCCGACAGCGCCTGGTGGGCGAAGCCGCCGATGCACAGCATGGCGATCGCGATGTAGGGGCTGGTGAAGAGCCCGATCATGCCGGGGCCGACCATCAGCACGCCGCCCAGCACCACCACCATCTTGCGCGACACGATGAGCTTCACGCCGAAGTGCTTCTGGAAGAAGGCCGGCATGTAGCCTCCGAGGACGCAGCCGAGGTCGGCGAAGACCATGGGCATCCACGCGAACATCGCGATTTCCTTCAGGTTGAAGCCATACACGCGCGCCATGAACAGCGGGATCCAGGCGTTGAACGTGCCCCAGGCCGGTTCGGCCAGGAAGCGCGGCAGCGCGATGCCCCAGAACTGCCGGTTGCGCAGGATCTCGCCCACCGAGGCCCGGCGGGTGTTCCCGTCCTTGAGGCGCGCTTCCTGACCGTCGAGGATGTAGTCGCGCTCTTCGGCGCTGAGGCTTGGGTGGTCGGCCGGCTTGCGGTATTTCCAGATCCACAGCAGCGCCCAGACGAGGCTCAGCGCGCCGACCACGATGAAGGCCGCGTTCCAGCTGTGCGCCATGATCGCCCATACCACCAGGGGCGGCGCCAGCATGCCGCCGATGGAGGAGCCGACGTTGAACCAGCCCACGGCTTGCGGCCGTTCCTTCGCGGGGAACCACTCCGAGGTGGCCTTGAGGCCGCCCGGGATCATCGCCGCTTCGGTGGCCCCGACCGCGCCGCGCGCCAGCGCGAGCCCCTGCCAGCTGCCGGCCAGCGCGGTGGCGGCGCAGAAGACGGCCCACAGCACGGCGAAGACCGCGTAGCCGGCCTTGGTGCCGAGCAGGTCGAGCACGTAGCCCGCGACCGGCTGCATGAGGGTGTAGCACGCGGAGTAGGCGGCCACGATGTAGCCGTACTCCTGCGTCGTGATGTGCAGCGTCCGCTCGAGTTCGGGCATGGCCACGGCGATGGAGTTGCGCGTGAGGTAGCCGAGGATGGTGCCGAGCGTGACGAGCCCGATCATGTACCAGCGCAGGCCTTTGACTTTTTTCATTGCAGTGGACCTCCCAAACACGAAGCGATGCAGAAGTGGATGGGCCAAAAGTAGTCCTGCTGCCTGCATAAAAAAAGCTAAGCGGCGGGGGCGGAATGTTGCGCACTGTGTCGCGCCCGGCATGCCGCCGGAAACCGCCGGAGCGCAAGGGATTGCAAGGGTATAAGGCCGCCTGATCATGACGATGGGATCGTCACGGATTGTGTCGGACGCCGGCATATGGCGAACGGATGGCGCGGCCGCGCCAAGAAAGGGGGGAGGTCCGCGCATGAAGATGCCATGCCGCGCGCGCGGTGGCGGGGGCGCGGTCGCATGACCGCGGCAGGCTCAGGCCAGGAGCGGGAGGGACATGCGCTGGTAGGGCAGGCCGTGCTTGGTGAAGACCTCGCCTGCGGGGCGCAGCCCGAAGCGGGCGTAGAAGGCGGTGGCGCCCAGGCGGGCGTCCAGCGTGAGTTCGCGGGCCGCGCGCGCGCGCAGCGCGTCGAGCGCGTGCGAGAGGATCGCGCGGCCCACGCCCTGCCCCTGGTGGGCGGCCAGCACGGCGAACTTGCGCAGCTGGTAGCGATGCGCCCCCAGCGGGCACAGCGACGCCACGCCGACCAGCCGGCCCGCGACTTCGGCGCCCAGATGGATCGCCGTGGCATCGTCGGGCAGCAGGCAGTGCGCGGGCGGCAGATCGGGCCACAGCACCGCGTGCCGGATCGGCAGGCAGTCCTCGGCGCTGACTTCGCGGATCAGGATGGCGGGCGCGGGCATGCGGCGCAAGGCGGGCGCGCGGGCGCCCGCCAGCGGTCTTACTTCTCGACGAAGGCGCGTTCGATCACGTAGTCGCCGGGGTGGCCGATGCGCTTGGAGGCTTCCAGCCCCAGGCGTTCGAGCAGCGCGGCGGTGTCGGCGAGCATCGCGGGGCTGCCGCAGAGCATGGCGCGGTCGAGCTTGGGATCGATCGCGGGCAGGCCGATGTCGGTGAAGAGCTTGCCGTTCTCGATCAGGGTCGTCAGACGGCCCTGGTTGCGGAAGGCTTCGCGCGTCACGGTGGGGTAGTAGATCAGTTTCTCGCGCACGGCCTCGCCAAAGAACTCGTGCTCGGGCAGTTCGCGCGTGATGAAGTCGGCATAGGCCAGCTCCGACACCTGGCGCACGCCGTGCACCAGAACGACCTTCTCGAAGCGCTCGTAAGTCTCGGGGTCCTGGATCGTGCTCATGAAGGGCGCGAGACCGGTGCCCGTGGACAGCAGGTAGAGGTTGCGGCCGGGGCGCAGATCGTCGAGCACCAGCGTGCCGGTGGGCTTGCCGCTGACGAGGATTTCGTCGCCGGGCTGCAGATGCTGCAGGCGCGAGGTCAGCGGGCCGTTCTCGACCTTGATGCTGAAGAATTCGAGATGCTCTTCGTAGTTCGGGCTGGCGATGCTGTAGGCACGCAGCAGCGGCTTCTCATTGACCCGCAGGCCGATCATCACGAACTGGCCGTTGTCGAAACGCAGGCCGGGGTCGCGCGTGGTGCGGAAGGAGAACAGGGTTTCGTTCCAGTGATGGACGCTGAGGACTTTTTCGGTATTGATGACTCTCATGGCGTGACGGGGCTTACGGTTGCGGACGAAGGGCGGCCGTGAGTTCGGGCACGGCGGTGAAAAGGTCGGCGACGAGACCATAGTCGGCCACGTCGAAGATCGGTGCGTCGGGGTCCTGGTTGATCGCCACCACGACCTTGCTGTCCTTCATGCCGGCCGTGTGCTGCGCGGCGCCCGAGACGCCGATCGCGATGTAGCAGTCGGGGGCGACGATGATGCCGGTCTGGCCGACCTGGATTTCATTGGGCGCGTAACCGGCGTCGACCGCCGCGCGCGTCGCGCCCAGCGCCGCACCCAGGGTGCTGGCGAGCGGTTCGAGGAGGGCCGCGAACTGCTCCTGGCTGCCCAGGCTGCGTCCGCCCGAGACGACGATGCGCGCGCTCGACAGGTCGGGGCCGTCGCTGTCCGCCTGGCGCAGCGCGATGTGTTCGACGCGCGTGTCGGCGGCGGGCAGCGCGAGGCGCTCGACGCTGGCGGCGCCGCCGTCGGCCACGGGTTCGAAGCGGCTGCCGCGCACGGTCAGGATCTGGATCGGTTCCTCGTTATGCACGGTGGCCTGCAGATTGCCCGCGTAGATGGGGCGCACGTAGTCGTTGCCCGGCAGGATCTCCAGCACGTCGGACAGCATCCCGGCGTCCAGCAGACCCGCCGCGCGGGGCAGGATGTCGCGCGCGAAGCTGCCGTGGGCGGCCACGATGGCGGTGTAGCCGGGGGCGAGGGCCGCGATCACGGCGGCGGCGTCCTCGGCGGAGACGAACGCCAGGTGCGCGGCTTCGGCCAGGCGCACGCGGCTCACGCCTTCGAGCGCCTGCGCGGCGGCGGCCACGGCGGTCAGATCGGCGCCGAACAGCAGCACGTCGACCTCGGCGGCCAGCGCGCGCGCGGCGCGGATCGCCTGGCGCGTGGAAATCTTGATGTGTTGGCCGTCGTGTTCGGCCAGGACGAGGGCTTTCATTACAGGACTCCCGCTTCGTTCTTCAGTCTGTCGACCAGCTCGGCGATGCTCTTCACGCGCACGCCGGCCTTGCGCGCGGGCGGTTCCACCACGCGCAGCGTGCGCTGGCGCGGTGCGAGGTCCAGCCCCAGCGCGGCCACGTCGAGGGTTTCGATGGGCTTCTTGCGGGCCTGCATGAGGTTGGGCAGGCGCACGAAGCGCGGCGTGTTGAGACGCAGGTCGGCCGTCAGCACGGCGGGCAGCTGCAGGCTGCGCACTTCGGTGCCGCCTTCGACTTCGCGCACCACGCGGGCGCGGCCGTCGGCCACCGTGAGTTCCGACACGAAGCTCGCCTGCGGCCAGCCCAGCACCGCCGCCAGCATCTGGCCGGTCTGGCCCGCGTCGTCGTCGATGGCCTGCTTGCCCAGCAGCACGATCTGCGCGGCTTCGCGCAGGGCGACTTCGCGCAGCACGCGCGCCACGCCGCGCTGTTCGAGCGCGGCATCGTGGCGGGCATGGATCACGCGGTCCGCGCCCATCGCGAGCGCATGGCGCAGCACGTCATGCACGGCATCCGTGCCGATGCTGACGGCCACGATCTCGCTGGCCACGCCGGCTTCCTTCAGGCGCAGGGCTTCTTCAAGCGCGTTCTCGTCGAAGGGATTCATGGCCGTCTTGAGGCCCTCGGTCTCGACGCCCGAACCATCGGCCGTCGGCTCCACGCGGATCCGGTGATCGACCACGCGCTTGACTGCCACCAGCAGCTTCATTGTGATTTCTCCGTGTGCTCTAACAGGTATTTACGCCGAATTCTAAGGGGCGCTAGAATATCTGTTAAATGGATTGTTGAGATAAGATATATCCACAAAATAGATATGAGACTGACCCTCAGACAAGTTGAAGTGTTCTCCGCCGTCGCCCGCCACCAGAGCGTGTCGCGCGCGGCCGAAGAGCTGGCGATGTCGCAGTCCGCCACCAGCACCGCGCTGGGCGAACTCGAGCGCGCGTATGACCACGCCCTGTTCGACCGCGTGGGCAAGAGCCTGCGCCTCAACGAGATCGGCGCCATGCTGCTGCCCGCCGCGGTCGAGCTGCTCGACCAGGCCGCGCAGATCGAGAACCTGCTCGAAGGCCGCGCGGGCTTCGGGCTGCTGCGCATCGGCGCCACGCTGACCATCGGCAATTACCTGGCCACCCTCATCGTTGGCCAGCACCTGCAGCGCCATCCCGAAAGCCGCGTCGAACTGCAGGTGCACAACTCGGCGCGCATCATCCAGCAGATCGCCAATTTCGAACTCGATCTGGGCCTCGTCGAAGGCGACTGCTCGCATCGCGACCTCGTCGTCACGCCGTGGATCAACGACGAGCTGGCGGTGTTCTGTGCCCCGGGCCACCGGCTGGCCGGGCACGGCCCGGTGCCGCTCGCCGAGCTGGCGCGGGAAAGCTGGATCATGCGCGAGCAGGGCTCGGGCACGCGCCAGGCGCTGGAGTACGCCCTCGCGCCGCATCAGTTCCGTCCGGACGTGCGGCTGGAACTCGAGCACACCGAGGCCATCAAGCGCGCCGTGGAGTCGGGCCTGGGCATCGGCTGCATCTCGCGCCTCGCGCTGCGCGAGGCGAGCCGGCGCGGCAGCCTCGTGCTGCTGGAAGTGCCGGAACTCAATCTGCGCCGCCGCTTCAATTTCGTCTGGCATGCGCGCAAGTACCAGACACCCGGCCTGCGGGCCTTTCTCGACGAATGCCACGCCTTCACGGCGGGCGCGCGCCGCAGCGACGAAATCGAACTTCCCTACATCCCCTGACCGGCGACCCGCCAGGAGCAAGAATCCATGGAACGTGACGTGATGACTTACGACGTGCTGATCGTCGGCGCCGGCCCCGCCGGGCTGGCGGCGGCGATCCGCCTCAAGCAGCAGGCGCAGGCCGCGGGGCGCGAGATCAGCGTGTGCGTGCTGGAAAAGGCCGCGCAGGTGGGCGGGCACATCCTGTCCGGCGCGGTCATGGACCCGCTCGCGCTCGACGAGCTGCTGCCCGACTGGCGCAGCCGCAGCGGGCTGGCGGTGGCGCCGGTGCGCGAGGACCGCTTCCTGTTCCTCACCGCCCGGCGCGCCTTCGGCCTGTCGCATGCCGCGATGCCGCCGCTCATGAGCAACGCGGGCGCGGTGATCCTGAGTCTGGGCGAGCTGTGCGTGTGGCTCGCGGCCGAGGCGGAGGCGCTGGGCGTGGAGATCTACCCCGGCTTCTCGGGCGCCGGCATGCTCTACGACGAAGCGGGCGCCGTGGTTGGCGTGCTGACCGGCGACATGGGGCGCGAAGCCGATGGCCGCGAAGGCCCGCAATTCGCGCCGGGCATGGAGATCCGCGCCGCCTACACGCTGATCGCCGAAGGCACGCGCGGCACGCTGACGGCCGACCTCGAGGCGCGCTACAACCTGCGCGAAGGCGCTTCGCCGCAGAAGTACGGCATCGGTCTGCGCGAACTCTGGCGCGTGCCGGCCGACAAGCACCGGCCGGGTCTCGTGCAGCACAGCCTGGGCTGGCCGCTCACGCACGACACGGGCGGCGGCTCCTTCCTGTATCACTACGGCGAGGGGCTGGTGGCCGTGGGCTTCGTGGTGCACCTCGATTACCGCAACCCGTATCTGTCGCCGTTCGAGGAGCTGCAACGGTTCAAGACGCATCCGGCCATCCGCCCGCAACTCGAAGGCGGCCACCGCATCGGTTACGGCGCGCGCGCGATCAGCGAAGGCGGCCTGCAGTCGCTGCCGCGGCTCGTGTTTCCGGGCGGCTGCCTGCTCGGCTGCGCGGCCGGTTTCGTCAACGTGCCGCGCATCAAGGGCATCCACAATGCGATGAAGTCCGGCATGCTCGCCGCCGAGGCCGTGGCCCAGGCGCTGGCCGAGGGCCGCGCCCAGGACGCGCCCGAAGCCTACGTCGCGGCCTTGCGCGCGTCGTGGGTGTGGAAGGATCTGGATCGCGTGCGCAACGTGAAGCCGTGGCTTTCGCGCTTCGGTGCGCTGGGCGGGCTCGCGCTGGGCGGCGTCGAGATGTGGCTTGCGGCGCTGGGGCTGCGCGCGCCATGGACGCTGCGCCACCGCAAGGCCGATCACGAATGCCTGGTGCCGGCCGCGCAGGCGGCGCGCATCGAGTATCCCCGCCCCGACAACGTGGTGAGCTTCGACCGCAACAGTTCGATCGCGCTGTCCGGCCTCGCGCACCGGCATGACCAGCCGGGGCACATCCACCTGCGGGATGCGTCGACGCTGATCACGCTGAATCACGCCCGCTACGATTCGCCCGAGGTGCGCTACTGCCCGGCGGGGGTGTACGAAGTGCTGGGCACGCCGGAAGCGCCGCGCCCCCATCTGAACCCCGAGAACTGCG
Source organism: Candidatus Dactylopiibacterium sp. (assembly GCA_031119555.1). Classification (GTDB taxonomy): domain Bacteria; phylum Pseudomonadota; class Gammaproteobacteria; order Burkholderiales; family Rhodocyclaceae; genus Uliginosibacterium. The sequence goes on from JAVHXQ010000003.1 coordinate 21,667, forward strand.
TCCATTGCAAGAGCTGCGACATCAAGGACCCGGGCCAGACCATCCAGTGGGTCACCCCCGAAGGCGGCAGCGGCCCTTCCTACCACGGCATGTGAGCGAGCCTCACTGCCAGGGCGTGCCGGGCTGGCGATAAGGCTCGGCGCGCTGGCCCTGCAGACGGTAGGCGGCCGCGCCGAGCGGGTTGTCGCTGCGCGCGATGCGCATTTCGCCGCTGATCCAGAAGGGCTCCATCATGCGGGCCTTGAAGGGCTTGTCCATGATGACGTGGATGACCTGGTTGGGCGGTGGCGGCGGCACGTGGATGCAGGCGCCGAAATACGGCACCAGCAGGAACTCGCGCATCGTGTCGCCGTCGGCGTCGAGCGGCACGAGAAAGCCCGCGATGCGCACGCGCTTGCGGTCGAGCGCGGGCATGACGGGCGCCTTGTCCCACGCCTCGCGCATTTTCGCGAGCACGCCGGCGGCGCGCGGATCGTTGTCGCGCATGCTTGCGAGCGCTTCCTTGTTGAATCCCGCCATCGGGTTCCAGCCCGGCGGCGAGAGCGCGTAGAAATCGATGTCGGCATAGGCCGCGCGGGGCGAGCCCTGGGCGGCCGGCGCGGGCTTGAGGCGGTCGCCGATCTGGTAACCGCCCTGGGCGAAGGCGGGCGCGCCGAGGGCGATCAGCAGGCTGGCGATGAGAAGGCGGAAGGCACGCATGGGCGGATTCGGCGGAGAAGAAAGGCGTAGACGGGAAGGGCACAGACCTGCGCGCGCGGGCTTCGTTCAGAGGCGCGGGTTGAGGCCGTCGGCGAGCGAGAGGCGGTAGGCGCGCCAGGCCGGCAGGAGTGTCGCCGCCAGACCGGCGCCAAAAAGCGCGGCCAGGCGCAGCCAGCCGCTGGAGCCTGGCGCCGCGCTGGCCAGATCGAGACCGAAGCGGGCCTGCAGCCAGTCCGCGCCCAGTGCCTGCGCGAGCAGCACGAGCGCCAGCCCGCCGACGCAACCCGCGAGCGTGACGCCGCCGCCCTCCAGCATCAGCAGCGCGAGGATCTCGCCGGGCCGGGCGCCCACCGAGCGCAGGATGGCCATTTCGCGCCGGCGCGTGTCCAGGCTCGCGAGGATGGCCGCCATGAGGCCCGCGAGGCTGACCGCCGCGACGAGCGCGGAGATGGCGTGGAGGGCGCGCTCGCCGGTTTCGAGCAGGCGCCAGAGCTGGTCCAGCGCCACGCCCGGCATCGCCGCGGTGAGCGCCTCGCCGGGGGCTTCGTCGATGCGCCGCTGCACCGCGAAGACCTCGCCGCGCCGCTTGAGGCCGACGAGCAGCGCCGTGATCGTCTGCGGGCTCAGGTCGAAGCGGCTGACGAGTTCGGGCGGGATGGCGAAACCCGGCACCGGCATGCCGCCCTGCCAGTCCAGATGCAGCGCTTCCATGGATTCGAGCGAAATGTGCACGCCCCGGTCGACGGGGGTTCCGGTCGGGGCGAGCACGCCGACGATGGTGAAGGGCTTGTCGCCGTGCTGCGCGATGACCGCCCCCGACGCGCCGTGCGCGAGCACGATGCGCTGGCCAGGCGCGTAGCCGAGATCGCGCGCCACCCCGGCGCCGAGCACGGCCTCGAAGGGCTGCGCGAAGACGCGTCCGGCCGTGATCCGCAGCGGCTGGCGCGCGCCGTACAGATAGTGGGCGAAGTAGGCCGTGCTCGTGGCGATGACCGGAAAGCCGCGATGCGAGTCCCCCAGCGAGATCGGCACCGTCCAGGCCACGGCCGGATCGGCGGCGATGCGCTGCGCGCTGCGCCAGCTGAGGTTGGGGGCCGGCTCGCCGAGGTGGAAGACGCTGTAGAGCAGCAGCGTGATGGGGCTGCCACGCGCGCCCACGATGAGGTCGGTGCCCGCGAGCGAATGCGAGAACCCGCTGCGCGCGCCTTCGCGCAGGCGCTCGACGCCCAGCAGCAGGGCGCTCGACAGCGCGATCGCGAGCAGCATGAGGCCCAGGCTGTAGCGCCGGTTCCAGGCGCTGTGGGCGGCGATGCGCGCGAGCGCGGCCAGGCGCTTCATGCGAGCGCCTCGATGTGGCCGTCGGTCAGGCGCGCGCGACGGTCGAACGCCATGGCGAGGCGTTCGTCATGGCTCACGAAGATCAGCGCGCTCTGCGCGGCGTTGGATTCGGCGCGCAGCAGGGCCAGGAAATCCTGCTGGCGGACGGCATCCAGCGCCGACGTGGGTTCGTCGGCCAGCAACAGTTCGGGGCGGCCGATGAGGGCGCGCGCGGCGGCCACGCGCTGCTGCTGACCGATGGAGAGCAGACGGGCGGGGCGCGTCCAGCAGGATTCGGGCAGGCCCAGGTGGTCGAGCAGGCGGCGCGCCTCGTGCGCGGGGCGGGCGCCCGCGCGCCCGGCGCGGCGCGCCGAGAAGCGGCAGGGCAGCAGCACGTTGTCGAGCACGGGCAGGTAGGGCAGCAGGTTGAACTGCTGGAAGAGGTAGCCGATGTGGTCGGCGCGCAGGCGGTCGCGGGTGCGCGCGCGGTGGGCGGAGAACGCTGCGCCGAACAGCCGCACGGTGCCCGCCGTGGGCGTGATGAGGCCGGCCGCGAGGCTCAGCAGGGTGCTCTTGCCGCTGCCCGACTCTCCTTGCAGGAACAGCTGCTCACCGGGCGCGAGGTGGAACGCGGGAATGTCCAGACCGTCGCGCGTGGCCCCGGGCCAGCGCTGGCGCAGCGCCTCGAATTCGAGGATGGGGCTCACCACACGAGGCGGCGTCCGGCCGGCGTGAGGCGCGCGCCGCGCTGGTGTTCGCCGGCCGCCACTTGCACGTCCAGCGTGCGCAGGCGCGGGAAGGCCGCGAAGAGATTCACCTCCAGCCCGCGCAAGGCCGCCGGCGCCGCGCAGCGGAAGTGGAACTCGCCGTCGAGATCGGCATGGCCGGCCGCTTCCGCATGGGCGTGAGGCGTGGCCGCGGAGGTGGCCGCGGTTTCGCCCAGCAGCGCCGGCGATGCGGCGGGAGAGGCGAGGCGCACGCTTTCGAGCCGGCAGCGCGCGGCGGCGGGCGTCACGAAGAGCGTGGCCGCGTCGCGCAGGCGGGCGGCCGCGTCGCGCACGGCGTGCTGCTCGGCCGGCGTGCGCGCGGGGTGCTCGAAGCCCACCAGTGAGTCGAGCGGGGCTTCCAGCGTCACGTGCAGGCGGTCGTCCTCCACGGCAACGTTCAGCGCGGCCACGCCGTGCTGGTGCGCCGGCGCGGCGTGGAGCGGAAGGGCGGCCGCCAGCAGGGCGGCGCGGCAGAGAAGCGGCAGGGCGCGCATGGTCCGTGTCCTCGGGCAAGGGAAGGGTGATTGGACCATGCACGGCCCGCACATGCAACCGTGTTGCGTTTGCTCACGGGCGCAGCAGGATCTTGCCGTGCCGGCCCGGGCACACGCTCGCGGCTGCCGCGGCGGTGACATCGCCGAGGTCGAAGATGCCCTCCACGGGCAGGCGCAGCTCGCCGCTGGCGGCGCGCGCGAGGAGTTCCGCGACGAGGCGGCGCTTGTCCGCCACGGGCATCTCGGCGCTGGTCTTGCTGCCCCAGAAGCCCTTCACGGTCGCGCGCTTGAAGATCATGTCGCCCGAGCCGATGTGCATGGATTCCCCGCTCAGCGCGCCGAAGGACACGAGCGTGCCGCCTTCGCCGAGCTGGCGCAGCAGCGCGCCGCTGGCCGAGCCGCCCACCGAATCGACGGCGGCGGCGATCGGTGCCCCGCGCGTGGCGGCCTCGACGGCCTCGGCCCAGTCGGGCGCGCTCGTGGCGATCACGTTGTCGATGCCCAGCGCGCGCAGCGCCGCGATGCCTTCCTCGCTGCGCACGAGGCTCACGACGTGCAGGCCGCGCGCGGCGGCCAGCATCGCCAGCGCCTTGCCGACCGCGCCGCCGGCGGCGTTCTGGAGTATCCACGCGCCTTCCGGCAGGTCGAGGAACTCCAGCAGCATCAGGGCGCTCAGCGGCATCGCGACGACTTGCGCGGCGAGCTCGTCGGGCAGTGTGTCCGGCATCGGGATCACCATGCGCGCGGGCGCGACGAAATACTCGGCCCAGCTGCCATGAACCGAGGCCGCGCTCACGCGCTGGCCCACCCGCAGGCCCTCGACGCCTTCGCCGAGCGCATCGACCACCCCGGTGCCCTCGCTGCCGGCGATGGCGGGCAGCACGGGCTTGTAGCCGTAGCGGCCGCGGATCGTCCACAGATCGTGGTTGTGGACGGTGGCGAGCGTGGTGCGGATGCGCACCTCGCCGGCGGCCGGCGTGGGCACCGGGCTGTCGCCGCAGTGGAGAACTTCGGCCGGATCGCCGAATACGTCGTGGAGTGCGCTGCGCATGGGGGGCTCCTGGCGGGCACCGGCCGCGGGGACCGGCGATGGACGGGCCCCCATGCTACCAGCGCCGCCGGCGCCGCTCATGCCCGCGCCGGCGCGGGGCGGGGCGGGCGAGGCGGGGCCCGGCCGGGGCTCAGTCGCGCGGTGGCGCGACGGGCTCGCCGCCGAGGCGCCGCCACAGCCATGCAAGGCTGCGGCGCAGATCGGGCAGGCTGGGGCGCGCTTCGACGGGGACGGCGCGGAAGCCTTGCGGCGTGCGTTGGGCGAGGGCGAAATTGAAGGTGTAGTGCGGCTCCTGCCCCATGCGCAGATCGCTGATGACGAGCGTGCCGGTCTGCTCGCGCAGGCGGTAGAAGCCGTGGCTGAACCACTGCATGCGCGCGAGTTCCCAGTTGCCGGGCAGCGCCCCGGCCAGCTCGCGCTGCTGGGCAAACGCGTCGAAACGGATGCCTGGTTCGCGATCCAGGAGGGAGCGGAAGCCTTCGTGGTAGCGGCCGTCGGGTGACATCGCGAGCACGCGCCAGAGCACGGTGTTGAACGGTGTCGGCGTGACGAGCAGGCGCTCCGCGCGGATGCCCTGGCGTGCAAGCTCGGCTTGCGCCAGATCGCGCACGTGCGCCTGCGCCCCCACGCTCCAGGCCAGGTAGAGCGTGCTCAGCAGCAGCCCCGCCTGGTTGCCGCGCAGCCCGCGTGGCGTGCGCAGCGCGAGGGCGGCGATCACCCCCGCGAGCAGGGGCAGGGTGTACAGCGGATCGATGATGAAGACGCTGCCGACCGCGAAGGGGTGGTCCGTGAAGGGCAGCCCCAGCTGCGTGCCATACACGGTCATGAGATCGAGCAGCGGATGCGTGACGAGGATCAGCCACACCGCCAGCCACCACGCGCGGAAGTCTTCCGCCTCGCGCCACAGGCGGGCGACCAGCCAGGCCAGGGCGGGTGCGAGCAGCGTGAGATAGAACAGCGCATGACTTTCCGTGCGGTGGAAGGTCATGTTGCGGATCGGGTCGCCGTGATCGACGAAGGCGTCGAGATCGGGCAGGGTGCCGAGCACGGCGCCGGTGAGAGCGGCCTTCCAGGGCGCGGTGCGGCGCCCGCGCACGGCGAGGCCCACGGCGGCGCCCAGCGCGATCTGGGTCAGGGAGTCCATGGCGCGCAGCATGCCATGGGCCGCCGGCCGGCGTCATGCGCGCCCGCTTGCCGGCGAGGGCAAAAGCGGTCGCGGCCGGGCCGGCTTGCTGGCATCATGTTTCGCGTCACACGCATTCCTTACGCTCACAGAAAGGTGTTGCCATGGCAGACAAACCGCGTTTGAACATCATCATCGCGAGCACCCGTCCCGGCCGTGTGGGGCCGGTCTTCGCGAACTGGTTCCATGAAGTGGCGCAGGCGCACGGCGGCTTCGAGGCCGTGCTGGTGGACCTGGCCGACTTCGCGCTGCCGGTGTACGACGAACCCAACCATCCCCGCCTGCAGCAGTACACGAAGGCGCACACCCGGCGCTGGGCCGAGAGCGTGGCGGCGGGCGACGCTTACGTGTTCGTGATGCCGGAGTACAACTTCAATCCGCCGCCTTCGCTGCTCAATGCGCTGCAATACGTCTACAACGAATGGAACTACAAGCCCGCGAGCTTCGTGAGCTATGCCTTCGTGTCCGGCGGGCTGCGCGCGGTGCAGGAGATCAAGCCGCTGCTGACCTCGCTCAAGATCGTGCCGCTCGTGGAGCAGGTCATGGTGCCGATGTTCACGCAGCATCTGGCCGAGGACGGCGCGTTCACGCCGACCGAGCTGCACACCACCTCGGCCACCGCCACGCTCGACGAGCTGCTGCGCTGGACGAAGGCGCTGCGCCCCCTGCGCGAAGCCTGAGCGCCGCAAGGCCCTTGCCGCCGGCCGCCCCGTCGGGCGCGCCGGCACCCCCGTTCCGCCCGGCCTTGCCGGCGCTGCGTTTCACCGGAGGATTCCCATGCCCACGTTGCGTGCCCTGTTGCTGGCGCTGAGCCTGCTCGTGCTGGGTGGCTGCGGCTACAACCAGATCCAGATCAACGACGAAGGCGTGAAGTCGGCCTGGGCCGAAGTGCTCAACCAGTACAAGCGCCGCGCGGACCTCGTGCCCAATCTCGTCAACGTGGTGCGGGGCTACGCCGACCACGAACGCGAGGTGTTGACCCGCGTGACCGAGGCCCGCGCCAGCGTGGGCGGCCTCAACGTGACGCCGGAGCTGCTCGACGATCCGGCCGCGCTCGCGCGTTTCCAGCAGGCCCAGGGCGCGCTGTCGGGGGCGCTGTCGCGCCTGCTGGTGGTCAGCGAGAACTATCCGCAGCTCAAGGCCGACGCCAGCTTCCGCGATCTGCAGGCCCAGCTCGAAGGCACCGAGAACCGCATCACCGTGGCGCGCAACCGCTTCATCCAGGCCGTGGAGCAGTACAACATCGGCGTGCGCACCTTCCCGAACAACCTCACGGCGCGGCTCATGGGCTATCAGCCCAAGGCGAGCTTCACGGTGGAGAACGAGGCCGCCATCAGCAACGCCCCCGCGGTGAACTTCGGCAGCGGCCCGCGCTGAGATGCGCCGTCTGCTGCTCGTCTTCTGCCTCGCGCTGACGGCGGCCCTCGCCCAGGCGCAGGTCGCCGTGCCGCCGCTGAGCGGGCGCGTCGTGGATCTTACCGGCGCGTTGTCGACCGCCGCGCGCGAAGATCTCGCCGCGCGCCTGGCCGTCATCGAGCGCGACCGTGGCAGCCAGGTGGCGATCCTGCTGCTGCCGACGGTACAGCCTGAGGGGCTGGAAGCCTTCGGCATCCGCGTGGCGGACGCCTGGAAGCTCGGCCGCGCGGGCGTGGACGACGGCGCGATCCTGCTCGTCGCGCTGCAGGACAGGCGCTTGCGCATCGAGGTGGGACGCGGGCTGGAAGGGGCCGTGCCCGACGCCGTGGCCAAGCGCATCGTGGCCGACACCATCACGCCCTACTTCCAGCGCGGCGATTTTCACGGCGGCCTGGCGGCGGGCGTGGATGCCCTCGCCGCGCGCATCGGGGCCGAGGCCCTGCCGCCCCCCGTGCCGCCGCGCGAGGTTGCCGGCCCGGCGCTGCCGCTGCCGCTGCCCTGGCTTGTCGTCGGCCTGTTCTTCGTGCTGGCCGCGCTGGGCGTGGCCGTCACCGACGGCAGCCTTTACAGCCAGGGCGGTCGTCGCCGTGGCGGGGGCGGCTTTCCGCCCGGCGGCGGCTGGGGTGGCGGAGGCGGTGGGCGCGGCGGCGGCGGTGGTTTTCGCGGCGGCGGTGGCGGGTTCGGGGGCGGCGGTGCTTCGGGAGGCTGGTAGATGAAACGCCTGCAGCAGATCTGGCGCCATCTGTGGCGCGGAGAGCGCGAAATGCGGCGCGCCTTCGGGGCCGCCGTGCGCGAGCGCATCGCCACGGCGGTGGAGGCCGCCGAGCGGCAGCATCGCGGCGAGTTGCGCGTGCTCGTGCAAGGCGGGCTGGGCTGGCGCGCGCTGGGCGCCGTGCCCGACAGCCGCGCGCTCGCGCTGGCGCATTTCGCCCGCCAGGGGGTGTGGGATACCGCCGAGAACGCCGGCGTGCTGGTCTATGTGCTGCTGGCCGAGCACCGCGTCGAGATCGTCGCCGACCGGGGCATCGCGGCCCGCGTGCCGCAGACGGAATGGGACGCCATCGTGGCGCGCGCGCTGCCGCTTTTCGCGGCCGGTGACGCGCCCGCCGGGTTGCTGCGGCTCCTGAGTGAAGTGGGCGACCTGCTCGCGACGCATTTCCCCGCGCGCGGTGAGCATCCCAATGAGTTGCCCGACGCGCCCATCCTGCTCTGAGCCCGCCGGATTACGCGACCGGAAACGGGAGGCGCGCGCGCCACGCGGCGCGTAAGCTGCAAGCGTCTTTTGCCACCGGGGAGTCCTCGCATGAATCCGTCCGCCAGTCCGTCACCGGGTGATGAGGCCCGCTGGGCCGCGGTCTGCGCGCGCGACGCGGGCGCGGATGGCGCGTTCGTGTATGCCGTCCTGACCACGGGCGTGTACTGCCGGCCCTCGTGCCACGCGCGCCGGGCGCGGCGCGAGAACGTGCGCTTCTTCGAGGCCCCGGCGGACGCCGAGCGCGCGGGCTTCCGGGCCTGCCTGCGGTGCCGCCCCGCCGCCGCCCCGCGCGCGCAACGCGAAGCCGCCCTCGTGGCCCAGGCCTGCCACCTCATCGAGACGGCCGAAGGCATTCCCGACCTGGCGGCGCTGGCGGCGCGCCTGGGCGTGGGCGTGTCGCCATTGCAGCGCCTGTTCAAGGCACACCTCGGGCTCACCCCGCGCGCCTACGCGGCGGGCCTGCGCGCCGGGCGCGTGCGCGGCGCCCTGCGGGGCGGAGCCCCCGTGTCGGCCGCGCTGTTCGAGGCGGGCTTCCAGGCCGGCAGCCGCTTCTATGCACAGGCGGATGCCATGCTGGGCATGTCGCCCGCGCGCTTTCGCGCCGGCGGCAAGGGGGAGCGCATCCGCTTTGCGCTGGCCCGGTGCGCGCTTGGCGCGCTGCTGGTGGCCGCGAGCGAGCGCGGTCTCTGCGCGATCGCACTCGGCGATTCGCCCGAAGCCCTGCTGCGCGATTTCCAGGACGATTTCCACGCGGCGCAGCTCGTGGGCGCCGACGAGCCGTTCGAAGCCTGGGTGGCGCAGGTCGTGCGGCTGGTGGAGACGCCGGCGCTGGGGCTCGGCTTGCCGCTGGACCTGCGCGGCACGGTCTTCCAGTTGCGCGTGTGGCGCGCGCTCGGCGAGATCCCTCCCGGCCAGACCCTGAGTTACACCGAGCTGGCCCGGCGCGTGGGCGCGCCGGCAGCGGTGCGCGCCGTGGCGAGCGCCTGCGCGGCGAACCGCCTCGCGGTGGCCGTACCGTGTCACCGCGTGCTGCGCATCGACGGCCAGCCCGGCGGCTACCGCTGGGGGCTCGCGCGCAAGCTGGATCTGATCTCGCGCGAAGCGGAGCCGGGCTGATGCCGTCGTGCGTGCTGCCCTTGCCCGAGGGTTTCCGTGCGCGCGATCTTTTTGCCTTTCACGGCCGTGACGCGAGCGCGCTGGCCGAAACCGTGCAGGCCGGCAGCCTGCGCAAGGGCATCGTGTGGCAGGGGCGCCCGGCCGTGCTGATGCTCACGCTCACGCCCGCCGAGGCCCGCGCGACGCTCACGGGGGCGGCGGGCGAGGGGGAGGCGCGCGCGCTGCTGCCGCTCGTGCGTCGCATGCTGGGGCTTGCGCAAGCCGTGGAAACCTTCGAGGCAACGCATGCCGCGCATGCGCAGATCGGAGCCCTGATTGCGCGTCAGCGCGGCTTGCGCGTGCCTGCCACCGCGACGCCGTTCGAAGCTTTGTCATGGGCGATCACGGGGCAGCAGATCAGCCTGGCGGCGGCCTTGTCGCTGCGGCGGCGGTTGATTCTTGCGTGCGGGCTGCGCGCAGACGGCCTGGGCTGCTACCCCGACGCTGCCGCGATCCTGGCCCTCGCCCCCGCCGCCTTGCGCGAAGCCGGCTTTTCGGCCGCCAAGGCCGCCACCCTGCGAACCGTGGCCACGGCCGTGGCGGACGGAGCCCTGCCGCTGGACGACTGGAGCGAGGCGCTGCCGTCCGATGCGGCGCAGCGCCTGCTGGCCTGCCGGGGCGTGGGGCCATGGACCGTGGACTACACCTTGTTGAGAGGATTCGGCTGGCTGGATGGCTCGCTCCATGGCGACGCCGCGGTGCGCCGCGCGTTGCAGCGGGTACTCGGTCTGGACGCGCGCCCCGACGCGGAGACGACCCGGCGCTGGCTTTTGCCCTTCGCCCCGTGGCGCGCACTGGTGGGGGCGCATCTGTGGGCAAGCCTTGCCGACGGCGCCGGCTAGGTGCTGCCGTTCGTCTGGAACGTCGACGCATGACGCAGCGCGGGTCTTGTGTTTGTGGTGCCTCTGCAACGTATTTCCGGCGAAGTCCGCGGACTGCCCGGATGGGACGTTGCCACGCTTCAGGCGGGAGGCGGGGCCGGTAGCCGTCGTCATGGTGGTGACGGCTGTGCGGAATTTATTCATGAAAATCAATGCTGATTCGCAGCGTCCCAGCGCCTTGCCGTGCGCAATCCTGATCACGCTTTCCGGCAGACAGCCTGGGCCGCCCCTCCGTCAAACCCGCATCCTGTCTGGTCCCTAGGTAGACACCCCGAGTGGGCGGACGCAAGGCGGTGCGTTATTGCTGTGACCGTTCGTCGTCTCGATATGGAAAATCATGTCGCAAAGGTCTAGCGGAAAATCTGGCGTTCAGGGGCCTCACGGCGGCGCCATGAAGGCGCAGGGGCGCCTGGCCGCATCGCGACCGCGCGGCGCGAGGGGCGGGGCGCATTTCCGTGCGGAGCCGCCGCGGCATTGCGGGGTATGCGGGACGACGCACGGCGGTGTCTGTGCCAGGCGTTGCGCGAGAGAGGTGGGGCCGGGGGCAGGGCGCAATCCGGCATTGCGCGCTGCCGGCGGCAAGGTGGCGCGTGGCCCGGAGGCGGTGGCCGCGCATCTCGCTTGTCAACGAGGCGGCGTGCCCGCGCGCCCGGGCCGGCAGGCACCAGCCGGCGTGGCGTGGCGCGGCCTGCCGGCGTTGCGGGCCGTTGTACGCGCGGCGCTCCGCGCGCCCGCGGCCGGCGTTGCTGTCGCAAGGGGTGCTTCGTGCTGCGATAAAGCAATAGCTGTACCAACATGGAGCGGGTCGCAATGCTTCCGCCCCTTGCAGCGTTGCATTCAGCGCACTTGAAAGGGAGTTTTGTTGCTGAATTGATGAAAAAAGTGGGGGTAATCCCTAGTTTTTGATCCAAATAGAGCGGATTGGGAGCGCTAGGAACTATTTTTTTTAACACTGGTCCAGAAGGGCATATGTGATGCCGGGCCAGCATCCGGTCATCGATTCAGGGAAGGATTTCCGTTTTGTCTGTCACCACCATCGAGATCCTCGCCGCCATCCTGTTCGCGCTGGCACTGGTTCACACCTTTTCCACGCGCGTTTTCGAGCGCCTCGCACATCGTTATCCGTCGCATTCGGGCCTGTTCCATCTGCTGGGAGAAGTCGAAGTCGTGTTCGGCCTCTGGGCCATGGTGCTCTTCGCGGCGATGCTGGTGCTGCAGGGGAAGGCCGCCGCGACGGACTACATCTCCTCGCGCAATTTCGTCGAACCGCTGTTCGTGTTCGCCATCATGGTGATCGCGGCGAGCAAGCCCATCACCGATCTGGCCGCCACGCTCGTCACGGGCTTCGCGCGCCTGTTGCCGGTGCCCGCGAATCCCGGACTTTTCGTGCTGTGCATGGGGTTGCTGCCCTTGCTGGGATCCTTCATCACGGAACCCGCCGCCATGACCGTGGCGGCATTGATGTTGCGCGACCGTTTTCTGTCCGCGGGGATTTCCGAACGCTTCAAGTACGGCATCGTGGGCGTGCTCTTCGTCAATATTTCCATCGGCGGGGTGCTCACGGCATACGCGGCGCCGCCCGTTCTGATGGTGGTCGGCGCCTGGGGCTGGGACAGCGCCTACATGCTCACCCACTTCGGCTGGAAGGCCGCCCTGGCGGTCGTGATCAATTCCGTGGCGCTGACCTTCGTGTTCCGTCGCGAGCTGCTGGCACTGCCGGCGGTGAGCGCCGAGGCGCGCGCGCAAGCCGCCCCGTGGCACATCACCGCGATCCATCTCGCCTTTCTGGCGGGCGTCGTCTATTTCGGCCATTACCCGGCGGTCTGCATGGGTCTGCTGATGGCCTTCATCGGCTTCGCGCACGCCTACGAGCGTCACCAGAACCGCCTCATGATCAAGGAGGCCCTGCTCGTGGCCTTCTTCCTGAGTGGTCTGGTCACGCTGGGCGGCCTGCAGGAGTGGTGGCTGCGGCCGCTGCTCGTCAGCATGAGCCAGGATGCCGTGTTCTTCGGCGCGACGGCCCTGACGGCGATCACCGACAACGCCGCGCTGACCTATCTGGGCTCGCTGGTGGAGGGTTTGCCGGAGGGCTTCAAGTACATGCTGGTGGCCGGCGCCGTGGCCGGCGGTGGCCTGACCGTGATCGCCAACGCGCCGAATCCGGCGGGGATATCCATCCTGCGCGGGCATTTCGCGGATGAAACGGTTTCGGCGGGGCCGATGTTGCTGGCGGCCTTGCCGCCCACCGTCGTCGCCATGGCCGCGCTCTGGCTGCTCTGAGCACGGCGGTGATAAGGGCAGGGGGCGGAAATGGGCGGTCCCCGCCCCGCCCGGCAGGAAATCAGTAATCAAGACAGACAGAGGAGACCATGAGAACAAAACGCAGTCGAACCGTCTTGCTGGTGCTGGACAGCAGCAAGCCGTTTCATCGCGATGTCATGCGCGGCATCGGGGCCTTCGTGCATGCCGGCGAGCTGGGCTGGCATCTTCGCGTGGCCAAGCGTCTGCCGGCGACGTTCGATCACGTCGATGGCCTGATCACCGACGTGGAAGTGCCGGGCGTGGAGCGTCTGAGCGAAATGCCGGCACCGTGCCCGGTCATCTACATCGGCAGCGCGGCGACGGCGGGGTACGAGGCCGCGCATCCGCGCGTCTGTGCCGACAACCACGCCATCGTGGAACTCGCCATCGGCCACCTGCGCGACAGCGGGCTGTCGACGATCGTCTTCTACTCGCTGGCGCGCTACCAGGGCATGCCTTGGGCGCGCGAGCGCATCGAGTCGTTCCGCGAGCTGATGGGCGCGGGCGCGAACGTGCACGAAGGGGGGGCCTCGGACAGCGCCATGCACGAGGAGCGCGCGCTCAAATGGCTGCGCAAGCTGCCGTCGCGCACCGGCATCGTCGCGGTGAATGATTCCACCGCGCGCGAGCTGTTGCAGCTCTGTGCGCAGACGGGGCGTTCCGTGCCCCGCGACATTGCGGTGGTCGGCATCGACAACGACCCGCTTGCCGCGGCGCTTTCGCCGCTGACGATCTCGTCGGTGATCCAGGCTTACGACGAGATCGGCCGCAAGGCCGCCGACAAGCTGCGGCGCGCGTTGCTGGGGCCGGACGAGCAGTTGAATGACGTGCTCGTGGAACCCGAAGGGGTTCAACTGGCGGCGACGAGCAGCAAGTCCAGCGCCCTCGTGCGCGGTGCGCTGGATTTCATCGAGACCCAGATCGGCCGCTGCATCAAGGCGCAGCAGGTGGCGGACTTCATGGGGGTTTCGCGCGCCACGCTGGAACGCACCTTCCTCAGCCAGCTCGGCGTCTCGGTGCACGACGAACTGCTGAGCCGCCGCATCGCGCAGGCCAAGCAGCTCCTGCTCACGCGGGAGTACAGCACCGCCGAGGTCGCGCGCATCTGCGGCTTCCGCACGCAGCAGTACATGCACGTGGTCTTCAAGCGCGAACTGGGCATGTCGCCGGTGGATTTCTCGCAGAGCGCACCGAGCTAGTTTGCGGTACTTGCCCGATGGCAGAGCATGAGGCGTTGTGGTAGTGCTGCAACATGAACGGGTTCCACGACTCCATTTGTATGACATATGACGAAACGGCACCGGGAAGGGTGCCGTTTTTATTTTCAATGACTTGCGGGATTCGTGACGCGATTTAGCAAAACCCTTTCAGCAATAACGGAATTGAGAGGGGCAGGGGGGTCGGGTCAAATCGACCCGACCTCTGATCAACGACCACCGCGCAGGAACGGAGTATTACCCCGTCATACGGGACTCGCGTCACAGACAGCCGGGTTCGGAGAGAGAGTCATCCATTCATGTCAGGAGATAACTCATGCAGAAGAAACTGATTGCTCTGGCTGTCGCCGGTCTGATGTCCGGTGCCGCATTCGCTCAAACTTCCGTCACCCTGGGCGGCAAGTTCGATGCTTGCTACGAATTCTCGCGCGGCGAGCGTGGCTCTTCGACCAAGGAAACGCAGAAGGACGGTTGCAACTCGACCTCCCGCGTGTCGATCGGCGCCCGTGAAACCATTGCCAAGGGCTACAGCATCCGTGTCGACTATGACATCCGCTTCGCCGGCAACAACGTGCATGAAGGCAAGACCGGTCTGGCCTCGAACGACAAGAAGGCCATGGCCTTCACGACCCCGTTCGGCACCCTGCAATGGGGCGTGGCCAACCTGATGTCCAACGACTACAAGCTGGCCGAGAAGCCGTACATGGTCACGCCGAAGGACACCGAGCTGGTCAAGTATGGCCTGTCGCAACAGCGCGAAACCTCGCTGACCAACCGCAGCACGTCCTACTGGTCGCCGGTTCTGTCGATCGGTCCGTGGCAAGGTCTGGTCAAGGGCACCTTCGCCTTTGGCGATAACCAGAAGAGCGGCGCGAACGATGCCGCTGGCGTGAATGCCGCCAACGTGATGGTGCTCGGTACCGAAGGCAAGCTGTTCGACGGTATCGCCGACTACGGTATCGACGTGACGCAACGTGGCGCGACCTCCTCCGAGGGCGGCGCCAGCGGTGGTGCCTTCGTGTACAACCACTACTACGTCAATGTCCGTCCGATCCCGGGCAACAAGAACCTGAAGCTGTCGGCCCAGTACAACACGTACAAGGGCTGGGAAGGCGCCAACGGCGCTGCCACCGGCGCGATGACCTCGTTCAAGGAAAAGAACACGAACTTCGTCGTCTCGTACAACTTCAACGGCAAGGCCGAAGTCGGTCTGGGCGTGTCCCACATGAACGAAGTCGGCACGAACCGTAACAACGGTCGCGGCATCATGCTGGGCGGCTCCTACTTCCTGAGCAAGAGCGTGCAGGTGTATGGCGGCTTCGCCAAGAACGACGTGAAGACCACGACCAAGGTCTATCGTTATGACGGCACCGCTTCGGGCTTCAACGCGACTCGCGACTACGCCGATGGCCGCGTCGTCAAGGTCGGCATCCTGAAGGAATTCTGATCTCCGCCTTCCAGACGGAACAGATCCTGCTGTAAATGAAACGGCCCACCGCAAGGTGGGCCGTTTTGTTTTGGGCGCGCCGGACGCGTCATGAGACGCGGCGTTGCCGGCGATGGCCGGAGCATTTCAGGATGACACAGGCATTTCGGCGCGGCGGCGGGCGGCGCGGCTTGCGCCGATGGCCGGCCGCGCGGGCGGGACATCAGGCCATGGCTTCGCCCATGCGCACGCTGCCGCCCGCCTGCCACAGCGGATTGAAGCGCACGCCGGCCGTGGCGGGGAACAGCATGACGACGGTCGAGCCGAGCAGGAAGCGCCCCATCTCGGCGCCGCGATCGAGCGTGAGGTTTTGGTCCGCGTAGTGCCATTCGCGCACGTCGCGCACGCGCGGGGGATTGACGACGCCGTGCCATGCCGTCGCCATGCTGCCCACGATGGTCGCGCCCACGAGAACGAGCGCGAAGGGGCCGGCGGCCGTTTCGAAAATGCACACCACGCGTTCGTTGCGCGCGAAGAGCCCGGGCACGCCGCGCGCCGTGAGCGGGCTCACCGAGAAGAGTTCGCCGGGCACATGGATCATGCGCAGCAGGCGGCCCGCGCTGGGCATGTGGATGCGGTGATAGTCGCGTGGCGACAGATAGATCGTCGCGAAGCTGCCCTCCGCGAACTGGCGCGCCAGCGCCGCGTCCCCTCCCAGCAATGCCGTGGCCGAATAGCGATGCCCCTTGGCCTGGAAGATCTGCTCGCCTTCGATGCGACCGAACTGGCTGATCGCGCCGTCGACGGGACACAGCCACGGGGCGTCGGCGAGGGGCCGGACGCCGGGCTTGAGCGCGCGCGTGAAGAAGGCGTTGAAGGTGTCGTAGCTGGCGGGATCGGGGTTTGCGGCTTCCTGCATGTTCACGCCGTAGTGGCGCGCGAACCAGCGGATGAAGGCGGTCGTGGCGCCGCCGCAGGGCCGCGCCGCGAAGCGCCCGGCCAGTTCGGTCAGGGCTTGCTTGGGCAGCAGGTATTGCGGCAGGACTTTGAGGCGGTCGGACACGATGGCTCCGCGAGACTTACAGGAAAGCCGCAATTCTAGCCTGTGTGCCGCATCGGCATGTCCGTGGCGCGCAAGCGGCGCTTGGCGCGGCGATCTCAGGGTCCGGCGCGCAGACGCACGTCCAGGGCCGCTGCCGCCTCGGCCAGGGCCTGCGCGAAGGTTTCCACATGCGGGCCGCCGGGGCGGAATGCCGGCCGCGCCAGGCTGACCCGGAACGGGATGGATACGTCCAGCGGGCGCCATGCGAGCCCCGCCGCCGCATGTTCCAGCGCGCTGAGGGGATTGACGATGCCCACCCCCAGCCCCGCGCCCGCCAGGCCGCACACCGAGGCGGCGCTCTGCGTCTCGAAGATCATGCGGCGCGCGATGCCCGCCGTGGCGAACAGGGCGTCCACCTGCTGGCGGTAGGGGTCGGCGGGCGCGAGGCTGACGAAGGGTTCATCCGCGAAATCGGCGAGCGTCAGGCGCGCCTTTGCGAGCAACCGGTGCCCCGCGGGCAGCACGCAGACTTCGTCGGCGACGAGCAGCGGCGCGAGCGTGCAGCCGGGCGGGGCGGTGTCCTGTTCGGTGAGGCCCAGATCGAAGCGCTGGGCGCTGAGCCATTCCTCGAGCAGGGGGGATTCCTGCGGCGTGATGGATACGCCGACTTCCGGCAGACGGGCGTGGAAGCGGCGGCAGGCCTCGGGCAGCAGCGTTTGCGCGAACACCGGCACGCACACCAGGGCCAGCGGGCCGGCGGAGAAATCGCGCAGGCCGCGCGCGGTGGCGCGCACCGCGTCCAGGCCCTGCCAGGCGCGCTGAACCTCGGCGTAGAGCAGATGGGCGCGGGGGGTCGGCTGCAGGCGGCCGCGTATGCGTTCAAAGAGGGCGAAGCCGAGCAGGGTTTCGAAGCGTGCGAGTTCGCGGCTCACCGTGGGCTGCGAGGTGCGCAGGATCTGCGCCGCGCCGGTGACGCTCGCGGCGCGCATCACGGCACGAAAGATCTCGATGTGACGATGCTCGATTTCCATATCGAAAACGAATTGACGGCGAATGAATTGCTATTTTACTGAATGATCCCGCCGCGGCATCATCCCTGCACCGTTTGACTGCCCGGATTTTCATCATGCTGATTCCGCCCGATGCGCCCCGCCTGCGCACCCTTGCCGCCGAGTTCGGCACGCCGCTGTGGCTTTACGACGCCGCCGTGATCCGTGCGCGGATTGCCGAACTCAAGGCGTTCGACCGCATCCGCTTTGCCCAGAAGGCGTGTTCCAACACTCACATCCTGCGCCTCATGCGCGCCGAAGGCGTGGCGGTGGATGCCGTTTCGGCGGGCGAGATCACGCGGGCCCTGGCGGCGGGCTTCTCGTCGCGCGAAGGGCGCAGCGAGATCGTGTTCACGGCCGATCTCGTGACCGAAGAAACGCTCGCGCTGGTGATCGAACATGAGATTCCGCTCAACGCGGGTTCGGTGGACATGCTTCACCAGCTCGGGCAGCGCGCGCCCGGTCATCGCGTCTGGCTGCGCATCAACCCCGGCTTCGGGCACGGCCACAGCAACAAGACCAACACCGGCGGCGAGCACAGCAAGCACGGCATCTGGCATGCCGAGCTGGAGGCCGCGCTGGCCGCCATCCGCACGTATGGCCTGCAACTCGTGGGGCTGCACATGCACATCGGTTCGGGGGTGGACTACGCCCATCTGCGGCAGGTCTGCGGCACCATGGTGGCGCTCGTCAAGGCGGCGGGGCAGGACGTGGCCGCGATTTCCGCCGGGGGCGGGCTCTCCATTCCCTACCGTGAGGACGAGGCGCGCATCGACACCGCGCATTACTTCGCCCTGTGGGACGCGGCGCGGCGCGAGATCGAGCACCATCTGGGGCATGCCGTGGAACTGGAGATCGAGCCGGGCCGGTATCTGGTCGCGGAGTCCGGCCAGTTGCTGAGCGAAGTGCGCGCGGTCAAGGATGCCGGCGCCAATCACTTCGTGCTCGTCGACGCGGGGTTCTCGGATCTCATGCGCCCGTCGATGTACGGCAGCTTCCATGCCATCAGCATCGTCCCGGCGCAAGACGGGGGTGCTGCGCGCGAGCCCCGCGAATGCGTGGTGGCGGGGCCGCTGTGCGAGTCGGGCGACGTCTTCACGCAGGCCGAAGGGGGCGTGGTCGAAACGCGGCGCCTGCCGGCCCCGCGCGTGGGCGACCTGCTCGTGCTGCACGACACGGGGGCCTATGGCGCGTCGATGTCCTCGAACTACAACAGCCGTCCGCTGATCGCCGAAGTCTTGCTCGACGGCGCGCGCGCGCGCTTGATCCGCCGTCGCCAGACGATGGACGAACTGCTCGCGCTGGAGGATGTTTCCGCCTGAGCGGCGCGGCCGCGCGCCCTGCGGGCGTCAGGCCGTCAGCCGCGCGCGCGCCTCGGCGTACTCGCGCGCGAGGCGTTCCACGATGGCCGCGACGGGCGGGGCGTCGTCGATGTTGCCCACGCCCTGGCCGGCGCCCCAGATGTCGCGCCAGGCTTTCACGTCCTTGTCCATGAGGTCCAGCGCGCGGCCATCGCTCGCGGGCAGCCGCGCCGGGTCCAGCCCGGCGGCCACGATGCTGGGCTTCAGGTAGTTGCCGGCGACCCCCGTGAAATACGGCGTGTAGACGATGTCGGCCGCGCTCGCGTCGCGCACGCAATCCTTGTAGGCGGGTGAGGCTGAGGATTCCTCGCTCGCGATGAAGCGGGTTCCCATGTAGGCGAAGTCCGCGCCCATGGCCTGCGCGGCCAGGATGTCCGCGCCGCGCGAGATGGCGCCCGAGAGCACGATGGGGCCATCGAAGATGCGCCGGATCTCACCGACCAGGGCGAACGGCGAGAGCGTGCCGGCGTGGCCGCCCGCACCCGCGCAGACGAGGATCAGCCCGTCCACACCCGCCTCGAGCGCCTTCTCGGCGTGGCGCACGCTGATCACGTCGTGGAACACGAGGCCGCCATAGGCATGCACGGCGGGCACGATCGCGTCGGGGGCGTGCAGGCTCGTGATGATGAGCGGAACGCGATGGCGCACGCAGGCTTCCATGTCATGCGCAAGCCGCGGGTTGCTCGGATGCACGATCTGGTTGACGGCAAAGGGGGCGATGCGGCGATTCGGGGCGATCTTGCGCGCCGCCTCGAGCGCGCGCCCGATTTCTTCTAGCCAGGTGTCGAGCGCGCTCTCAGGCCGCGCGTTGAGCGCGGGAAAGCTGCCGACCACCCCGGCCAGGCACTGCGCGATCACCAGCGCGGGGTGGGAGAGGATGAACATCGGCGCGCAGATCACCGGCAGGCTGAGCTGCGCGCGCAGATCGGCGGCGATGCTCATGCCTCCTCCTTCAGCGCGCGGCGCAGGATCTTGCCGACGTTGGTGCGGGGCAGGTCATCGCGAAACTCGACCTTGCGCGGCACCTTGTAGGCGGTGAGCTGGGTGCGGCAGTGGTCGATGACCATCTGCGCGGTCAGGCGCGGATCGCGCCGCACCACGAAAACCTTCACGGCCTCGCCCGTGCGCTCGTCGGGAATGCCGATGCAGGCCACGTCCTGCACGGCGGGAATCATGGCCACCACCGCCTCGATCTCGTTCGGATACACGTTGAAGCCCGAGACGAGGATCATGTCCTTCTTGCGATCCACGAGATAGACGAAGCCCTTGTCGTCCACGCGCGCGATGTCGCCGGTCATGAGGAATCCGTCGGGGTGGAAGGCTGCCCGGGTTTCGTCGGGGCGCCCGAAGTAGCCCGCCATCACCTGCGGGCCGCGCACGCAGAGTTCGCCCGTTTCGCCCAGCGCGACTTCCTGGCCCTCGGGGTCGCGGATGGAGATCTCGGTGGAGGACACCGGCAGGCCGATGGAGCCCGTGAACTCGGTGACGTTGAAAGGGTTGATGCAGACCGCGGGCGAGGTTTCGGTGAGGCCGTAAGCCTGCACCAGCGGCACGTGCGTGAGTTCCTGCCAGCGTTTCGCGACGGGCTCCATCACCGCCATGCCGCCGCCCAGCGTGAGGCGCAGCGCGGAGAAATCCAGGCGCCGGAAATCGGCGTTGTCGAGCAGCGCCTTGAACAGCGTATTGACGCCCGTGATGGCGGTGAAGCGGTTGCCCGCGAGCGTCTTGACGAAGGCGGGAATGTCGCGCGGATTCACGATCAGCAGGTTGGTCGCGCCCAGGCGCAGGAAGGTGAGGCAGTTCGCGGTGAGCGCGAAGATGTGATAGAGCGGCAGCGCCGTGACGATCACCTCCTGCTCGCCGTGCCCGCCGGTGACCGGCTGCAGCCAGGCGTCGGCCTGCAGCACGTTGGCCACGATGTTGCGGTGGGTCAGGACGGCCCCTTTCGCCACCCCCGTGGTGCCCCCCGTGTACTGCAGGAAGGCGGCGTCATCGGGGCCGGGCCGGGCGGCGCGGAAACCGGCGCGCTCGCCTTCGGCAAGCGCCTGCTGGAAGCGGATCGCGCCCGGCAGATGCCAGGCCGGCACCATCTTCTTGACGTGGCGAAGCACGAAATCCACGAGGCCGCCCTTGAGCGCCCCGAGCTGCGCGCCGATGGAGGTGACCACGATGTGGCGGACCGCGCAGCCTTCGAGCGCGTGCTCCAGCGTGTGCGCGAAGTTCTCCACGATCACCACCGCCTCGGCGCCGCTGTCCTTCAACTGATGCTGAAGCTCGCGCGCGGTGTAGAGCGGATTGCAGTTGACCACCGTGCAGCCCGCGCGCAGCACACCGAAGAGGCTGATGGGGTACTGCAGCAAGTTGGGCATCATGAGCGCGACGCGCTGACCCTGGCCCAGCCCGCGCGCCTGCAGCCAGCCCGCGAAGCGGCGGCTCTCGCGATCGAGTTCGGCGTAGGTCAGCGTCGCGCCCATGCACTGGTAGGCGACGCGGTCGGCAAAGCGCGTGCAGCTTTCCTCGAAGATCTCGACGAGCGAGGTGTAACGCGTCGGGTCGATTTCGGCGGGCACGCCTTCTTCGTAGTGTTGCAGCCAGATCTTTTCCATTGTGGTCTCCTCACTGTCCCAGCAGGGCGCGCTTGAGCTCGGCCGACACCGGCTGTTCGCCGAGCCAGATGCGCAGCAGCGCGCGCCCCAGCGCGGCACTGGCGATGTCGCCGTGTGGCTGGCCGTTCACGCTGACGCGCACGTGGCCGCCTTCCAGGTCGATCTGCACGCGGTCGCCGTCGCTCACGCGGCCGACCTTGAAGAAGATCTTCTCGAGTTCGGCCACGGGCGCTTTCACGGCTTCGAGCTCGGCTTCGGGCAGGTTGGCATAAAGGCCGTCGCGCAGCGCATCGAGCAGCGAGGGGCCCTCGATGTTGCGCAGCATGTGCAGCACCACGCGGCGGGGGCCGTTGCCTTCGATGATGGCGGCGGCCTGGCTGCTCTTCTGCGGCAGGTAGAGGGCCGCGACATAAACCTTGAACACCAGCCGCGTGCGCAGGCCCGCGCCGTTGAGCAGCAGCGTGCCCTGCGGCGTCTGCGCGCTGTCCGGCACGCTCACGCCGGCCACCTGTGCGGCCTGGGCCGGAAGCGCGATGAGCGCGGCGAGCGCCGAGGCGGCGAGCGCGCGGCGGAGGATGGAGTGGGTGATGGGTTTCATGCGGGTCTCCTCGTGTCTTTCTTCTGCTTGTAGTGCGCCTTGTGGGCGATGTAGAGCGTGCGCTCGACCTGCGCATGCACGATGCCGTCCGCATCGCGCAGCTCGACGAGATAGTTGCAGTCGAGTTCGGGGGCCTCCGTCAGTTGCGCGCGGATGCGCTCGACTTCCTCGGGCGGGATATGGAAATCGGCATACAGCGTCTTCATGCCGGGCTTGCGGAAACGGATCGAGGCGGATTTGTCCCACACGATGTAATCGGGGCCCAGCGCCCAGATCAGCATGAACGGGTGGGGGCCGTCGGTGACCGCGAAGATCGAGCCGCCGAAGATGGAGCCGACCATGTTGCGCGTGCTGCGCCGCAAGCCCAGGCTCACGCGGATATGGCTCAGATCGGGCGCGACGTAATCGACGCGGCCGCCCGTGCGCCGGTAGGCCGGGTGCCAGTTGAAGCCCCAGCGCACCAGCGGAGCGAGCCACGGTGCGGGCACCTTGCGAAGCCAGTTTCCGCCCGGCATGGCTCAGACCCGTTCGAACAGGCCGGCCGCGCCCATGCCGGTGCCGATGCACATGCTGACCAGGCCGTAACGCAGCGCGGGGTCGCGCTGCATCGCGCTCATCAGCGTGGCGACGCGGATCGCGCCGGTGGCGCCGAGCGGATGACCCAGCGCGATCGCGCCGCCCAGCGGATTGACGCGCGCGGGGTCCATGTCCAGCGTGCGCATCACCGCGAGCGCCTGCGCCGCAAAGGCTTCGTTGAGTTCGATCCAGTCGATGTCCAGCAGCGTCAGGCCGGCCGGCTCGAGTACGCGCGGGATCGCTTCCACGGGGCCTATGCCCATGACTTCGGGGGGCACCCCGGCCACCGAGAAACCCCGGTAGCGCGCGATCGGCGTGACGCCGTAGCGCTTGACGGCGGTCTCGCTCATGAGCAGCACCGCGCCCGCGCCGTCGGACATCTGCGAGCTGTTGCCCGCCGTCACGCTGCCTTGCGCGGCGAACACCGGGCGCAGCTTGGCCAGCCCCTCGCGCGAGCTGTCGGCGCGCGGCCCTTCGTCGTGCTCCACCCAGCGTTCCACGATGCGGACCGCGCCGCCGGCAAGGTCGGGCAGGTGTTCGCGCACGGCATAGGGCGTGATCTCGGCGGCGAAATGCCCCGCCGCGATGGCGGCGCTGGCCTTCTCGTGCGAGGCCTGCGCGAAGGCGTCCTGGTCCTCGCGCGAGACCCCGTAGCGCTGCGCCACCTTCTCAGCCGTGAGGCCCATGCCGTAGGCGATCGCGCGGTTCTCCGCGTCCGCGAAGACGGCCGGATTCATCGCCACCTTGTTGCCCATCATCTGCGGCATCACGGTCATGGACTCGGTGCCCGCGCCTATCATCACGTCCGCTTCGCCGAGCTGGATGCGCCGCGCCGCCTCGGCCACGGCGTTGAGCCCCGAGGCGCAGAAGCGGTTGAGCGTGACGCCCGGCACGCGGTCCGGAAAGCCCGCCAGCAGCACGCCGATGCGCGCCACGTTCATGCCCTGCTCGGCTTCGGGCATCGCGCAGCCCACCACCACGTCGCCGACCTCCTGCAACGCGAGCTGCGGGACTTGCGCGGTGACGGCACGCAGCACGTGGGCGAGCATGTCGTCGGGGCGTACGTGACGGAAGGCGCCGCGGCGCTTGGCGACCGGGGTGCGCGTGGCGGCGACGATGTAGGCATCCTGGATCTGTCTGTTCATCTTCGTTTCCTCTGCGGGGGGCGGGGCGAAGGGCCGGGGCGCGCGGAGCGGTTCCGCGCCGTGTGCCGGTGGGCCTGCGCGGGCGCCGTCAGTTTCTCAAGGGCTTGCCGGTTTCCAGCATGTGCACGAGGCGCGCCGCGGTTTCCGGCGTGCCGAGCAGCGTCACGAACTGCTCGCGTTCCACGTCCAGCAGCCAGCGTTCGTCGACGAGGCTGCCGCCTTCCACATCGCCACCGCAGAGCGCCGTGGCGATGGCCAGCGAGACGCGGTAGTCATGGGGCGAGATCAGGCCGCCTTCGCGCATGTTCTCCAGCATCATCTGCAGCGTGGCGATGCCGCCGCGCCCGGCCACCGGAATGCCGGCGGGCGCGAGCGGCGCGCGGTGACCGGCGGCGTGCAGCGCGCGCGCGGTCTGGCGGGCCACGTGCAGCACCTCGTGGGCATGCGGCACCACGATGTCCTGCTCGCGCAGGAAGCCCAGCTCGGCGGCCTGCAGCGCGCTCTTGCCGAGCTGCCCCAGGGCGAGGGTCTGGAAGATCCCCTGCAGCCAGTTCATGGGATCGTTGGTTGCCGTGCGCGCGGCCGCGCGGCTCGTGCGCAGCGCGAACTCCTTGCAGCCACCGCCGGCCGGGATCAGGCCCACGCCGGCTTCGACAAGCCCGATGTAGCTTTCCTGCGCGCACACCGCGCGCGTGGCATGCATCACGATCTCGCAACCGCCGCCGAGCGCCAGGCCGCTGACGGCGGCGATCACGGGGATCTGCGCGTATTTCAGCGTCTGGCTCATCTGCTGGAACTTCGCGACGATGCCTTCGAGCGCGACGAAATCGCCCGCCTCCAGCAGCGGGCGGATCTGCTTGAGGTTGGCGCCGACCGAGAAGGGCCCGGCCGGCTGCCAGATCACGAGGCCGTCGTGCTCGCGCTCGGCCCGGTGCACCGCTTCGATGATGCCGTCGAGCACCACGGGGCCCACGGCGTTCATCCTGCTCTTGAACGAGAGCACGGGAACATGGCGGCCGTCTTCGTCGTCCAGCGTCCACAGGCGGACTTCGGGATTCTCCCAGAGCGTGCGCGTGGCGCGCTCGGCTTCGCCCGTGACGCGCTCGGGGAAGAGCTGGCGCTGATACACGGGTAGCGCCGAACGGGCCACGAAGCGTGCGCCGGCGGCGTCGAAGGCGCCTTCGACGCGATGCACGCCGTCGAGGGTGTCCACCCAGGCCGGCAGCGGCGTGGCGCTCATGGCGTGGCCCGCCGCGATGTCGGCCGCGATCGCGGCGGCAACGGTCTGCCAGCCTGCCTCCTGCCACGTCTCGAAGGGGCCTTGCGCCCAGCCGAAGCCCCAGCGCATGGCCAGATCCACGTCGCGCGCGCTGTGCGCGATGGCGCTCAGGTGATGCGCGGCGTAGTGGAAAACATCGCGGAAAATCGCCCACAGGAAGCGTGCCTGCGGATGCGCGCTCGCGCGCAGCGCCGCCAGGCGGCGGCCGGCGTCGCGCTCGGCGAGGATGGCCGCCACCTCGGGCGCCACTTCGGCGCCGGAATCGCGGTACTCGCCGCGGGCGGGGTCGAGCACGCGGATCTTCTTGCCTTCCTTGCGGTAGATGCCCGCGCCGCTCTTCTGCCCCAGCGCGCCCTGGCCGACCAGGGTTTCGAGCCATGCGGGCAGCTTGAAGTGCGCGGCCCAGGGGTCGTCCGGCAGGGTCGCGATCATGGTGCGGATCACGTGCGTGAGCGTATCCAGCCCGACGACGTCGGCCGTGCGGTAGGTCGCGCTCTTGGGGCGGCCGATGAGCGGCCCCGTGAGGGCATCGACCTCGTCGAAGCCGAGGCCCAGGCGTTCGGTATGGTGCAGCACCGCCAGGATGGAGAACACGCCGATGCGGTTGGCGACGAAGTTCGGGGTGTCGAGCGCGCGGATCACGCTCTTGCCCAGCGTGCTCGTGAGGAAGGTTTCGAGCCGGTCGAGCAGCGCGGGGTGCGTGCCACGGCTCGCGATGAGTTCCACGAGCGGCATGTAGCGCGGCGGGTTGAAGAAGTGCACGCCGCAGAAGCGCGCCTGCAGGGATTCGGGGCAGCCCTCGGCAAGCGTGTTGATCGACAGGCCCGACGTATTGCTCGCGAAGATGGCCTTGTCATGCAGGTGCGGAGCCACGCGTGCGTAGAGCGCGTGTTTCCATTCGGTCTTTTCGGCGATGGCTTCGATCACCAGATCGCATTCGGCGAGCCGGTCCAGATGCTGGTCGTAGTTGGCCACCTCGATCTGGCGCGCGAGGTCGGCGCGCGCGAGCGGGGCCGGTTCCAGCCGGGCGAGGCCGGCGATGGCTTTCTTCACGATGCCGTCGGCATCGTCCTTGCCGGGCAGGTCGAACAGGATGACCGGCACGCCCGAATTGACGCAATGGGCCGCGATCTGCGCGCCCATGACGCCGGCGCCCAGGACGGCCACCTTGCGGATGATGAACTTGCTCACGGAATTCTCCTGTGGGTTGGCGCCGGTTCGCGCGCGGGGGCAGACCTCCGCCGGCGTGGCGCGCGTGGCGCCGTGCGGTGCCGGCGGTCTCCTGCCGCGTTGCGCGATCCGGTGCGAGCGCCGCTGCCCGCTCTGCGGCGGGCTGGCGGCCGGCCGCGCTCAGAACGAGCGGGAGTACTGCACGCCGAGGATCGCCACGCTGCCTTCATACGTGCCGGTCACGCGGCCACGGCCTTCGGCGGTCTGGTCGTTGTCGATCTTCGTGTCCTTGATGAACAGGTAGCCCGCGCCCACGTCGATGCGGCTGTCGCGATCGAGCGCGTAGCCCGCGCCCAGCGTGAGCCAGAGGCGGTCGTTGTCGGGCAGCGACGTCAGGCGCGAAGCGTCGGAGCGCACGGGGGACTGATCCCAGGCGATGCCGTAGCGCAGCTTCCACTTGTCATTGAGGGTCTGGCTCGCGCCCAGCGCCACGCGCCAGGTGTCGCGGAAATCGGCGTGCAGCACCTGGGCCGTGCTGCCGGCCTGGGCCCCGCTGTCGCGCAGGATGTCGATGCTGCCGATCTTGCCCCAGCCCGTGCGCGACACGTCGCCCAGCAGCTCCCAGTTGCCGATGCGGTGCGAGGCGCTCGCGATCCAGGTGTCGGGCAGCTTGATCGATGCCTTGGCCAGCACGTCGGGCGACACGAGCTGGTTGCTCGATTTCAGCGTGCCCGACAGATCGTGCTTGACGGCCGAGCGGTAGGACAGGCCCAGGCGCGTGGCTTCGGTGAGCTTGAACTGGGCGCCGGCGTTCCAGCCCCAGCCCTCGCTCGTGGCGTCCAGCGTCACGCGGGTGTTCTGCACGGCCGGGGTGAGGCCGGGCAGCGGCCCGGCGACCGCGGCCATGCGTTCGTACTGCGCTTCCATGCGCTGCCAGTTCACCCCCGCGCCCAGCGACAGGCGCTCATTGACGCGCCAGGCCACGGCCGGATTCACGTTGTAGGTCTTGATGTCGAACTCGATGGAGTGGAAGCGGCCGACCCAGTCCTGGTCGTACACGGTGGCCAGTCCGAAGGGAGCGTTGATACCCAGGCCCAGGTACCAGTCGCGGTTCAGCGCGTAGGTGAAGTAGGTGTTGGGCAGCGCGGACAGGCCGCCCGCGTCGCCGCCGTTGCTGCCGCGTGTGGCCGGCGCCACGTTGGAGCCGTCGTCCCTGAACTTGAAGCTGGGCTGGATCAGCGCCGCGCCCAGTGAGACTTCGCGCTCGCGCAGTTCCGTCATGGCCGCCGGGTTGAAATAGAGCACGCTGGCGTTCTCCGCCTGGACCGCCGAGCCGGCGTAGGCGTTGCCCAGGCCGGTGGAGTTCTGTTCCAGCAGCTGGAAGCCGGAGGCGGACGCGCCCTGGGCCAGGGCGAGGCCGCCGATGAGGGCGATGCTGTGCGAGATCATGGTTCTTGTCATGCTTTGTCTCCTGTCGGGTGGGCGAAGCGCGGGGCTACTGAGGCGGCAGCGGCCGCTTCCTGCCGCTGTCGTCGATGGCTACATAGGTCAGGCTGGCGTCCGCGACCTTCACGATGAAGGGGCTCTGCGGATCACGCTCGCAATAGACTTCGACCTCCACCGTCATGGAGGTCGTGCCTTCGCGCACGAGGCGCGCGTAGAAACTGACGAGATCGCTCTTGAAGATTGGCGCGCGGAAGGTGCAGCCGTTCACGGCCAGGGTCACGACGCGGCCGCGCGCGCGGCGCACCGCCGGCACCACGCCGGCGAGGTCGATGTGCGAGAGGATCCAGCCGCCAAAGACATCGCCCGCCGCGTTGAGATCCTTGGGCAGCGGCAGGACGCGCAGCACGGGTTCGTCGCGCGGCAGGGCCGTCATCGGGCGTGCCTCGCGGCGTAGTGCAGGGGGCCGCCCGTCCAGGGGGCGAAGCCGGTGCCGAAGATCACGCCGGCGTCCGCGAGGTCGGCATCGGCCACCACGCCGGCGGCCAGACAGCGTTGCGTGGCGGCGAGCAGCGGGGCCACGAGCCGTTCGGTGAGGCCCGCTGGCACGTCGCCGGGCGGATTCTTCTGGGCGCGGCCGTCCGTCCAGCGGTAATAGCCCTCGCCACTCTTGCGCCCGAGCTTGCCGGCGGCGACGCGGCTCTGCAGGCGGGCGGGGACTTCCTGCGCGCCGGTGAGCGCACGCCCCGTCGCGAGCGCGATGTCCAGCCCCACCGTGTCCGCGAGTTCGATCGGCCCCATGGGCATGCCGAAATCGGTGGCGGCACGATCCACGGTCTCGGGCGCGATGCCTTCCTCCACGCAGCGCAGGGCTTCGAGCAGATAGGGCCCCAGCACGGCATTGACGAGAAAGCCCGGCGCGCTCTTCACGGGCAGCGGCAGCTTGTCGAGCCCATGCACGAAGGCCGTCGCGCGGCGGACCGCGGTGGCGTCGCTGTGCTCGGTGCTCACCACTTCCACGAGCGGCATCATCGCGACCGGATTGAAGAAGTGGATGCCGACCAGGCGCTCCGGCGCGGCGAGCGCGGTGGCGATGTCTTCCAGGCGCAGGCTGGAGGTGTTGGTGGCGATCAGCGCGTCGGGCCGTGCGCGCGCTTCGATGTCGCGCAGCAGGGCGTGCTTGGCGTCGAGATTCTCGAAGATCGCCTCGATGACCACGTCGGCCCGCCGCAGACCGTCTCCGCGCGGGTCGGCGATCAGGCGGTCCAGCGCGAAGCGCACCTGTTTGCGGTCGCCCCGGAACTTCTTGCCGAAGCTCGTCGCGGCGCGCGCGATGGCCGGCGCGATGCGGTCCACGCCCTGATCCTGCAGCGTCACCGTGAGGCCGCGCAGCGCGCACCATGCCGCGATGTCGCCGCCCATCACACCCGCCCCCACGACATGGACGTGTCGCGGCGAGAAAGCGGCCTCGCCGCCGTCGTGCTTGCCCAAGCCCTTGAGGCGCTGCTGGAGGAAGAACACGCGCACGAGATTCATGGCCGTGCCCTGGCCCAGGAGGTGCTCGAACGAAGCCGGGTGCCCGGGCGGCACGGCCAGCGAGTTGCCGCCGAAATGCTGCCAGGTGTCGATGATGGCCCACGGTGCGGGGTAGTGCTCGCGGGGCGCCTTGCGCGCGACCTGTTTGCGCGCGGCGTTGGCGGCCACGCCGCGCAGCGGGCCGCCCAGCAGGCGCTGCACGAAGCCCGGGCGGTGCGCGGGGCGGCCGGAACGCACGAGGATGCGCGCGGCATCCTCCATCACGCGGGGCGGCACGGCGTCGTCGACGAGCCCCATCTTGCGCGCGCGGCGGGCGTCGATCTGCTTGCCCGTGAGCATCATGTCCAGCGCGGCGGCCGGGCCGACGAGGCGCGGCAGGCGCAGCATGCCGCCCCAGCCCGGCACGATGCCCAGCATCACTTCCGGCAGGGCGAGGCGGGTGGCCGCTTCATCGACCGCGAGCCGGTAGCGGCAGGCCAGCGCGAGTTCCAGCCCGCCTCCCATGCAATGACCGCGGATCAGCGCCAGCGTGGGAAACGGCAGGGCTTCGATGCGCGCGTAGAGATCCCAGCTCTTCTGCACCATCGCGCGCGCCGCGGCGCCGTCGGCGAGCTGCGTGAATTCCTCGACGTTGGCGCCGGCGATGAAGCCTGCGTCCTTGCCGGAGCGGAAGACCAGCGCGACGGGCGGTTCGGCTTCGAGCGCGCGGATACGGGTGTCAAGTTCGGCGATCACCGCCGCGCCCAGGGTGTTGGTGGACACGCCCGGGCTGTCGAGCGTGAGCCAGGCGATGCCATCGGCATCGCGTGCGAGCTGCCAGTGTGGCAACTGGTGGGCAGGGGTTTCGTTCATGTTCATCACAGGGCCTCCACGAGCATGGCGCCGCCCTGGCCGCCTCCGATGCAGATGCTGGCGATGCCCCGGCGACCGCCCGTGCGGCGCAGCACGTGCAGCAGATGCAGCACGATGCGCGCCCCGCTCGCGCCGACCGGGTGCCCCAGCGCCACGGCGCCGCCATCCACGTTGAGCCTGTCTTCGTCGAGCGCGCCGAGCGCGCCCGGCAGACCGAGCTGTTCGCGGCAGTAGGTTTCGTCCTGCCAGGCGCGCAGGCAGCCGATCACCTGCGCGGCGAAGGCTTCGTTGATTTCCCAGGCATCCAGGTCGTTGAGCGCCAGGCCATGGCGCTGCAGGATGGGGGTGGCGGCGTGCACCGGCCCCAGGCCCATCTGCTCGGGGGCGAGGCCTGCCCACTGGCTGTCGCGGATCACGCCGATGGGGGAGAGACCGTGCCGCGCGACGGCTTCTTCGGACGCGAGGATCAGCCAGCTCGCGCCATCCGTCACCTGCGAGCTGTTGCCGGGCGTGACGCGGCCGTACTTCTTGTCGAAAAAGGGCTTGAGCTTGGCGAGGTTGGGCAGCGAGGAGTCGCGTCTGAGGCCATCGTCGGCGGCATAGGGCGTGCCCTTTTCATCGATGAGCGCGGCCAGTTCGGCATCGAAGTGGCCGGCATCCACGGCGGCCGCCAGGCGTTGATGGCTGCGCACCGAGAAGGCGTCCATCTCGGTCCGCGTGATCCGGAAGCGCCAGGCGAGGTTCTCGGCGGTTTGCCCCATGAGCAGGCCGACGACGGGGTCGGTGAGGCCCTTGACGATGCCGATCACGGGCGCGAGGTAGCCCAGGCGGAACCGGCGCAGCGCGGCGAGCCGCTGGCCAAGGCTTTTCGCGGCATACCAGCCCGACAGCCAGCGCACCATGCTGTCGGAGAACAGCAGCGGCGCGCGCGAGAGCGCATCGACGCCCCCCGCGAGCACGAGCTGCGAGCGCCCCGACTGGATGTTGGCGATGGCGGAGTCGAGCGCCTGCATGCCCGAGGCGCAGTTGCGCATGACCGTCCAGCCCGGCACTGCGTTGCCGCAGCCCATGCGCAGCGCGGCGACGCGGCCGATGTTCACTTCGTCGGGCGAGGGCGACGCGCAGCCCAGGATCACTTCATCCAGTTCATCGGCCGCAAAGGGCTGGCGGGCGAGCAGGGCGCGCCCGGCCACCGTGGCCAGATCGGATGCGGCGAACGGGCCGGGGGCGTTCTTCGCCTTCAGGAAGGGCGTGCGCGCGCCATCGATCACATAGACGGGGCGAAACATCACGCGGCCTCGCGTTGCAGGGGCGCGGTGGCCGGATCCGGACGGACGTGGGCGTCGGCGTGGCCGAAGCCGAAATCCTGCGGGAAGTCGTCAACGCGGATCGCTTTCTGCCGCAGCGTCTCGCGGCGTTCCAGCAAGGCTTGTTCGTCGCGGCTCACGAGGCCCTTGGCGATGGCGTCGGCGAGCAGCTCGGGAAGGCCATGGCCGCTGATCTGTCCAGCCTTCTGAGCCTTGCGCAGGCGGCCTTCGATGGCTTCGGCGCCCATCGTCGCGACGAGCGCGAGTTCGAGCACGGCGACGGGATCGTCTTCGTTGCCACGATCCACGAAGCTGTCCGCCACGAGCCGGTCGCGCGTGGCAGACGGCGCGAGCAGCAGTTGCGCGACCTGTTGTCCCAGCAGGTCCGAGGGCGGAGCGAAGGGCTGGCCCAGCGGGAAGACGAGAACCCGCAGCAGCCCGGCGACGGCCCGGTTCGGGAAGTTCGCCAGCACGCCCTCGAAGGCGCCCTGCATGCGGAACAGCGCATCCTGCATGGACCAGTGCAGCAGCGGCGCGTCTTCCGCCGCGCGGCCCTCGGCCTCGAAACGCCGCAGCGTGGCCGCGCCCAGGTAGAGCAGCGAAAGGATGTCGCCCAGGCGCGCGGAGATCTTCTCGCGCCGTTTCAGGTCGCCGCCCATCGTCAGCATGGAAGCGTCTGCCAGCACCGCGAGCCCCGCCGAAAAGCGCGACAGATGGGCGTAGTAGCGCGCCGCCTCGGGCGCCACGCCGGCAGGCACCGCGGCTGTGCGCGCGCCCGTGAGACCGAGGCCGAAGGCGCGCAGCGCGTTGCCCACGGCAAAGCCGACGTGGCCGAAGAAGGCCTTGTCGAAGGCGGCCAGGCCGCGTGCGTGATCGCTGTCCTGCGCGGCCTGCATCTCGCGCAGCACGAACGGATGGCAGCGGATCGCCCCTTGTCCGAAGATGATGAGGCAGCGCGTGAGGATGTTGGCGCCTTCCACGGTGATGCCGATGGGCAGCTGCTGGTAGGCGCGGCCCAGGAAGTTCTGCGGACCGAGGCAGATGCCCTTGCCGCCCAGCACGTCCATGCCGTCATTGACCGACTGACGGCCGCGTTCGGTGACGTGATACTTCACGATGGCCGAGACCACCGAGGGCTTCTCGCCCAGATCGAGCGCGCCGGCCGTCATGACGCGCGCGGCGTCCGCCATGTAGAGATTGCCGCCGATGCGGGCGAGCGGCTCCTCGATGCCCTCGAACTTGCCGATCGCCATCTTGAACTGGCTGCGCACGCGAGCGTAGGCGCCCACCGCGCGCGCCGTCAGCTTCATCATGCCGGTGTTGCAGCCGGGCAGTGAGATCGAGCGGCCGGCGGCGAGGCATTCCATGAGCATGCGCCAGCCCTGGCCGGCCATCTTTGGCCCGCCGATGATGAAGTCGATGGGCATGAACACGTCATTGCCCCAGTTCGGCCCGTTCTGGAACACCGCGTTCAGCGGGAAGTGGCGCCGGCCGATGTTCACGCCGGGGTGATCGTGCGGCACCAGCGCGCAGGTGATGCCGATGTCTTCCACGTCGCCCAGCAGGTGATCCGGATCGTAGAGGCGGAAGGCCAGGCCCAGCACGGTGCAGATCGGGCCCAGCGTGATGTAGCGCTTGTCCCAGGTCACGCGCATGCCCAGCACCTCGCGCCCCTGGTGGAAGCCGCGGCAGACCACGCCCCGGTCGGGAATGGCGGCGGCGTCCGAACCCGCCTGGGGGCTGGTGAGCGCGAAGGCCGGAATGTCCTCGCCGCGCGCCAGGCGCGGCAGGTAGTGCTGCTTCTGCGCGTCGGTGCCGTAATGCAGCAGCAGTTCCGCCGGGCCCAGGGAGTTGGGCACCATCACGCTGATCGCCGAGGCCGAGCTGCGCGTGGCGAGCTTGGTGATGACTTCCGCGTGGCCAAAGGCCGAGAAGCCCTTGCCGCCGTATTCCTTGGGAATGATCATGCCCAGGAAGCCCTTCTCCTTCACGTAGGCCCAGGCTTCGGGCGACATGTCGTTATGGACGTGGGTGGTCTCCCAGTCGCGCATGAGACGGCAGAGCGTTTCGGTCTCGTTGTCGAGAAAGGCGCGCTCCTCGGGCGAAAGCTTCGGCCAGGCCGTGTTCAGCAGGCGCTGCCAGCGCGGCCGGCCCGAGAAAAGCTCCCCCTCGAACCACACCGTGCCGGCTTCCAGCGCGGTGCGCTCGGTGTCCGACATCGGCGGCAGGATGCGGCGGAAGACGCCCAGCAGGGGGCGGCTCACGAGCGCGCGGCGCAGCGGCGCAATGCCGAAGAGGCAGATCGCGGCGGCGAGCACGACGAGGATCAGCAGGCTCAGGATGTTCATGACGATGGGTCTCCGGGTGGGTCGGGGTGGCGCCGTCAGTGCGGCGCTTCTGGGCGAATGTCGGCAAGCGGTGCGCGCAGGCCGCCGAGCAGGAAGCTCATGAGGCGTGGCAGCAGCAGTTCTTCCTGGCGCGCCTGCTCGCCTGGCGGAATCTGCCAGTCGGTGGCGGCATCGAGGGAATCGGTGCCCGCAATGGCGTAGGCGGTGGCGCCGAGCATGAAATGCAGGCGCCAGATGATTTCAACCTTGGGGACTTCTGGGAGGGCGAGGTAGAGCGCGTCGCGAAAGCGGGTCAGCACCTCGTCGTATTCGGCGGCGAGCAGCGAATGCAGCAGGTTGTTGGGGTTGCCCCGGCTGCGCCCGAGCAGGCGCAGGAAGGTCTCGCCGCCGAGTTCCTGGCGCGTGCCCATGCGCAGCAGCGTGCCGAAGAAGGCATCCACGATCTGCGAGGGTTTGAGGGGTTGCTGGCCGGCTTCGGCTTCCATTTCGGAGAGCACGCGCAGGCGTTCGCTGTTGAGCCAGGCGAGGCGGCGCTTGAAAACGGCTTCGAGGAGGGCGTCCTTGCTGCCGAAGTGATAGTTGGCCGCCGCCAGATTGACGCCGGCTTCGCCCGTGATCTGGCGCATGGACGTGCCTTCGAAGCCGTGCTCGGTGAAGAGGCGTTCGGCGGCGTCGAGGATTCGGGTACGGGTATCGGGAAGGGCTTCGGGCTTCATCGGGATGTATTGTTCAAACGTTTGTTTGAATCCTAGGGGGTGTTCTGGCGCCTGTGGCATAGGGAGTTTCCTCAATAAAGCCGGTTGCGAGCCCAAAGGGCAGGGGTCGGCCGGCGTTGAAGAAGCGGGAAAGGAGGATTTGCCGCGCCAGACGGGGCGGGCCGCCGCGAGCGCCGCTGGCGGTCGAGCGCGCCCGGGCCTGCCTCGATGACGACAGGCGGCGAGACCGTGGCCTGGTCGGGCGGGCGCCACGCGGGCCGGGGAAAGCCGGCCGGCCACATGGCGAAGCGCTTCGCCCTGCGGCGCTGAAGGCTGCTGTCGGCGGAGCCCCGGGAGGCCCCGCCGGCGCGCTCAGAGGAAGCGGTCGAGAAGCCTGCGCGAGTGACGGTCCAGCGCCGCGAGATCGCGGATGACGAACTGGATGCCGTGCGCGTCGGAGATCAGCAGCACGTTGCCGGGCAGGCGCAGGATGTTCTCCTCGCCCTTGAGGATGAAGCGCGTGGCGCCCCGCGTGGTTTGCACGTCCCAGGTGCTCGGCGTGGCGAAGCTCGACACGCTGTCCAGGCGGGTGATTTCCGGCATGAACTCGCGCGCGGCGAGTTCCTCGGCCAGCAGCGCGCGCGGGGCGGGCGGCAGGTCTTCGAGGCGATCCAGCCAGACCAGTTCATGGCCATCCGGCCCCATGATGGCCAGCCCGTCGGCGGGGGCGCTGATCGGATGCGCGCGCACCGGCAGCACGCCTTCGTGGCGCATGCCGTCGGCGTCGGTGAGCGTGAGGCGGCCGAAGGCGTCGCGCTGGAGTTCAAAGGCCGGCTTCATGCGTCGCTCCCTTCGGCGAGTTGTTCGGCGTGGCGCAACTGCGCCTGGTAGAGCCGCCAGTAGGCGCCCTGCGCGGCCATGAGTTCGTCGTGATTGCCGACTTCGACGATCTCGCCACGGTCCATGACGACGAGGCGGTCGGCCTTGCGCAGCGTGGACAGACGGTGCGCGATGGCGATCGTGGTACGCCCCTGGACGAGGTTCTCGAGCGCTTTCTGGATTTCCTTCTCGGTCTCGGTATCCACGGCCGAGGTGGCTTCGTCCATGATCAGGATGCGCGGATCGATCAGCAGCGCGCGCGCGATCGACACGCGCTGGCGCTCGCCGCCCGACAGCCCCTGGCCGCGCTCGCCGACGATGGAGTCGTAGCCCAGCGGCAGGCGCAGGATGAAGTCGTGCGCGTGCGCGGCGCGCGCGGCGGCGATGATCTCGGCGCGCGTGGCGTCGGGGCGGCCATAGGCGATGTTTTCGGCAATGGTGCCGAAGAACAGGAAGGGCTCCTGCAGCACGAGGCCGATGTTGCGGCGGAAATCCGCGAGCGCGACGTTGCGGATGTCCACCCCGTCGATCGAGATGGCGCCGCCCGAGACGTCATAGAAGCGGCAGATCAGATTCACCAGCGTGCTCTTGCCGGAGCCCGAGTGGCCGACCAGACCGATCATTTCGCCGGGGCGGATGTCGAGGTCGAGGTTGCGGATCACGCCGCGGTTGCCGTAGCGGAAGCTCACTTCGCGCAGCGAGATGGCGCCTTCGACGCGGGGCAGCGGCACCGGGCGCGTCGGTTCGGGCACGCTGGAAACGTGGTCGAGGATGTCGAAGATGCGCTTGGCGCCGGCGGCGGCCTTCTGCGTGACGGACACGATGCGGCTCATCGAATCGAGCCGCGTGTAGAAGCGCCCGATGTAGGCGAGGAAGGCCGTCAGCACACCCACGGTGATCTGGCTGTGGGCGACGAGCCAGATGCCGAAGCCCCACACCACGAGCAGGCCGACCTCGGTGGCCCAGGTCACGGTGGGGGAGAACTTCGACCACGTGCGGTTGATGCGGTCGTTGAGTTCCAGGTTGTGCTGGTTGGCGGCGCGGAAACGCCCCGTCTCGCGCTTTTCCTGGGCGAAGGCCTTGACCACGCGGATCCCCGGGATGGTGTCGGCCAGCACGTTGGTGACCTCGCCCCACACGCGATCGATCTTCTCGAAGCCGGTGCGCAGGCGGTCGCGCACGAAATGGATCATCCAGCCCACGAGCGGCAGCGGAATCAGCGTGACCAGCGCGAGCCAGGGATTGATGGTGAACAGGATGAGCGCGGTGACCGCGATCATGAGCACGTCGGTCACGAAATCCAGCGCATGCAGCGACAGGAAGACGCTGAGGCGGTCGGAGTCCGAGCCGATGCGCGCGATGAGGTCCCCCGTGCGCTTGCCGCCGAAGTATTCCAGCGACAGCGACATCAGGTGTTCGTAGGTGCTGGTGCGCAGGTCGGCTGCGATGCGCTCCGAGACCAGCGCCAGGATGTAGGTCTTGTAATAGCCGAGGATCCACGATACGCAGGCGGCCGCGAACAGGCCGCCCAGATAGAGCCAGACCTTCTGCGGGTCGATCTGCTGGCCGGCCTGGTACGGGATCAGCACCTCGTCCATGAGCGGCATGGTCAGATAGGGCGAGACCAGCGTCGCGGCGGTGGCGCCGAACATCAGCGCCAGGCCGGAGAACAGCATGCCGCGATAGGGGCGGGCGAACCGCCAGAGGCGGAACAGCGTCCAGGTCGAGGGCGCTTCGTGCAGTTCGCGGCTGCAGACCGGGCATTCCTCCTCGCCGGGGGGCAGGGGGGCCTTGCAGCTGGCGCAGACGGCTTCTTCGCGTGGCAGGGCGGCGCGCCCTTCGCGCAGGGCTTCCCGTCGGCGCTCGAAGTCGCCGATGAGGCGCAGGGCCGCGAGATTCTGGTTCAGCGTGTAGCGCCAGCTCGCGAGGCGGCCGCCGGCATCCACGAGCTCCAGCGTGGCGACGCCGGCATGGTCGGCGTGACGCAGGCGCAGACCGGCGTCCAGCGGCCAGGCCTGCCAGTCGGCGCCGGGCGCGCGGGCCAGCAGCCGCCGCGTGGTGAGGACCAGCAGCCCCTGGCCGAAGTTCAGCGCGGCATCCAGATCCAGGAGGGTCCAGCTCTCCACGCTTTCGTCCGGCGCGAGGCGCGCGCCAAGTTCGGCGCGCCAGGGCGCGGGCAGGGTGTCGTCGGGCGTGGGATGCGGCATCGGGGGATCTGGTCGGTTCGAAAAATTATCGTGGGTACGGCCGCCGCGCAGCGCCGCCGGGGGGAAGTCCGCTAAACTCCGGCACGGACGGGCTGGCTGCGGCGCATGGCAGCACGCGGCAGGGTATTAACGCAGCAAGGCGGCGCAAGTTTACCCCGAACTGCGCGGCGCCTCGCTCCGTCTGCCGGACTTGCCCGGCAAATCACGGCAAGCCGCGTAAACTTTTCGCTGTCCGCAGCGTTGATGGACAATCGGCGCAAGCCCAAGGGCCATTCGCCCGCTTGATCGGTGACATGAGCAAAGACATCCGCATTCTCGGCGTGCAGTACCTGCGCGGCCCCAATATCTGGACCTATCGTCCGGCCATCGAAGCACTCGTCGATATCGACGAGCTCGAAGACTTCCCCTCCAATCTGATCCCCGGCTTCTACGAGCGCCTGTCGGCCTGGCTGCCGGGGCTCGTCGAGCACAAGTGCAGCTATGGCGAACGCGGCGGCTTCCTGCGCCGCGTGCAGGAAGGAACCTGGCCCGCGCACATCCTCGAGCACGTCACGCTCGAGCTGCAGACGCAGGCTGGGCAACGCACGAGTTTCGGCAAGGCCCGCAGCACCTCGCAGCGCGGCGTGTACAAGGTCGTCGTGCGCTCGCGCCACAAGGACGTGACCATCGCCTGCCTGCATGCCGCGCGCGACCTCGTGATGGCCGCGATCAACGACAGCCCCTTCGATGTGCCCGCCACCCTCGCGCGTCTGCACGAACTGGCCGATTCGCTGTGTCTGGGGCCGTCGACGGCCTGCATCGTGGATGCCGCCACCGACGTCGGCGTACCTTCCATCCGTCTGACCGAGGGCAACCTCGTGCAACTCGGCTGGGGCTGCCGCCAGCGTCGCGTCTGGACGGCCGAGACCGACCGCACCAGCGCCATCGCGGAATCCATCGCCTCCGACAAGGATCTGACCAAGAGCCTGCTGATTCCCTGCGGCGTGCCCGTGCCCGAGGGGCAGATCGTCAACAGCCCCGAGGAAGCCTGGGAGGCCGCGCAGGACATCGGCCTGCCCGTCGTCGTGAAACCCTCGGACGCGAACCACGCGCGCGGCGTGTCGCTGGAGCTCATGACCGAGGAAGAGGTGAAGGCCGCATTCCCGGTGGCCGAGGCGGAAGGCAGCGACGTGATCGTGGAGCGCTTCATCCGTGGCAGCGAACACCGCCTGCTGGTGGTGGGCGGCAAGGTCGTGGCGGCGGGCCGTGGCGAGCACATCTCGATCACCGGCGACGGCGTTTCCAGCGTGCGCGCGCTCATCGACAGCCAGCTCAATACCGACCCCCGCCGGGGCGAGGCCGAAGAATTTCCGCTCGAGACGATCAAGATCGACGAAGACCGCATCATGCGTCTGCTGATCGGCCGTCAGGGCCACCACGCCGGGTCGGTGCCCGCCGAAGGCGAGTGCGTGATCGTGCAGCGCAACGGCAACGTCTCGATCGACTGCACCGACGAGGTCCACCCCGAAGTGGCCGCGGCCGCCTCGCTCGCCGCGCGCA
Organism: Candidatus Dactylopiibacterium sp.; assembly: GCA_031119555.1. GTDB lineage: Bacteria > Pseudomonadota > Gammaproteobacteria > Burkholderiales > Rhodocyclaceae > Uliginosibacterium. The sequence goes on from JAVHXQ010000003.1 coordinate 60,461, forward strand.
TCGTCGGCCTGGACATCGCGGGGATAGATCTCGTGACCGAGGATGTCTCGCTGCCGCTGGAGCGCACCGGCGGCGCGATCGTCGAAGTGAATGCCGGCCCCGGCCTGCTCATGCACCTCAAGCCCGCGCAGGGCAAGCCGCGCCCCGTTGGCGAGGCCATCATCGCGCACCTCTTCCAGGGCGAGGACGGGCGCATTCCCGTGGTGGGCGTGAGCGGTTGCGACCACACCACGCGCGTGGCGCGCGTGCTCGGCTGGCTGCTGCATCTGGGGGGGCATCACGCGGGCCTGGCCTGTCGCGACGGATTCTTCCTCGACCTGCGCCGCGTCGAACGCGCCGATTGCGCGAACTTCGAAGCCGGCCAGCGCCTGCTCATGAACCGCAGCATCGACGCCGCGGTGTTCGAGACGCCCCCCGCCAGCATCGTCAGCGAGGGCCTGCCCTATGACCGCTGCAACGTCGGCGTGCTCACCAGCCTGCGCGTGCTGCCCGAACTCGAGGCCTTCGACGTGCGCGAACCGGGCCAGGTGGCCAACGTGCTGCGCACGCAGATCGATGTGGTGCTCGAGTCCGGCGCCGCGGTGCTCAATGCCGACGACGCGAGCGTGGCCGAGCTGGCCGAACTCTGCGACGGCGAAGTGGTGTTCTTCAGCCAGGAAGCGGAATCGCACGTGATCGGCGCGCATCTGGACGCGGGCGGTCGCGCGGTGTTCCTGCGCGACGGCAATGTGGTGCTCGCGGGCAGCGGCGAGATGCAGGAAATCGCGCGCCTGGCGCCCTCGGCCGACGATGCCTGCGCCGTGCTGGCCGCCGCCGCGGCGGGCTGGGCGCTGGGCATCGCGCCGGAGCTCATCGCGAGCGCCATCGAAAGCTACGAATCCAGCCTGGCCTGACCGGCCGGGCATTTCCGAACAGGACAGGTTCCATGGAAGTCTCCCGCATCCGCGCGCTGCGCGGCCCGAATCTCTGGAGTCGCCATACGGCGATCGAAGCCATCGTCACCTGCGAGCCCAGTGAGCGCTCGCTGGCCGACCTGGGCGGTTTCGACGCGCGTCTGCGCGAGCTCTTCCCGCTGATCGGCGAAGTCCGCCCCGCCGCGGCCGGCGAAGTGCTGTCGATGGCGCATGCGCTCGAATTCACCGCGCTGGGCCTGCAGGCGCAGGCCGGCTGCCCGGTCACCTTCAGCCGCACGACCGAGACGCAGGAGCGTGGCGTCTATCTCGTGGTGGTCGAGTACAGCGAGGAAGCGGTCGGCCGCCGCGCCTTCGCGCTCGCCGAAGCGCTGTGCGCCGCCGCCGCGGGGGCTGCGCCCTTCGACACCGCCGCCGCGCTCGCCGAGCTGCGCGAGCTGGACGAAGACGAACGCCTGGGGCCTTCCACGGGGTCCATCGTGTGGGCCGCCGTGGCGCGCAACATTCCGTACCGCCGCCTCACCTCGGGCAGCATGGTGCAGTTCGGCTGGGGCTCGCGGCAGCGCCGCATCCAGGCCGCCGAGATCGACCGCACCAGCGCGATCGCCGAATCCATCGCGCAGGACAAGGATCTCACCAAGAAGCTGCTCGAAGCGGCCGGCGTGCCCGTGCCCAAGGGGCGCCCGGCCACGACCCTGGCGGAGGCGCTCGTGGTGGCCGGCGAGATCGGCTACCCGGTCGTCGTGAAGCCGCAGGACGGCAACCAGGGCAAGGGCGTGACGGTGAACATCACGACCGCCGCCGGCGTCGAGGCGGCCTGGGCCACGGCCCACGCGATCAGCGACGAGGTGCTCGTCGAGAAGTACCTCCCGGGCCATGATTTCCGCATGCTCGTGGTGGGCGACAAGCTCGTCGCCGCCGCGCGCCGCGAGCCGCCGCTGGTGATCGGCGATGGCGTGCAGACCGTGCGCGCGCTCGTCGAGGAAGTAAACCGCGATCCGCGCCGTGGCACGGGCCACGCGACCTCGCTCACGCGCATCCGCTTCGACGACATCGCGCTCGCGCGCCTCGCCGAACAGGGCATGGGCGCCGACACCGTGCCCGCGCGCGGGCAGCGCGTGATCCTGCGCAACAACGCCAACCTTTCCACGGGCGGAACGGCCACCGACGTGACCGACGACGTCCATCCCGACCTGGCGGCGCGGGCCGTCGAGGCCGCGCAGATGATCGGGCTGGACATCTGCGGCGTCGATGTCGTCTGCGAATCGGTCCACCGCCCGCTCGAGGAGCAGTCCGGCGGCATCGTCGAGGTCAATGCCGCGCCGGGCCTGCGCATGCACCTCTCGCCCTCGTTCGGCAAGGGCCGCAACGTCGGCGAGGCCGTGATCTCCACGATGTTCGAGGCCGGCGACGACGCGCGCATTCCCGTCGTGGCCGTGACCGGCACCAACGGCAAGACCACCACCGTGCGCCTGATCGCGCATCTGCTCATCAAGAGCGGGCTGCGCACGGGCATGACCAATACCGACGGCGTCTACATCCAGGGCCGCCGCATCGATTCGGGCGATTGCTCCGGCCCGCGCAGCGCGCGCAACGTGCTGCTGAATCCCGACGTGGACGCCGCCGTCTTCGAGACCGCGCGTGGCGGACTGCTGCGCGAGGGCCTGGCCTTCGACCGCTGCAAGGTGGCGGTGGTGACCAACATCGGGCTGGGCGACCATCTCGGGCTCAACTACATCACCACGGTCGAAGATCTCGCCGTGCTCAAGCGCGTGATCGTGCAGAACGTGGCCGACAACGGTTACGCCGTGCTGAACGCCGCCGACCCCATAGTGGCCGGCATGGCCGCCAACTGCCCGGGTCAGGTGATCTATTTCGCCGCCGACCGCAGCATTCCCGTCATGGCCACGCACCGCGCCCAGGGCAAGCGCGTGGTCTATGTCGAGAACGACGCCATCGTGTGCACCGAGGGCAAGAAGTCGGTGCGGATCTCGCTGGCGGGTGTGCCGATCACGCGTGACGGTACGATCAGTTTCCAGGTCGAGAACGTCATGGCCTCGGTGGCGGCGGCCTGGGCCGTGGGACTGGAGTGGGACGTGATCCGCGCCGGGCTCGCGTGCTTCGTCAATGATTCCGACAACGCCCCGGGCCGCTTCAACGTGTTCGATTACAAGGGCGCGACGGTGATCGCCGACTACGGCCACAACCCCGACGCGATGCTCGCGCTCGTGAAGGCCGTCGAGGCCATGCCGGCCCGCCAGCGCTCGGTGGTGATCTCGGGCGCGGGCGACCGGCGCGACGAGGACATCCGCCAGCAGACCGAGATTCTGGGCAAGGCGTTCGACAACGTGATCCTCTACCAGGATGCGTGCCAGCGCGGCCGTGCCGACGGCGAGGTGCTGGGGCTGCTGCGCCAGGGCCTGCAGGGGGCGAGCCGCACGCGCGCGGTGGAAGAGATCCACGGCGAGTTCATCGCCATCGATCGCGCGCTCGAACTGCTGCAACCCGGCGACCTCTCGCTGATCCTGATCGATCAGGTCGAGGATGCGCTGGCGCACATTGCCCAGCGCGTGGCGCAGAGCCAGGTCTGACGCGGGCCTTGCCGCTAGTGCCGCTAGTGCCGCCGGCGCCGCGGCGGGCGGGCCGGCGCCCGGGGCGGCAGGCCCAGCGCGGCGCGCGCGAGTCCGTCGGCTTCCGTGTTGCGATGCTGCGGCAGCCAGTCGAGGCGAAAGCGCGCGAACTCCGCGATCGTGCCGCGCAACTCGTCGAGCAGGGGCGCCAGGCGCGCGGCTTCGGTGCTCGATGCGGTCTGCGCGAGTCGCACCACCACGTCGCTGTCGCTGTGCGCATGAATCGCGCGGGCACCGAGCGCGAGGGCATGGCGCAACGTGGCCAGAAGCGCGCGGGCCTCGGCCTCGTTGTTGCAGCCGCCGTGCGGAGCGCGCTCCGAGATGTGATGGCGCGTGCCGTCGGGCGCGAGCAGGATTCCGCCCAGGCCGATACGGCCCGGGTTGGGGCTGGCGCAACCATCGCTCCAGGCCTGCCAGGGCTCGGCCGCAGCGGGCAGGTACTCTTCTCCCGGCATTCAGGATTTCCTAGGCATGACTTCTGACCCGCAGCCCGTGCGTGCCGTGCTCGATACCAACGTGGTGATGGCGCTGTGGCATTTCGCCGATCCGGGCCTGCCGCGTCTGCGCGCCTGGTGTCGTGGCGACGCGGCGCGTCTGCTGAGCCGCGCCGATGGGCTCGACGAACTGCGCCGGGTGCTGGCCTACGCGCAATTCGGCATCGCGCCCGCGCGGCAGGCCGCGCTGCTGGCCGATTACACGGCCGCGACGGCCGTGCTGCCCGAACCCGATGCCGCGTTGCAGGCCGAACTCGACACCTTGCCGCGCTGCCGCGATCGCGACGACCAGAAGTTCCTCTCCGCGGCCTGGCAGGGCGGGGCCGGCCTGCTGCTCACGCGCGACAAGCTCGTGCTGCGGCTCGCGAAGCGTCCGCCGTTTCGCGAGCGCCTGCGCATCCTCACCCCCGAGCAGTTCGAACGCGAACTGCAGGCCGGCGCCGCGGCGCCCTGAGTGTGGCGGGCAGGAGGGGGTCAACGCGGCGCTTCGTCGGCGAGCCGGGCGTAGCGGCCGTTGAAGAAGAGCAGGGGCGTGCGCTCCGAGCGGTCGCAGCGCTCCACGTCGCCGATGAAGATCACGTGGTCTCCACCCGGGTAGCGCAGCTTGTTGCGGACCTCGAACACGGCGCAGCAACCGGCGAGCAGCGGCGCGCCGCCCAGGCCGGGCTCCCACTCCACGCCCGCGAAGCGGTCCGCCGCCTTGCTCGCGAAGAGGTTGGAGAGGGCTTCCTGGTCGCTCGCGAGCACGTTGATCGCGTAGTGGCTGCAGCTCTCCAGCACGTGACGCACGGTGCTGTTGCCGGCCAGGCTCCAGACGATCAGCGGTGGTGTCAGCGATACCGAGTTGAAGGAATTGACCGTCAGCCCCACCAGGCTGCCATCCTCGGCGCGCGCGGTGACGACCGTGATGCCGGTGGCGAACATGCCGAGCGTGCGGCGAAAGGTCGTGCTGTCGAAGGCGAGCGCGGGAGTGCTCGGAAGCGAGGGGGAGTTCATCGGATAGGGGTCACGGCGTACACGGGCGGATTATCCGCCACTTCCCCGTCGCCGAAAACCATGGCCGATCAAGGGCTTTGGCGCATCGCGGCGGGCGCGCGCGGAGCGCCGTGGTGGTAGGCTCGCGCCCCATGAGTGAATTCGCTGACCGTCTGATTGCCTGGCAGCGGCGCCACGGGCGCCACGACCTGCCCTGGCAGGGTACGCGCGACCCCTATCGCGTCTGGCTATCCGAAATCATGTTGCAGCAGACGCAGGTCGATTCGGTGAAGCCGTATTACCTGCGCTTCCTGGCGCGTTTTCCGGACGTGGCGAGCCTGGCCGCCGCGCCCGTGGAGGACGTGCTCGCGCTGTGGAGCGGGCTGGGCTACTACGCGCGGGCGCGCAACCTGCATCGCGCCGCGCAGGTCGTGATGGACGATTTCGGCGGGCGCTTTCCGCAGGACGCGGCGCAGCTGCAGCGCCTGCCCGGCGTGGGGCGCTCGACGGCCGCCGCGATCGCTTCGTTCTGCTTCGGCGAGCGGGTGGCGATCCTGGATGGCAACGTCAAGCGCGTGCTGTGCCGCCACTTCGGCATCGAGGGATTTCCCGGCGAGCGCAAGGTGGAGGAGGCGCTGTGGGCGCTCGCGACCCGCCTGCTGCCCGTGGCGGGGGTGGAAGTCTATCCGCAGGCGCAGATGGATCTGGGCGCGACCGTGTGTACGCGCGGCAAGCCGGCCTGCGTGCGCTGCCCCGTGCAGGACGGCTGCGTGGCCTGGCGCGACGGACGTCAGGCGGAGCTGCCCGCGCCGCGTCCGCGCAAGGCGGTGCCGCAGCGGCAATGCGACATGCTGGTGCTGTGTTCGCCGCGCGCCGTGCTGCTCGAGCAGCGTCCCGCGCGGGGCGTCTGGGGCGGGTTGTACAGCCTGCCCGAACTCGTCGACGGCGAAACACCGCAGGCCGGGGCCCTGCGCCTGCTCGGCACGCCGCTGCAGGACTGGCGCGCGCTGCCGCCCGTGCAGCACGCCTTCACGCATTTCCGGCTGGAGATCCGGCCCTGGCTGCGGCGGCTGGAGGCGTCCGCGCCCATCGCGGCGGAAGGGCGTCTGGACTGGATCGCGCGCGACGCGCTGGAGTCCACCGGGCTGCCGGCGCCGGTCCGCAAGCTCCTGCAGGCGGCGCTGGCCGACTGAAACGGCGTCAGCCGGTCTTGAGCAGGTCGTGCTGGCGCAGGTAGGTCTGGATGATGTCCAGCCGCATCAGGCTGTCGTCGAGTTCGAGCAGATGCTGGCGGGCCAGGGCGGGGATGGGCAGGATCTCGGCATAGCGGTGGCCGACCCAGGTCGCGTCTTCGAGTGCGCCGGGGGGCGCCGCGATGCGCTCGCCGGCGTCCTGCACGATGGCGGCGAGCAGGGGCAGCAGATCCGCGTGGCGCGCCTCGATGGCCACCGGCGGGGGCGGGTCGAGGAGGTCGACGATGCCCACGAGGAGCCCGTTGCCGCGCGGCACGGTCTCGAGCACACGGAAGCGGCGCGCGCCACGGATCGTGAGGCCGAGAATGCCGGGCTGGCTCATGTCCCAGTCGATGATGCGCGCCTCGGTGCCGAAGGCGTGCGGCTGCGCGGGCGCGCCCACTTCCTCGCCCTCGGCGATCAGGCAGACGCCGAAGCCTTCGTTCTTGCGCATGCACTCGCCCACCATGTCGAGGTAGCGCGCCTCGAAGACGCGCAGCTGCATGGTGCCGTGCGGAAACAGGACGTTGTGCAGCGGGAAGAGCGGCAGTTGCGAAGGCGCGGACATGGTGCTGCGACAGACGGGAATCCTGCATTGTAGTCGTCCCCCCGCGCATGCCGGCGGCCAGTGGTCGGCCGGGTAGAATGCGGGCATGAAAGATCGCCTGCCCCCGCCGAGCGCCGACGCGCTGGAACACTCCGCACGCCTCGCGGCCCGCCTGGCCGAAGCCATCCGCGCCGCCGGAGGCTGGACAGGATTCGACACCTTCATGGCGCGGGCGCTCTTCGAGCCGGGGCTGGGCTACTACAGCGGCGGTTCGCGCAAGTTCGGCGCGGAGGGCGATTTCGTGACGGCCCCCGAGATCTCGCCGCTGTTTGGACGCACGCTGGCGCGTCAGATCGCCGCTGTCATGGCGGCCTCGGCGCCGGAGATCGTCGAGGTGGGTGCCGGAACCGGGCGCCTGGCCTGCGATCTCCTTGCCGAGCTGGAGGCCATGGGCTGCCTGCCCGGCCGCTACGCGATCCTCGAGCTGTCGGGAGAGCTGCGCGCGCGCCAGGCCGAGGCCATCCGCGCGAGCGTGCCCCACCTGGCGTCGCGTGTCGTGTGGCTGGATGGGCTGCCGGAGACCTTCTCCGGCTGCGTGATCGCCAACGAAGTGCTGGACGTGATGCCCGTGCAACTCGTGGTCTGGCGTTCCGGCCAGATCTTCGAGCGCGGCGTGGGGCTGTCGGCCGAAGGCGATTTCCTCTGGGCCGACCGTCCAGCCACCGGCCGCCTGCTCGAAGCGGCCCGGGCACTGGGCCCGCGACCGACCGGCGAGGCGGAATACGTCAGCGAGATCGGTCTCGCCGCGCGGGCCTGGACGGCCGAGTGGGGCGCGCGCCTCGCGTGCGGGGCCGTGCTGCTCATCGATTACGGTTATCCCCAGGCGGAGTACTACCTGCCCAGCCGCGCCAACGGCACGCTGCAGTGCTATTACCGCCATCGCGCGCACCCGGACGTGCTGCTGTGGCCGGGCCTCAACGACATCACGAGCTTCGTCGATTTCACGGCGATCGCCAGCGCGGGCTTCGAGGCCGGCCTGACCGTGGCGGGTTTCACGAGCCAGGCGAACTTCCTGACGAACTGCGGCCTGCTCGATCTGCTCGGCGCCCTCGGCCCCGACGATTCGCCGGCCTACGTGCGCGCCGCGCGCGCGGCCCTGCGACTGGTCGCGCCGCATGAAATGGGCGAGCTTTTCAAGGTGCTCGCGCTCACGCGCGGGCTGGACGCGCCGCTGGCCGGCTTCGCGCGCGGCGACCGCACGCACGCCCTGTAGCGACCGCAGGTGATGGGCCGCTGCGGGCTTCGCGAGGGCGGGCCTCCGGGCGGCGATGACGCGTTTGTCATCAGGCTGCAACCTCGCGCGGGGAACATACGGATCCGAATATTCTCCCCCGGGGACGACGCATGTTGCACGCCGCGCGCTTCTGGATGGGGCGTGCGCTGGCCGCCACCGCCCTGTTCTTCCTGCTCACCTTTGCCGCCACCGCCGCTCCGCAGGCGCCTTCTCCGCTGGAGGCCGCGGGCAAGCTGCGCAGCCTGGCGCAGCGGCAGGTCAAGCTGAACCTGCAGATCGCGCTGGGCGTGGAGCGCAGCGCGGCCGAAGCGCGCCTGCGCGAAAGCGTGGCGGAGTTCGACCGCCTCGTGCCGCTCGTTCAGGCTGCCGCACGAGAGGGCGCGGCCGCGCGTTCGGCGCGGCGCCTGGGCGCGGAATGGGCGAGCCAGCGCGCGCTGCTGCTCGCGCCGCCCGCGCAGGGCCGCGCGGCCACGCTGGGCGCGGGTGCCGAGCAGTTGTCGATCGCGGCGCAAGGGCTTGCCGTGCAGTTCGATCTGGCGCAGGACGCGCCGCTCGCGCGTCTGGCGGATCTGGCCTCGCGCACCGACATGCTGGCGCAACGCCTCGCGCGCCTGTACCTCGCCACGCAAAGCGGCGCGGGCGGGGAGGCCGCGAAGGTCGACCTCGCCCAGACCAGCCGCGAGTTCATGTCGGCCTTTGCCTCGCTGGAGGAAGCCGGCGAGAACACGGCCGCGATCCGGGCCAAGCTGCGCCTCGTGCGCCAGCAATGGATGTTCTTCGAGTTCGCCGTGAACGATCCGTCGCGCGCCACGAACTCGGGGTTTGAATTCGTGCGCCGCGACGTGGCCAGCACCAGCGAACGCATCAGCCAGGTCATGGCCGAAACGGCGGCCGCCTACAGCCAGCTCGCGCTCGCCGGCGCGCGCCGCTGAACGCGCGCGGCGGGCCCGGCGATCATTCCTGCGCCAGATAGAGGCGGCGCAGGAAGCTGTCGGGGTCTTCGGGCTGCGTGGTGGGGGGCGGGCGCCGCGTTTCGCGCGTGGGCGCCGCGGGGTCGGTCGCGTGCTGGCGCGGCAGCCAGCCGGCGTCGAGCACCTCGTCGCTGTATGCCCCGATACGGCCGTTTCCGGTGTTTTCCGTAGCGTTCATCGCGAGCCCTCCCTGATGTTGCCGCGCGCGCTTGCCGCACGCTCATGTAGCTTTCAACGGCAGGGCCGACGCAGCGGTTGACCGGAAATTCGGGCAGATCCGTGACCCATTTCCTGATTCAACAAAAGCCGCCGCGCGCAATCAACGTGACCTGCGGGCAGCAGGCCATGGCATGCGGGTAAATCAGCAGGGCAGGCCGGCGAACAACGCAACAAGGTCGTTGCGCGCGGGAACGGGCCGCGCCGCGAGCGCGAGCATCAGCAGCACGCGTGCCTGCTGAGGCGTGGCGTGGCACGCGGCGATCGTGCCGGCGGCCTCGTCGTCTTCGTTGCAGTCCGGCCAGACGCCGCCTGCGCCGACGCGGCTGGCGCGCACGAGGCTGACGCCCGCCGCGCGGGCTCGCGCCAGGGCTTCGCGCCAGGCCGCCGGCACGCTGCCGTGGCCGGTGAGCGCCAGCACCAGGCCGCGCGCGCCGGCCCGCACGCAGGCGTCGATGAGGTCGTCGGGGGCGCCCGCGCTGGCATACAGGATGTCCACGCGCGGCAGCGGCGCGTCCGCGCGCAGAAGGGCCGCACGCGGTGCCGGCGCCGGTCCGCCGAAATGCACGGCTTCGCCGAGTACGCTGCCCGTGGCGGCGCGATCCGGGCGGGGCTGGAGCGCATCCACGGCATGCGTGTGCGTCTTGACGATGGCGTCGGCCGCGAGGATGCGGCCATCGGCGACCACCAGCACGCCGCGTCCCGCACCCGCGCCGGCCACGCAGGCGGCCTGGATGAGGTTCAAGGGCCCGTCGGCGGAAGCGCTCGTGGCGGGGCGCATCGCGGCCGTGAGCACCACGCAGCCCGCGTTGCCCAGCAGCAGATGCAAGGCGAGCGCGGTTTCTTCCAGCGTGTCGGTGCCATGCGTGATGACGATGCCATCGATGGCGGGATCGGCCTGCAGGGCCCGCACTCGCGCGGCGAGTTCCAGCCAGTGCGCGGGCGTGAGGTCGCGGCTGTCGAGCGCGAACGCCTGCTCGATCTGCCACTGCGCAAGCTCGCCCAGGCGCGGCACCGCCTCGACGAGCGTGCGCGCGTCGAGCACGCCGGCGCGGTAGGCGGTCTGGCTGCCGGAGCCGGCGATGGTGCCGCCGGTGGCGAGCAGGGCGAGGCGAGGCATCCCCGGGGGATCGGGCGGCGCCGGGGGCTTGCCGGCGCCACGCGGCGATCAGTGATTGAGGATCTTGGAGAGGAACTGCTGGGCGCGGTCGGAGCGCGGCTGGCCGAAGAACTCGTCCTTGCTCGCGTCTTCGACGATGCGGCCCTGGTCCATGAATACCACGCGGTTGGCGACCTTGCGGGCGAAACCCATTTCGTGGGTCACGACCATCATGGTCATGCCTTCCTGCGCGAGTTCGACCATCACGTCGAGCACTTCGTTGATCATCTCGGGGTCGAGCGCCGAGGTGGGTTCATCGAAGAGCATGCAGATGGGGTCCATCGACAGCGCGCGCGCGATCGCCACGCGCTGCTGCTGGCCGCCCGAAAGCTCGCCCGGGAACTTGTTGGCGTGGGCGTTGAGGCCCACGCGGTCGAGCAGCTTGAGGCCGCGTTCGCGGGCTTCGTCCTGGCTGCGGCCCAGCACCTTGACCTGGCCGATGGCGAGGTTCTCGGTGATGCTCATGTGCGGGAAAAGCTCGAAATGCTGGAACACCATGCCCACGTGCGAGCGCAGCTTCGGCAGGTTGGTGCCCGGATCGGTCACCGCCGTGCCATTGACCACGATCTTGCCCTGCTGGACCGGCTCAAGACCGTTCACGCACTTGATCAGCGTCGACTTGCCCGAACCCGACGGGCCGCAGACGACGACGACTTCGCCCTTGCTGATGCTCGTCGAGCATTCCGTGAGGACCTGGAATTGGCCGTACCACTTGGAAACGTTCTGGATCTGGATCATGGTGGATTACCGGATGATGGCGATGCGCTTGTTCATGTACTTGACGAACATGGACAGCGAGAAGCAGATGGCGAAATAGATGACGGAGACGAACAGGTACATCTCCACGGTGCGTCCGTACAGCATGCCGGCATTCTCGGCCGCCTTGAGCATGTCGGTGGCACCGATGGCATACACGAGCGAAGTATCCTGGAACAGGATGAAGGTCTGGGTGAGCAGCACCGGCACCATGTTGCGGAAGGCCTGCGGCAGCACCACGTGACCCATCGACTGCCAGTAGGTCATGCCGATCGCCAGCGCGGCATTCACCTGGCCGCGCGGAATGCTCTGGATGCCCGCGCGCATGATTTCGCTGTAGAACGCCGCCTGGAACAGCGTGAAGGTGATCATCGCGGAGTTCTCCTGACCGACCGGCCTGCCGGTCAGCAGCGGGATCAGGAAGAAGAACCAGAGGATCATCATCAGCAGCGGGATGGAGCGCATCAGGTCGACATACACCTTGGCCGCGCCCGCCAGCCACTTGCCGCCGGACAGGCGGGCCAGCGCGAGCAGGGTGCCGAGGATCACGCCGCCTATCATCGCCACGATCGTGAGCTGGAGGCTGAAGAGAAGGCCCTTGCCGATGGCCGGCAGGGCGAGCGGGATGACGGAAAAATCAAGATTGTTCAGCATGGCCGCTCCTTATTTCGCCACGATGAAGCCAGGCACATGCGAGCGGCGTTCGACCACGGCCATGATGCGGTTGGCGGCGTAGGCGCAGACGATGTAGAGCACGGTCGGCACGAGCAGGCTTTCGATGACCTGGCCGCCGGTCTCCTCGACCATCTGGCGCGAGACGAAGACGAGTTCCCACACGCCGACCGCGTAGGCCACGCCGGAGTTCTTGAATGCATTCATGAACTCGGAGGTGAGCGGCGGGATGATGATGCGGAATGCCATCGGCAACAGCACGTAGCGATAGGTCTGCGCCTGCGTGAAACCCAGGGCGAGGCCGGCGTTGCGTTGCCCGCGGGGCAGTGCCTGGATGCCCGCGCGCACCTGTTCGGCGACGCGCGCCGAGGTGAACAGGCCCAGGGCGAGCACGGCCGTGATGAATTCCTTGGCCGGCATGTCCTGCTTCACCCACAGCGACAGGTCGCGCGGCAGCAGCTCGGGCACCACGAAGAACCAGAGGAAGAGCTGCATCAGCAGCGGAACGTTGCGGAAGAATTCGACCCACACATCGCCGATCATGGCGATGCGGCGGTTCGGTACCGTGCGCAGGATGCCCGCGAGGCTGCCCAGCACGAGCGCGATGACCCAGGCGGCCAGCGAAATGGCGACCGTCCAGCCCAGACCGTGGATGACCCACATCAGGTACGTCTCGTCGCCGGACGGGATCGTCTGGAAGAAGATGTCCCAGTTCCAGTGGTAATTCACTCGGTTTCTCCCCAGGGCCGGCTATGCGGGAGCCGGCCTCGTATAAATGCGAAAGGGAAGGGGGGTAGCCCCTTCCCGTTCGCCGTGTTGCACAAGCCCCGGAAGGCTTACTTCTTGAAGGATTCGGCCGGATTGTCGTTCGGCGTGGCCACGAGCTTCTTGAGCTCATCGCTCATCGCGAACTTCAGGTTGATGCCCTTGGGCGGAATCGGAGACTCGAACCACTTGTGGTACAGCTTGGTCAGCTCGCCGCTCTTGGCCAGACCCTTGACGGTGTCATCCACGATGGCCTTGAACTGCGGATCATCCTTGCGCAGCATGATCGCGATGGGCTCGACCGACAGGGCCGGGCCGACGATGGCGTAGGCATCGGGCGCCTTGGAGTTGGCGATCAGGCCGGCCAGCAGGTTGTCGTCCATGACGAAGCCCACGGCGCGATCGGTTTCGAGCATCAGGAAGGAGTCGGCGTGGTCCTTGCCATACACTTCCTTGAAGTTCAGGTTCTTGCCCTTCTCGCTCGCGCGCACGAGCTGCACGCTGGTGGTGCCGGTGGTGGTGGCCAGCGGCTTGCCGTCGAGCTGGTCGAGATCGGTCACGCCCGAGGCCTTCTTGACGGCCATGCGCACGTTGGTGACGAAAGTCGTCGGAGCAAAGGCGACCTGTTTCTGACGGTCGAGGTTGTTGGTGGTCGAACCGCACTCGAGGTCCACGGTGCCATTGACGATCAGGGGAATGCGGTTCTGCGAGGTGACGGCCTGGGTCTTCACGTCGAGGCTGGCAAGCTTGAGCTTGGCCTTGACCGCATTGGCGACCGCGTTGCAGATGTCGATGTGGTAGCCGATGGGCTTCTGGCTTGCGTCCAGATAGGAGAGCGGGAAGGACGATTCGCGGATGCCCAGCGTGATCGCCTTGGCGTCGGCAACCTTCTTGAGCGTACCTTCGAGTTGCTGGGCGCTGGCGGCACCCACGCTGCAGGCAACGGAAAGGGCGAGGAGCGCGTGCAGTTTCTTCATTGATTTCTCCTGTTCAGTTCGGAATGCCCGGTCGGGCCTGGCTACGGGCAGTGACGTCTGGCATGCGAGAATCGTACCAGAGGGGTGCAAACCCCTAATGACACGAAGGATTACGGAGTATACGCGCAGAGCGGCTGGCGGGCACTCCGGAATCGTGCCCGATAATGCCTGCATTTGCACCAGAACGGGGCTTATTTGGAATCAGGCTTTGCCAGCCCGCGCAAATAGGCGTCCACGGCGGTGCGTACGGTGCGTGCGATCGGAAAACTGTCGGGGGCGATGAGCCAGTGAAAGCAGATCCCGTCCGCAAGACCCAGCAGCGCGATGGCCGCGTGCTGCGGCTCCACCGTGGGCGCAAGCTCGCCCAGCGCGATGGCGCGCCGGAAATCCTCGACCACGCAGGCGAGGCATTCGTCGCGGATGAGCAGGAAGTTGCCGCGCGCGCCTTCGGTCTCGCCGCTGTACTCGCAGCGCAGCATGAGGATGCTCATGATCTCGAGCAGGCGTTCATCATGCTCGATGTGCTCCGACAGCCAGCAGGCCTTGTAGCGGATGAGGTCGAGCGCGCCAAGCTGCGGGTCTTCGGCGGCGCGCTCGAAGGTCTCGCGGATCGGCAGCGCCGCGCGTTCCCACAGGGCCATCAACAACTCGACCTTGTTCGAAAAATGCCAATACACTGCGCCACGCGTGAGTCCCGCTTCGCGGGCAATGTCGTGCAGGGCGGTGCCGCTCACGCCGTTGCGGCTGAAAAGGCGCGCGGCCGCATCGAGCAGCAGCTCTCGTGTTGCCAGGGCTTCTTCCTTGGTCTTGCGCGCCATCGGTTACCGGGAAAAGTGTGAGACGAAGTAAATCATGGTAGCGCATGATTTACATACATGCATGGATGTATGTATATTTGTTGCAAAGCGGAAACCTAGGGTTATCCTTTACCCCTGTTTGCGTCCGTCATGGACACGATTTTTGCGGGCTGGCCGGGTGGCGGCCCGTTCCCCCTCGTCTTGGAGAGAGTTCTCATGAAGCAATCCGGTCAGAAGAAGATGCTGCCGGCCCTGGTGCTTGGCGCGCTGGCGGCCCTGGTGCTGGGCGCCTGCGGCAAAGGCGGTGAAGGGCAGGGCGCGGGCGGGCAGATGCCACCTGCCGAAGTCGGCGTGGTCACGCTGCAGCCGGCCTCGGTCGAAATGGACGTGCGCCTGCCGGGCCGGACCGTGCCCTACGCAATCGCCGAAATCCGTCCCCAGGTGGGCGGCATCGTGCTCAAGCGGGCCTTCACCGAGGGCAGCGAAGTCAAGGCCGGACAGGTGCTCTACGAGATCGATCCGCTGACTTTCCGCAACGCGCAGGACAGCGCCCGCGCCGCGCTCGCGCGCTCCGAAGCTTCGCTCGCCACGGCGCGCCTGAAGGCCGAGCGCTACAAGGAACTCGTGGCCATCAAGGCCGTGAGCCAGCAGGATTACGATGACGCCGAAGCCGCGCTCAAGCAGGCCGAGGCCGGCGTGGCGGCCGACCGCGCGGCGCTGTCGACGGCGCAGGTGAATCTGGGCTATGCGAACGTGAAGTCGCCGATCTCGGGCCGCATCGGGAAGTCCAGCGTGACCCAGGGCGCGCTCGTGACCGCCAGCCAGGCCACCGCGCTGACGACGGTGCAGCAGCTCGATCCGGTCTATGTCGACGTGACGCAATCGGTCAACGAACTCGCCGCCCTGCGCCGCGATCTGGCCTCCGGCGCGCTCAAGCGCGCTTCCAAGGATCACGCCCGCGTGAAGCTGCAGTTGCCCGACGGCACGGTGTATCCGGTCGAAGGCAAGCTCGCGTTCACCGACGTGACGGTCGATAGCGGCACGGGCAGCGTGTCGCTGCGCGCCGTCTTCCCGAACCCCAAGGGCGAACTGCTGCCCGGGATGTTCGTCCAGGCCGTGCTCGAAACCGGCGTGCGCGAAGGCAGCATCCTCGTGCCGCAGCGCGGCGTGAGCCGCACGCAGAAGGGCGAGGCGACCGTGATGGTGGCGCTGCCCGAGGGCAAGTTCGAGCAGCGCGTCGTGAAGACGGAGCGCGCGATCGGTCCGAACTGGCTGGTGTCGGAGGGCGTGAAGGCGGGTGACCAGATCATCGTCGAAGGCCTGCAGCGCCTGCGTCCCGGAACCGTGATCAAGCCCGTGCCTTTCGCTGAAACCTCTGCGCCCGCCGCAGCAGGCCGCTGAGAGGGAGTCGTTTCATGGCCCGTTTCTTCATAGACCGACCCATCTTCGCGTGGGTCATCGCCATCGTCATCATGCTGGCGGGTGCGCTGTCGATCATGCAGCTGCCCGTTTCGCAATACCCGAGCATCGCGCCGCCCACGATCGCGATCAACGCGACCTATCCCGGGGCGTCCGCCAAGACCGTCGAGGATTCGGTGACCCAGGTCATCGAACAGAAAATGACCGGTCTGGACAACCTGCTGTACATGAAGTCCTCGAGCGACTCCTACGGTCGCGTGACCGTGAGCCTCGTGTTCGATGCCGGCGTGGATCCCGACATCGCGCAGGTCCAGGTGCAGAACAAGCTGCAGCTCGCGCTGCCGCTGCTGCCGCAGGCCGTGCAGCAGCAAGGCGTGCAGGTGGCGAAATCCACCGGCAACTTCCTGCTCGTGATCGGCTTCGTGTCGGAGGATGGCAAGTTCAACCAGACCGACCTGTCCGACTACCTCGTTTCCAACGTGCAGGACCCGCTTTCGCGCGTGACCGGCGTCGGCGAGGTGCAGGTGTTCGGTTCGCCTTACGCGATGCGCATCTGGCTCGATCCGGCGAAGCTCACCAACTACCGCCTCACGCCTTCTGACGTCGTCGCGGCCCTGCAGGCGCAGAACGCGCAGGTTTCGGCGGGTCAGCTCGGCAACACACCGGCCGTGCCGGGTCAGCAGCTGACCGCCTCGATCACCGCCCAGACGCGTCTGCAGACCGTGGCGGAGTTCGAGAACATCCTGCTGCGCACGAGTACCGAAGGCGCCACCGTGCGCATGCGCGACGTGGCGCGCGTGGAGCTGGGCGCCGAGACCTACGGGTTCGTGGCGCGCTACAACGGCAGCCCGTCGACGGGTATCGCGATCAAGCTCGCCTCGGGCGCGAACGCGATGGAAACCGCCGCCGCCGTGCGCACCGCGATCGAAGGCATGGAGCCGTACTTCCCGGCCGGCGTGAAGGCCGTGATTCCGTACGACACGACGCCGTTCGTGAAGCTTTCGATCGAGGAAGTCGTCAAGACCCTCATCGAGGCCATCGCGCTGGTGTTCCTCGTGATGTACCTCTTCCTGCAGAACTTCCGCGCCACGCTGATTCCGACGATCGCGGTGCCGGTGGTGCTGCTGGGGACTTTCGGGGTGCTGGAGGCCTTCGGTTATTCGATCAACACGCTGACGATGTTCGCCACCGTGCTCGCCATCGGCCTGCTCGTCGATGATGCGATCGTGGTGGTGGAGAACGTCGAGCGCGTCATGACCGAGGAAGGCCTGCCGCCCAAGGAAGCCACGCGCAAGTCGATGGACCAGATCACCGGGGCCCTGATCGGCATCGCGCTGGTGCTCTCCGCGGTGTTCGTGCCGATGGCCTTCTTCGGGGGTTCCACGGGCGTGATCTATCGCCAGTTCTCGATCACCATCGTGTCGGCCATGGTGCTGTCGGTGGTCGTGGCGCTGATCCTCACGCCCGCGTTGTGCGCGACGCTGCTCAAGCCGGTCGAACGCGGCCACGCCGAGCACAAGGTCGGGCTCTTCCGCTGGTTCAACACCTGGTTCGACCGCAACAGCCGCCGCTACGAATCGGCCGTGGGCAAAATGCTCGCGCGCACGGGCCGCTTCATGCTGATCTACGTGCTGCTGATCGGTGGTCTGGCCTGGCTGTTCCTGCGCATGCCGACTTCGTTCCTGCCGGAAGAAGACCAGGGCATCGTCTTCACGCAGATCATGCTGCCCGCCGGGGCCACGCAGGAGCGCACGCTGAAGGTGCTCGACCAGGTCGAGCAGCATTTCATGACCCAGGAGAAGGACGCCGTTGAATCCGTGTTCACGGTGGCGGGCTTCTCGTTCGGGGGTTCGGGCCAGAACATGGGCCTGGGCTTCGTGAAGATGCGCGACTGGGATGAGCGCAAGGGCGCCGAACTGTCCGCCAAGGCGGTCGTTGGGCGTGCGATGGGTGCGTTCTCGCAGATCAAGGACGCCATGATCTTCGCGCTGGTGCCGCCGGCGGTCATGGAGCTGGGCAACTCGAACGGTTTCGACCTGCAGATCCAGGATCGCGGGGGGCTGGGCCACGACGCGCTGATCGGCGCGCGCAACCAGTTCCTCGGCATGGCCGCGCAAGACAAGCGCCTTGCCGCCGTGCGTCCGAACGGCCAGGAGGATCAGCCGGAGTACCGCCTCGACATCGATCACACGCGCGCCACGGCGCTCGGCGTGAGCATTGCCGACATCAACAGCGCGCTGGCCGTGGGCTGGGGCTCGCAGTACGTGAATGACTTCATCGACCGCGGCCGCATCAAGAAGGTGTACGTGCAGGCCGATGCCGCCTCGCGCATGCTGCCCGAAGACCTCGGCAAGTGGTACGTGCGCAACTCCAAGGGCGACATGGTGCCGTTCTCGTCCTTCGCGACGGGCCACTGGGAATACGGTTCGCCGCGTCTGGAACGCTACAACGGTCAGCCTTCGGTGCAGATCCAGGGGCAGTCCGCAGCGGGCCTGTCGTCGGGTGACGCGATGGCCGCGGTCGAAGAGATCATGGCCAAGCTGCCGGCCGGCATCGGCTACGAGTGGTCGGGCACGTCCTTCGAGGAACGTCGCTCGGGCGCCCAGGCGCCGGCGCTCTACGCGATCTCCATCCTCGTCGTGTTCCTGTGTCTGGCGGCCCTGTACGAAAGCTGGTCGGTGCCGTTCTCGGTCATCATGGTCGTGCCGCTGGGCGTGATCGGCGCGGTGCTGGCGGCCACGGGTCGCGGCCTGTCGAACGACATCTACTTCCAGGTGGCGCTGCTGACCACGGTCGGTCTGGCCTCCAAGAACGCGATCCTGATCGTGGAGTTCGCCAAGGAGCAGATGGAGGCTGGCAAGAGCGTGGTCGACGCGACGATGGAGGCCGTGCGCCTGCGCCTGCGCCCCATCCTCATGACCTCGCTGGCCTTCGGCCTGGGCGTGGTCCCGCTCGCCATCTCGACGGGTGCGGGCTCGGGCAGCCAGAACGCAATCGGCACCGGCGTGCTGGGCGGCATGATCACCTCGACGCTGCTGGGCATCTTCTTCGTGCCCGTGTTCTATGTCGTGATCCGCCGCTTCTTCAAGAACAAGCCTGCGTCGGACACGGCGCAGCACGCAGCACAGGAAGGGAAGTGACATGAACCGGATCAAGCACAAGCTGCTGATTCTTGCCCTCGCGCCGCTCGGGCTCGCCGCCTGCAGTCTCGCGCCCCGTTACGAGCGCCCCGCCGCGCCCGTGGCCGCCGAATGGAAGCAGGCCGGCAGCGGTGAGCGCGTGGCGGCCGACATCGGCTGGCGTGAATTCCTCGCGGACGAAAAGCTGCGCCGCGTCGTCGAGCAGGCGCTCGCGAACAACCGCGATCTGCGCGTCGCCGTCGCCAACATCGATCGTGCCCGCGCGCTGTACGGCGTGCAGCGCGCCGCGCAACTGCCGACGATCGCCGCCACCGCGGGTGAAAGCGCGTCGCGCACCCCGGCCGCGCTGTCGACCACCGGCGAAGATCGCGTGAGCCGTTCGTATAACGCGGGCGTGGGCATCTCGAGCTGGGAGCTGGACCTCTTCGGCCGCATCCAGAGCCTCAAGGAACAGGCGCTCGCGCAATACCTCGCTTCCGAGGAGACGCTGCGCGCCACGCAACTGAGCCTGGTCGCCGAAGTCGCCAACGCCTGGCTCACGCTGGGCGCCGATCGCGAGCGCCTGCAGTTCGCCCAGCGCACGCTGGCGGCACAGCGCGAATCGCTGCGTCTCGTGCAGGGCCGCTTCGACGCAGGCTCCGCCTCGGGCCTCGATCTTGCCCAGGCGCAGACCAGCGCGGAGTCCGCGCGTGTCGACGCCGCGCGCTACGGCGCCCAGGTGGAGCAGGATCTGAACGCGCTCAACCTGCTCGTCGGCAGCCCCGTGACGGATGACCTGCTGCCGGCTGCGCTGGGCGAGGCGCGCTTCGCGAGCATCGACGAGCTGCCCGCCGGGCTGCCCGCCGAAACGCTGTTGCGCCGCCCCGACGTGCGTGCCGCCGAGCAGAACCTGATCGCCGCCAACGCCAGCATTGGCGCCGCGCGCGCGGCCTTCTTCCCGCGGGTGAGCCTGACCTCCTCGATCGGCTTCGCCAGCCCCGCGCTGGAGAACCTGTTCCAGGGCGAATCGCGCACCTGGAGCTTCGCGCCGTCGATCAGCCTGCCGCTGTTCGCGGGGGGCGCCAATCGTGCCAACCTCAGCGCCGCCGAGGCGCTCAAGGTGGGGCAGGTCGCCACCTACGAAAAGACCGTGCAGGCAGCGTTCCGCGACGTGGCCGACGCGCTGGCGCAACGCGCCACGATTGCCGAGCAGCTCGACGCGCAGCAGGCGCTCGCGCGGGCGTCGGGCGACGCGCTGCGCTTGTCGCAGGCCCGCTTCGACAACGGTGTGTCGGCCTACCAGACCGTGCTCGACGCCCAGCGCAGCGAGTACGCCGCGCAGCAGAGCCTGATCGGCACGCGTCTGACGCGCGCGCTGAACCAGGTGACGCTGTACCGCCAGCTCGGCGGCGGGGTGAAGGAATGACGACCTGAGCCCGCCGCGGCGCTGCGCGCCGGCAGGCGGGACCGCAGATCCGCCCAGGCGCACCTCTTATGGGGTGCGCCTTTTTTCATGGCGGAGGCGGCGGGGCGCGGGCCGCCGCCAGATGTGCTTTACTCAGGAATCCGCGCCGCCCGCCAGGCGCATGCTCCGGGGGAAACCATCGATGACCGAAACCTTGCCCGGCGTGCCGCCCGGCCGCGCCAGCGCCATCTTCGCCGGAGGCTGCTTCTGGTGCCTCGAGGCCGTGTTCCAGCGTGTGCGGGGGGTCACCGGGGTGACCTCGGGTTACATCGGCGGCAGTGCCGCCACGGCGACTTACGAGGCGGTCTGCGCGGGAGGCACGGGCCACGCCGAGGCCGTGCGCATCGAGTTCGACCCTGCGCAGCTGAGCTATCCCGAGCTGCTCTCGGTGTTCTTCCTGATCCACGATCCGACCCAGCTCAACCGCCAGGGCAACGACGTGGGCACGCAGTACCGCTCGGCGATCTTCCATCTGGACGAAACCCAGCGCGAAGAGGCCCTGGCCTTCATCGCCGCGCTGCGCGACGAGGAGGTGTTCGACGCGCCCATCGTCACCGAAGTGCGCCCGGCGGACGTCTTCCATGCGGCCGAGGCGTATCACCACGACTACTTCCGCCGCCATCCCCAGCAGGGCTATTGCAGTTTCGTGATTGCGCCCAAACTGGCCAAATTCCGCGAGCATTTCGCCCACCTTCTCGACGACAAGGCATGAACGAACACCTTTTCTACGATCACGGCATCTCCGCCGTGGATAGCGGTTACGTGCGCCCAGGGCTGGCGGCCGTGCATCTGATCGAGGAGGGCGGCCGCGTCGCGATCGTCGACAGCGGCACGCACGCGTCCGCGCCACGCCTGCTGGCGGCGCTGGCCCGGCGCGGGCTCGCGCCCGAAGCGGTGGATTGGCTGCTGCTCACCCATGTGCATCTGGACCATGCGGGCGGCGCGGGCGCGCTCATGCAGATGCTGCCGAACGCCCGCCTCGTCGTGCATCCGCGTGGTGTGCGGCACATGATCGATCCGGCCCGGCTGTGGGCTGGCACGGTCGAAGTGTATGGCGAGGCCCTCGCGCGCGAACGCTATGGCGAGCTGCTGCCGGTGCCCGCCGGGCGCATCGTCGAGGCCCGCGATGGCGATACCGTGTCGCTGGCCGGACGCACGCTGGAAATCATGGACGTGCCAGGGCATGCACGGCACCATGTCGCCTATTTCGATCCCCGTGCGCAAGGCTGGTTCGTGGGCGATGCGTTCGGACTTTCCTACCGCGAGACGCATCGCGAAGGCCGGGCCTTCGTGTTTCCCACGACCACGCCGGTGCAGTTCGAGCCGCAAGCCATGCACGCAAGCCTCGAGCGGATGCTGGCGCGCGCGCCACGCTGGCTTTTTCTCACGCACTACGGGCGCGTGGGCGAGGTGCCGCGACTGGCCGCCGACATGCACCGCCTCATCGATGGATGCGTGGCGATCGCACGCGAGGCGGCGGCGCTCCGCGGTGCCGAGCAGCAGGCTTCGATCCGCGCCGGGCTGGAGGTGCTGCTGCTGCGCGAGGCGCGTCAGCAGGGCTGGGCGGTGCAAGGCGCGGCGGCGGCCGAGCTGTATGCGGGGGATCTCGATCTGAATGCCCAGGGGCTTCAGGTATGGCTCGCCCACGAGGGCCGGGCGGCATGAAAGGAAAGGCATGAGTGAAGCAACGGCGCGTCGCTTCGGCGGCGTGGGGCGCCTGTATGGCGAGGACGCGGCCGCGCGGTTCGCGCAGGCAAAGGTCTGCGTGGTCGGCATCGGCGGGGTGGGGTCATGGGCCGCCGAAGCACTGGCGCGCAGCGCCGTGGGGGCGCTCACGCTGATCGATCTGGACATGGTGGCGGAATCGAATGCCAACCGGCAGATCCACGCGCTCGACGACGTGTGGGGCCGGGCCAAGGTAGATGTGATGCGCGAGCGCATTCTCGCGATCAATGCGCGCTGCGTGGTGCGCACCGTGGAAGATTTCGCGACGGGCGAGAATCTCGACGCGCTGCTGGACGGCCACGACGTGATCGTCGATGCCATCGATCAGGCCCGCGTGAAGGTCGCGATGGCGGCCTGGTGCGCGCACCGAGGCGTGCCGCTCGTGATGGCCGGCGGCGCGGGCGGCAAGCAGGACCCGGCCCAGATCCGCAACGAGGATCTGGCGCGCACGACGCAGGACCCGCTGCTCGCCAAGGTGCGCGCGCAGCTGCGCAAGCTGCATGGCTTCCCCAAGGACCCGCGCCGCAAGTTCGGCATCACGGCGGTGTATTCGACCGAGCCGCTGCAGCGACCGCAGGCCTGCGCCAGCGATGCCGCGCCTCAGGGGCTCTCCTGTGCCGGCTATGGCTCCGGCGTCTGCGTGACGGCGCCGTTCGGCTTCTTCGCCGCGGCGGCTACGTTGCGCCTGCTGGCGGGCTGAGCATGCCGGCGCTGATCCTGTTCGGCCATGGTGCGCGGGATGCCGCCTGGGCCGCGCCGTTGCAGCGCCTCGCGGAGGCCGTGCGGCGCGATGCGCCAGGGGCCGACGTGCGTCTGGCCTTTCTCGAATTCATGGCGCCGGGGCTGGCGGAGGCCATCGATGCCGCGGTGGCCGGCGGGGCGCGGGAAATTCAGGTGGTGCCGGTTTTTCTGGCGCAGGGCGGGCACGTGCGGCGGGACGTTCCGGCGCTGATCGATGCCGCCCGCGCCCGCCATGGCGGCGTGAGCATCGTGCTGCAGGATGCGCTCGGCGAGCATCCCGCCGTGCTCGACGCCATGGCCCGCAGCCTGCTCGAACGCGCCGGCGCGCGTTGAGCGCCTGACGGTGGCCGGCGAAGGATGCTCCGCCGCGCGAGGCATGCTTTACCATGCGGCAAAGCACCGCGCGCGACGAGGAGACTGAATGAGTGCATCGATCATGGTGATCGACGATGAACCCCTGAATCTGGAGATCATCGGCGAGTATCTTGCCGATTCGGGCTATCGCCTGAGCTACTTCGACGATCCCGAGGCGGCCTGGGCCACGCTGGACGCGCGGCCGCACGATTTCGACCTCATCCTCATGGATCGCATGATGCCGCGGCTCGATGGTCTCGCCCTGCTTTCGCGCATCAAGGCCGATGCGCGCATGAAGCACCTGCCCGTGATCATGCAGACCGCCGCGGCCGGGCCGGAGCAGGTCAGCGAAGGGCTGGCTGCGGGCGCGCGCTACTACCTCACGAAGCCATTCCGCTCGGACGCGCTGCTCGCCATCGTGCGTGCCGCGCTGCACGACCGCGCCCGCTGGGCCGACATCTCGCGCCGGATCGCGCACCACTCGCGCGCGGTCGTGCTGCTTTCCGAAGCGCGTTTCGTGTTGCGCACGCTGGACGAGGCCGAAGCCGTCGCGGGCCTGCTCGCGCTTGGCGCGCGTGACGCCGAGAGCGTGGCGATGGGCCTGGCGGAGCTGCTCATCAACGGCATCGAACACGGCAATCTGGGCATCGATTTTCCCACCAAGGCCCGCCTCAAGAGTGAGGACCGCTGGCTCGACGAAGTGCGCCGGCGCCAGGCGCTGGCCGAGAATGCCGGCAAGTCGGTGAGTGTGGCGCTGCGGTGCGAGGGCAGCCAGAAGATCGTCTGCATCACCGACCAGGGGCCGGGGTTCGACTGGCGACCTTTCCTCGAAATGTCGCCCGACCGCGCGTTCGCACCCAACGGGCGGGGCATCGCGGTATCGCGCCAGATCGCCTTCAGCGCGCTCAATTACCTGGGCTGCGGCAACAGCGTCGAGGTCAGCTACGACTGCAGCACGGAGTTCGTCTCATGAGCGCCGAAGGCTCGCGGCTGTCGGGGTTCCCCGCGCGTCGCTTCCGGGTGCTCATCGTGGACGACACGCAGGCGAACCGCGCGCTGCTGCATGCCTATCTGTTCCGGCTCGGTTTCGAGACCCTCACCGCCGAGGACGGCGAGCAGGCGCTCGAACTCTACGTGCGCGAGCAGCCCGACATCGTGCTCATGGACATCATGATGCCGCGCATGGACGGTTTCACCTCCATCGAGCGCATCCGCGCCACCCCCAGCGACCGCTGGGTGCCCATCGTGATCGTGTCCGCAATGGACGCCGAGCAGGACATCGTGCGCGGCCTGGAATCCGGCGCCGACGATTTCATGACCAAGCCGCTGTCCTACCAGATGTTCGCGGCCAAGATGCGCAATCTCGCGCGCGCGCTCGAATTCCAGGTCAGCCGCGAGGATGCGCTCCGGCGCGTCGCGGCGATTTCCGAGGCGGTCATCGACGCGATCCTCACCTTCAACGCCGATCTGCAGATCCTCGACGCCAACCAGGCGGCAAGCGTCGTTTTCGACCGCGACGAACAGATGCTGATCGGCCTGGACCTGCGCCAGCTGCTGCACGATGCCCAGGTGCCCACGCAGTGGGAGAGCCAGTTCCGCGCCTTCCTCGCCGGACGCAACGCGGGCTTCATCGGCAGTCAGCGCGAGTTGCAGGGATGCCGGGGAGGGGCAGGCGGTTTTCCGTGCGAAGTCTGCGTGACGGAACTCGCGTTCGCCGAGGAGCGCCTCTTCGTCGCCGTGGTGCGCGACATCAGCGAACGCCACCGCACCGGGGCCCAGCTCGCCGAGAACGCCGCGCGCCTGCAGCACTACCATGACGAAGCCGAAGCCGAAGCCGAGCTGGCGAAAGACATCATGGAACGCCACATCCGGCGCGATGCGCTGGAGCAGAGCGGCGTGCAGCACGCGGTCATTCCCACCCAGCGCTTCTCGGGCGACATCGTGCTGGCGGCGCGCTCGCGCAACGGCAAGCTCTACGCGATGCTGGCCGACGCGACGGGGCATGGGCTGGCCGCCGCCATGAGCGGGCTGGCCATCGTCAACGACTTCTATCGTGCCGTCGAAGACGAAGTGCCCCTGCGGCGCATGGTGCTGATGCTCAACAACACCCTCAACGAGCTGCTGCCGCGCGGGCGCTTCGTGTCGGGCGCGGTCGTCGTGCTCGACCAGGCGCGTCACATCGGCGCGATGTGGCTTGGTGGCGTGCCCGACGTGATGCAGCTGGGGCCGGGCGGCCAGGTGCAGGCCCGCTACAGCTCGGATCAGTTGCCGCTCGGCATCGAACCCTGGCAGGCAAGCGAGATCAGCGTGAGCGCGCTGGAATGGCACCAGCCCGCCCAGCTGCTGCTGTGCTCCGATGGCCTCATCGAGGCGGCACCCGCGGGGGGCGAGGGCTTTGGTTACGAAGGCATGCTGGAGGCCATCGAGGGCTGTCGGCCCGCGCGGCGTCTGGCCAACCTGCAACAGGCCCTGGGGCACCATCTGGCCGGCCAGGCCGGGCACGACGACATCTCGATGCTGCTGCTCGATCTGCCGGCCTGAGCGGGCCGGAGGCTTGCGCCCGCGCCGCAGCGATCAATGCGTGCGGGTGTCTTCCAGCGCGGCGGCTTCCGCGTCGGCCTCGTCTTCGAGCAGGTCGACGCCGTCGAGCCAGCGCCGTGCCGCGCGCTCGGTGTCGAAGATGCGCATGTCGGCCGCCGTGAAGAATTGCGAGAGCCACACGCTCCACGTCACGAGCTGGTCATCGGTGAGCACCGCGACGCGGTTGAAATCGCCGCGATGCTGCCGCACGAAGCGCAGCTCTTCCACCGCCACGTCGAACGAGCATTCGGTCATGGAGCGCAGATCGATGAACAGATCCATCGGCCGGTGCTGCGATTGCAGCTGGCGGTCGGAGATATCTTCGAAGGTCTTGCAGTCCGCGAGCGTGAGGCTGCCGTAGGCGCGCATCTCGACGCGGTCGGGAAGGACGTCGGTCGTGATCATGATTCACTCCTCGGTGGAACGGGCGTTTGCCGGGGATGGACTGGCGGTCTTTCCCTGACTATAGGATTGCCCCTTCGGGCTTGCCAGGAGGAGTTGCCGCGGCCGCCGACGGGCGCGTGGTGAGCAGACCGGCGGCCACGATCGCGAGCATGCCTAGCCAGGCCAGCGGGTCCAGGTGCTCGTCCCAGATCAGCATCCCGTAGAGGCTGGAAAAGACGACCGTGCTGTAGCCCAGGCTGGCCGTCACGATGGCCTTGCCGCGCGAGAAGGCCCGCGTGAGCGCGAGCTGGCCGATGCCGCCCGTGAAGCCGATGCCCAGCAGCAGAAGCCACTGCAGCGGGCCGGCCTCGTGCGCGCGCGCCGGCAGATGCAGGGCAAGCGGGGCGGCGAGCAGGCTCATGACGAGGGAGAGAATGAATACCGTGCGCCACTCGGGCTCGCCGGCCCGGCCCAGGTCGCGCAGATTGAGCTGGGCTACGCACGCCAGACCCGCGGAACACAGACCGAGCAAGGCGCCGAACCATTGGCCGGGGGAAAAATCCGGTTTCATCACGAGGATCACCCCCACCAGCCCCAGGCCCAGCCCCGCCAGCACGCTGCGCGAAGGGCGCTGGCGCAGCGAGAGCATCGCGGCCATGAAGAGTGCCGACGTATTGTTGAGCGTGACGGCGCAGGCGAGTGGCAGCAAGGTGATGGCGCCGAAATACATCAGCATCGCGGTGCCGCCGGCGCCCGAGCGGTAGAGGTGGCTGCGCCAGTGGGGCGTGCGCAGGGAGGCGCGGCGCCAGAGGATCCACAGGCCGATCAGGAGGATGGGCATCAGGCCACGGATCAGCACGGTCTGGCCGACGTTGAAGTATCCCGTGACGAGTTTGACGAAGGCGCCCATCGTGGCAAACATGAAACAGGCCAACAACATCCACAGCGCATTCATCGCAAGCTCGCAATACCGCAGCCCCGACGGAGCCGGCGGCAGCGTGAGGCAAAGGGGCAAGCATACTCCGTTCGCATGGGGGCGTCTTGCGCTGCCCTCCAGCGCCCGGCGCGGCCCTTGCGGGTCGCGCCGGGGTGCGGATGCGCCGCGATTGCCTCGCGGCGGTGCGATCAGTGCGTGGCTTCGAGGAACTGCTCGTTCTCGGTGGAGCCATGCAGGGCGGTGGTCGAAGACTGGCCTCCTTCTATCACCTGGGTCACGACGTCGAAGTATCCCGTGCCCACTTCCCGCTGATGCTTGACCGCCGTGAAACCGTGATCGGCGGCGGCGAACTCCGCCTGCTGAAGCTCGACGAAGGCGCTCATGTGATCGCGCGCGTAGCCATGCGCGAGCTTGAACATCGAGTAGTTGAGGCTGTGGAAGCCAGCGAGCGTGATGAACTGGAAGCGGTAGCCCATCGCACCGAGTTCGCGCTGGAAGCGGGCGATCGTGGCGTCGTCCAGGTTTTTCTTCCAGTTGAAGGAGGGGGAGCAGTTGTAGGCGAGCAGCTTGCCCGGATGTTCGCGGTGGATCGCTTCGGCGAAGGCACGCGCATAGGCCAGATCGGGCTTGCCGGTTTCACACCAGAGGAGGTCCGCCCAGGGCGCATAGGCGAGCCCGCGTGACACGGCCTGGTCAATGCCGGGACGCGTCCGGTAGAAGCCTTCGACGGTGCGCGCGCCGGTGCAGAAGGGCTGGTCGTTGGGGTCCACGTCGGAAGTCAGGAGATCGGCGGCTTCGGCATCGGTACGTGCGACGAGCAGCGTCGGCACACCCATCACGTCGGCCGCGAGGCGCGCCGCGACAAGCTTGGCCACCGCTTCGCGGGTGGGCACCAGCACCTTGCCGCCCATGTGACCGCATTTCTTCACCGAGGCCAGTTGATCCTCGAAGTGCACGCCCGCGGCACCCGCCTCGATCATGGCTTTCATGAGTTCGAAGGCGTTGAGGACGCCACCGAAGCCGGCTTCGGCATCTGCCACGATGGGGGCGAAGTAATCCACCCAGTCGGCGTCGCCGGGGTTCTTGCCCTCGGACCACTGGATCTGGTCGGCGCGGGTGAACGTATTGTTGATGCGCCGGACGACCGCGGGCACCGAATCGGCGGGGTAGAGCGACTGGTCGGGATACATCTGGCCCGCCAGGTTGGCGTCGCCGGCGACCTGCCAGCCCGACAGGTAGATCGCCTTGAGGCCGGCTTTCACTTGCTGCATGGCCTGGTTGCCGGAGAGTGCGCCGAGCGCATTCACGAAGGGGGTGTCATGCAGCAGGCCCCAGAGTTTCTCCGCGCCGTGGCGGGCCAGGCTGTGCTCGACCTTCTGCGAGCCGCGCAGACGGATGACGTCGGCGGCGCCATAGGCGCGTTTCACGCCGTGCCAGCGTGAGTCGGTCTGCCACTGTTGCTCGAGAATGCGTATCTGTTCGTTGCGCGTCATGGTGAGTCTCCTCTGTTGGCACCGTTGTTTTCAAACGATCGTTTGAATCCGATGTTTTCGCAGTATAGGAGCGCGCCTGCTGCAAAGCAGCAAATAATGCCTCGGGGCTTTCACTGATGGGGTTTGCACCGCGTCAGGGCGCGGCTTCGCCAAAAAAACGGGCCGCATGAGCGGCCCGGGGTGGGAAGGCGTGGAGAGGTCAGGCGTGGGCGTCGGCGGTTTCTTCCTCGAAATCCAGTTTGACCTTGCCGTCGGCGCCCAGGTCGATGGTGACGCGCCCGCCGTGCGCAAGCCGGCCGAAAAGCAGCTCGTCGGCGAGTGCGGCACGGATCGTGTCCTGGATCAGGCGGGCCATCGGGCGGGCGCCCATGAGCGGGTCGAAGCCTTTCTCGCTCAGCCAGCTCTTGAGCGCATCGGTGAAGGTGGCCTCGACCTTTTTCTCCTGCAGTTGCCCTTCGAGCTGCAGCAGGAACTTGTCGACCACCCGCATGATGACTTCGCGATCCAGCGGCTTGAACGAAATCACGGCGTCCAGGCGGTTGCGGAACTCGGGCGTGAAGAGGCGCTTGATCTCACCCATCTCGTCGCCCGGCTCGCGCGTGGCCGTGAAGCCCATGGTGCTCTTCTGCAGCGTTTCCTGGCCCGCGTTGGTGGTCATGATGATGATCACGTTGCGGAAGTCGGATTCGCGCCCGTTGTTGTCGGTGAGTTTGCCGTGGTCCATCACCTGCAGCAGGATGTTGTAGATGTCCGGATGCGCTTTCTCGATCTCGTCGAGCAACAGCACGCAATGCGGTTTCTTGTTGATGGCTTCGGTGAGCAGTCCGCCCTGGTCGAAGCCGACGTAGCCGGGCGGTGCGCCGATGAGCCGGCTCACGGCGTGGCGCTCCATGTATTCGGACATGTCGAAGCGTTGCAGCTCGATACCCAGCGTGTAGGCGAGCTGGCGGGCGACTTCGGTCTTGCCGACCCCGGTGGGGCCCGAGAACAGGAAGGAGCCTATGGGCTTGGCGGGGTTGCCCAGGCCCGAGCGGCTCATCTTGATCGCGCGCGTGAGCGCTTCGATGGCGGCATCCTGGCCGAACACGAGGTTCTTGAGGTCGCGATCCAGATTGGCGAGCGCCGCGCGATCGTCGTTGGACACCGAACGCGGCGGGATGCGTGCGATGCGGGCCACGATCTCTTCGATCTCGCCCTTGCCGATGGTCTTCTTCTGCTTGCTCTTGGGCAGGATGCGCTGGGCCGCGCCCGCTTCGTCGATGACGTCGATGGCCTTGTCCGGCAGGTGGCGGTCATTGATGTAGCGCGCAGAGAGTTCGGCGGCGCTGGTGATGGCCGCTGCCGAGTACTTGATGCCGTGATGCTCCTCGAAGCGGCTCTTGAGCCCCTTGAGAATCTCGATGGTTTCGGGCACCGAAGGCTCGGTGACGTCCACCTTCTGGAAGCGCCGCGACAAGGCATGATCTTTCTCGAAGATCGTGCGGTACTCGGTGTAGGTGGTCGCGCCGATGCACTTGAGCTGGCCCGACGACAGCGCCGGCTTGAGCAGGTTGGACGCGTCGAGCGTGCCGCCCGAGGCGGCGCCGGCGCCGATCAGGGTATGGATCTCGTCGATGAAGAGGATCGCATTCTGGTTGTCGACGAGCTGCTTGAGCACGGCCTTGAGGCGCTGTTCGAAATCGCCCCGGTACTTGGTTCCTGCCAGCAGCGCGCCCATGTCGAGCGCGAAGACCTGCGCGTCGGCCAGTACCTCGGGCACCCGGCCCTCGATGATGCGGCGCGCGAGCCCCTCCGCGATGGCGGTCTTGCCGACGCCGGCTTCGCCCACGAGCAGGGGATTGTTCTTGCGGCGGCGGCACAGGGTCTGGATGACGCGCTCGAGTTCCTTGTCGCGGCCGATCAGGGGGTCGATCTTGCCGACCAGGGCTTGCTGGTTGAGGTTCTGCGTATAGCTTTCCAGTGCGCCACCGGCGCTGGGGGCATCGGCCTCGGCACCTTCGCCGTCATTGTCGGGGGCCTTGCGCTCGGCGTGGGGCGCGCTGGCCGGCGCGCCGCCCGGCTTGGTCACTCCGTGCGAGATGAAATTGACCACGTCCAGGCGCGATACGCCCTGACGCTGCAGGAAATACACCGCGTGCGAATCCTTCTCGCCAAAGATCGCCACGAGCACGTTGGCCCCCGTGACTTCTTTCTTGCCGGAGGATTGCACGTGCAGGATCGCGCGCTGGATCACCCGCTGGAAGCCCAGCGTGGGCTGCGTGTCGATCTCGTCGCTACCCGAAACGGTCGGCGTGTGTTCGGTGATGAAACCGGTGAGCTCACGGCGCAGCTCGTCGACATTGGCCGCGCAGGCGCGCAGAACCTCGGCGGCCGAGGGGTTGTCGAGCAAGGCGAGCAGCAGATGCTCGACCGTAATGAACTCATGGCGCTTCTGGCGTGCCTCGACGAAGGCCATGTGCAGGCTGACTTCAAGTTCCTGGGCAATCATTTACGCTTCCTCCATCACGCACGCCAGCGGGTGCTGGTTCTGACGCGAAAAACTGCAGACTTGCTCGACCTTGGTGGCCGCGATGTCCCGCGGATAGACCCCGCAAATGCCTTTGCCATCGTGATGCACCTGCAGCATCACGCGCGTGGCCTGCTCCCGGTTCATCACGAAGAAGCGCTGCAGCACGAGCACCACGAACTCCATCGGGGTGAAGTCATCGTTGAGCAGGCAAACCTTGAACATCGGCGGCGGCGCAATCCGGACGCGCTCTGTTTCAAGAATAGCTTCGTTCTGTTTGCGTGTTGCCATGCGGGAGATCTTAAAGGGTTGGGGGACGCCATAAAAACTATGGCGCCCTTAGAGCATCTTCATGACCGGCTCGCTCGCCGGCAGAGAGTTGAGACAGCCGCCCGGAAGCGGGGCTTTCCACCGTTATGGATCGGCTCCGGCGAGGTCATTCAGTACGCCGCTGCCCTTCTGGGAAGGTGGGGATTCCATGGAAAAACTCAAGCAAGTCACATGCCTTCGTTGCGATTTTAGC
Organism: Candidatus Dactylopiibacterium sp.; assembly: GCA_031119555.1. Taxonomy (GTDB): domain Bacteria; phylum Pseudomonadota; class Gammaproteobacteria; order Burkholderiales; family Rhodocyclaceae; genus Uliginosibacterium. The sequence continues at coordinate 92,103 of JAVHXQ010000003.1, forward strand.
GCTTTGCAGCAAGGGTGTCGTATCCGAGCCACGAACGTGGAAATGGCGTCTTGCGTGCCCCGCGTGCATGCCGTAAAAGCGCAGTGTGCTCAGACGCACGGTGAATCCGGTGGCATGGGAATCACGTGCGACACCGGCTCGCGCCGGGAGACCGAGAGGCACGCCGCAGAAGCGGATGAGAGTTATAAACCAGAGGAAGAAGGAAGAGGTAAGGGTAATGGCTACAGGTACCGTCAAGTGGTTCAATGATGCGAAGGGTTTCGGTTTCATCACGCCTGATGATGGGAGCGAAGACCTGTTCGCGCATTTTTCCGCGATCAGCATGAGCGGCTTCAAGTCGCTGAAGGAAGGCGAGAAGGTTTCGTTCGATGTCCTGCAAGGCCCCAAGGGCAAGCAGGCGTCCAACATCCAGCGCGCCTCCTGATCCGCCGCAGCACGGGCGGACGAAAGGCCTGCCATAATTGGCAGGCCTTTTTTGTTTCCAGCCTTTCCGCATGGCGCGCATCCTGCTGCTCAACAAGCCTTTCGGTGTTCTCAGCCAGTTCACGGGTGCGCCCGGGCAGCGCACGCTGGCCGAATGCGTGACCGAGCGCGGCGTGTATGCGGCCGGCCGGCTCGATGCCGACAGCGAGGGCCTGCTGCTGCTGACGGATGACGGCGCATTGCAGCACCGGCTGGCCGATCCGCGCCACAAGCAGGTCAAGGTTTATCTCGCGCAGGTGGAAGGGCAGGTCACCACCGGGGCGCTGGCGGCCTTGCAGGCGCCGCTCGATCTGGGCGACTTCGTGACGCGCCCCTGCCGCGCACGCGCGATCTCCGAGCCGGCCTGGCTGTGGCCGCGTCAGCCGCCCATCCGCGAACGCCGCAACATCCCCACCAGCTGGCTGCGCATCGAACTGCGCGAAGGCAAGAATCGCCAGGTGCGCCGGATGACGGCCAAGGTGGGTTTGCCGACGCTGCGGCTGGTGCGCGTTTCCATCGGGCGCTGGACGCTGGGGGCGCTGCAACCCGGTCAATGGCGTCTTGCCGCGACCGACGAGGGCGATGTGCCGGAGGCCGGGGCCCCGGCTGGCGTCGATGCCGCTCGTTTGATTCAGGAAAGATCATGAAGCTTCAACGGATTGTCGTTCTGGCGCTGGGCGTGTTTGCCGGCCTGGCGCAGGCCCAGCAGAGCGGTCTGCCGCGCGTGGAGTTGCGCGCCGGCATGTATCGCATCGATGCGGAAGTGGCCGATTCGGCCCAGACGCGCGAGATCGGCCTCATGCATCGGCGCAGCATGGCGCCGCACGAGGGGATGCTTTTCGTGTTCGACACCGCGCAGGCCTACTGCTTCTGGATGAAGAACACCTTGCTGCCGCTCAGCATCGCCTTCATCGACGAGACGGGCCAGATCGTGAATCTGGCCGACATGCAGCCCCAGAGCGAACGGAATCACTGCGCGGCAAAACCCGTGCGCTATGCGCTTGAGATGAATCAGGGCTGGTTCGCGGCCAAGGGCATCAAGGCCGGCGCGCGCATCGGCGGTCTGGCGCCCGCGCGCTGAAGCGCTCCGCCCTGAGGCGGGAGCGCCTGCGTACGTTCAGCGGCCGCGTCCGTTGCCGCCCAGCAGCACCGCCACCGCGCGGCTGTTGCGGCGGGGCGTCTCGTTGGATTCGGCGGTCCTGGCGCTGGGCGCGCCGGCACTGTAGGGGCGATTGAAGTCGAAACCGTCCGCCGCGATCTGGGGCTTGGGGCGGCTGTGCGCGCTGCGGTAGCGGCGCAGATCTTCGCTGGAGGTTTCCGCGCCGAAGCCAGGCACCGCTTGCTGCGGGATCTTGAACTTGATGAGCTTCTCGATCGCCGCGAGCTTGTAGTTTTCTTCCGGCGCCACGAGCGACACGGCGGCACCCTGCTTGCCCGCCCGGCCCGTCCGGCCGATGCGGTGGACGTAGTCTTCGGGGGTGGAGGGCAGCTCGTAGTTGACCACGTAGGGCAGGTCGTCGATGTCCAGCCCGCGCGCGGCCACGTCGGTGGCCACCAGCACGCGCGTGGTGCCGTTGCGGAATTTTTCCAGCGCATCGGTCCGTTCGAGCTGGCTCTTGTCGCCATGGATCGCGTCGGCCGAAATGCCTTCCTTGACGAGATGGCGTGCCAGGCGCGAGCAGCCGAACTTGGTGGCCACGAAGACCAGGGTCTGGCCCAGGCCGCCTTCGCCGCCATTGCCCCCGTTCAGGAGGTCCGCCAGCAGGTCGCGCTTGACGTGGCTGGAGACCGGATGCACGAGGTGCGAGATGGTCTCGGAAACGGTATTGCGGCGCGCGACCTCGATGAGCTGCGGGTTGCGCAGCATGGTGTCGGCCAGCTTCTTGATCTCTTCGGAGAAGGTGGCGGAGAACAGCAGGCTCTGACGGCGCGCGGGCAGCAGCGCGAGGATGCGCCGGATGTCCGGGATGAAGCCCATGTCGAGCATGCGGTCGGCCTCGTCGAGGACGAGAAACTCCACCTGCCCAAGCTGGATGGTCTTCTGCTGCACGTGGTCGAGCAGCCGGCCCGGCGTGGCCACGACGATCTCTATGCCACGGCGCAGCTCGGCGATCTGGGCGTTCATGTCGACGCCGCCGTAGATGCAGGTCGAACGCAGCGGCAGGTGTTTGCTGTAGGTCTGGACCGATTCGTGCACCTGCATCGCCAGCTCGCGCGTGGGGGCGAGGATCAGTGCGCGCACGGGGTGGCGCGCCGGCGAGGTGCTGGTGCTGGCGTGCGGCGCCATGCGCTGCAGCAGCGGCAGCGTGAAGCTGGCCGTCTTGCCGGTGCCCGTCTGCGCACCTCCCATGACATCGCCGCCCGCGAGCACGACCGGAATGGCCTGTTGCTGGATGGGCGTGGGTTCGCTGTAGCCGGCATCCTGCACGGCGCGCATCAGTTCGGGGATCAGCCCCAGATCGGCAAAACTCATTTATTTCCGCATGGGCCGCACGACGCGGCCGGTCTCTCGGTCGATGAAAAAACGTACCAGTATAACGCCAGGAATGCTCTAACGCCTTGACATTTTTGGGCTTTCCGCGATTGCAGGTCAGAGCCGGGCGAGGTAGGCCGTGACTTCTTCACGGTCGTGGTAAAGGTGCTTGATGCGCAGCACGTAGCTGTCGCCATGCAGCTTGAAGCGCGCGTCGATGACCTGGCGGCACCGCTTGAGCTCGTCGAAACGCTTCTTCATGGGCAACTTGAGGTTGAAGATGCACCGCCTGGCCTTGCCGGAGGCGATCCAGTCGGAGACCAACTGGGCGATGCGCGCGGGCTGCTCGACCATGTCGCACACCAGCCACTCCACCTGCTTGCGCGGCGCGCGCCACGAGAAGCCGTCGGCCCGCACGTGCTCGACCATGCCCGTCGCCATGAGCGAATCGGCCAGCGGACCGTTGTCCACGGCGAATACATGCATGCCGCGCTCGGCGAACTGGAAACTCCAGCCCCCCGGTGCCGCGCCCAGGTCAACGGCGAAGAGGCCGGCCTTGAGGCTCTGGTTGCGCTCGGTCTCGGTCATGAGCGCATCGAAGGCCTCGGCGAGCTTGAGCGTGGACCGGCTCGGCGCATTGCGGGGCATGCGCAGGCGCGCGATGCCCATGTTCCAGGCGGAGGCGTCGCCGGGGCGGGACAGGCCGAGATCGACCTGGCTGGAATCCTTGAAGAAAAGGTGCAGCGTGGGCAGGTCGTCCTTGTTGGCGCGCAGGATGCGGCGTGCCGTGAGCGCGCGTTCGATGTGCGGGATGAAGCGCTTGAGGAAGCCCGAGAGGGTCTTGGCCTCGTTGGTATCGGCCGTCTCCGCCTCGATGCGGCCGATCTGCATGTCGAGCGCCGAAATGGCCTCCACGAGCGGCGTGGCGCGGTCCTCGGGCGGCATCTCGGCGACGCGATCCACCCACACGCTGCGCTGGCGCGCGAACACGAAGGCGGAAAAGGGCGTCGCCTCGAGGACGAGCTTCCAGTCGAAGAGTTCGTCGAAGACGAAATGCACGCTGCCTGCGTTCGGCGCGGTGCGCGCGCGGCCCGGCAGGCCCGCGTGGCGCGCGAGGGATTCGGCCTCGGCGGCACATTCCTTTTCGAAGCCGGGGCGGCACAGCAGGATCAGGCCTTTGGCGGTAGGAGACATCGTTCTGGGGTCGGTTTTGGGCAGCCCGGATGGTAGCCCATTGAGGGGCGGGCGCCGGCGCAATCTGCATCCGGCTTGCGCCGGCTCAGGACGGGCCGGCGTGGCGGGCGGGAGGTGGCCGGTCGGTCAGGACTCTTCGCCTTCGGCGGCGCGCGCGCGGCGGCGGTTCAGGCGGGTCTGGCCCGGCGAGCTGCGATCGCTGTCGGCGGCCTGCGCGGTGTCGGGGGCGCTCGCGGCGGCGGCCGGGGTTTGCGGCGTGAGCTCGGGGCGGACCACTTCGATGCGCTTCTCGGTCATGTAGTCGTTCATCTCGCGCCAGCCGGCGAAGATGGCGGACTTGGCGGCGCTCGCGTTCATCGTGTAGCAGTCTTCGAGCGCACGGCCGGCATAGCGGCAGGCGGCGCCGATGGCCTTGGCCTCGGCTTCCCTCGCGGCCGATTCGGCGGCGCGGTCGGGCAGGCCGAGGCGGTCGCAGCCAGCAAGCAGGAGGAAGGGCACGAGGAACAGAAGACGGTTCATGGCGTCGGCGTGGTGCGTTGTCTGACTGAGGTCTACGGCAGCAGGTGGGCCGACTTGAACCGGGCATCGGCGCCTTGCGCCCTTTTTCGGCGCGGGCTGCCTATCGCGGGCGGGGGCTCCTATAATTCCGCCGTTGCGTTTTCAGCGCCTGGAGTTTTCATGTACCCGTCGTTCCAGAAGGGCTGCCGCAAGCGGCTTCTTCCCCTGCTTGCAGCGCTTGCCGCCGCATCCGTCCTGCCCGCCCTGGCGGCACCGCCCGCCTCCAAGAAATCCGGAACGCCCGCTGCGCCGGCACGCGCGGCCCAGCCCGTCGAGATCGAACTGAGTCATGCGCTGGGCGCCGACAAGGGCGCGCAGCTGCAGCATCTCGTCGAACAGTTCAACAAGGCCAATCCGTCGATCCGCGTGACGCTCAGCGAGCGGAACTGGAGCCTGGGCGCGCAGCCGCTCATGAGTATCGTGGCGGAGAGCGACGAAGCGAATTTCCTGGCGAGCGGCAAGCGTTTCAAGCCGCTGTGGCAGGTCATGAAGGATGCACGTGAGCCGCTCGCCATCGTCAAGACCGCCAGCGCGCCCATGATGGTGCCCTCGGTGCTCGATGCGGCGGGGCGGCTGCAGGCCCTGCCGGTCGCGCTGTCCACGCCCGTGGTGTTCTACAACCGCGAGGCGCTGGAGGCGGCCGGCGTGAGTGCCGCGCAGGTTCCCGCGCACTGGAACGGCTGGCAGGAGGTGCTCGGCAAGCTGCGCGCGGCGGGCCAGAGCTGCCCGATGACGGTCAGCGAAGCCGTGCCGACGCTGCTCGAGAACGCCAGCGCGTGGAACAACCAGGCCTTCGTGACGGGCGGCAAGCAGGAGCAGATCGCGGTCAATGGCCTGATCCAGGTGAAGCATCTGGCCAAGATGAATACCTGGTACAAGGCGCAGTATCTGCGCTACTTCGGCCGTGCCGACGAAGGCGAGGCGAAGTTCGCGCAAGGCGAATGCGCGGTGCTGCTGGCGCCTTCGGACGCCTGGCCCACGTTGCGCCGTGGTGCCGGCTTCACGGTCGGCGTGGCGAGCTACCCTTATCACGACGACGCTTACGGCGCGCCGCAGAACACCTGGGCCGACGGCCCCGCGCTGTGGGTGGCGGCGGGGCGCCCCGCTGCGGAGTACAAGGCCGCGGCGCGGTTCATCCGGTTCTGGCTGACGCCCGAGAATCAGGTCGAGTGGCAAGTGAAGGCGGGCTACCTGCCGCTCGGGCCGGCCGGTCTGCTCGTCACGCAGACGAGCCGTCTCCTCAGCGAGGAACTGGCCGCCCTGCGTCTCGCGCTTGCGCAACTGACGCACAAGCCGGTGACCGCTTCGTCGTATGCCACGGCCTTCGGCCATCGGCCCGGCGTGCGGCGCGTGCTGGCCGAGGAGATGGAAGCCGTGTTCGCCGACCAGAAGCCGCCCAAGCAGGGGCTGGACGATGCCGTGCAGCGCATCCGCGCCGGCGAGCAGGGATGCTGCCGGCCGCTCGCGGCCATGCCGCCCGGCCGCGCCAACTGATCCGCGCCCCGCGCCACGTCAGCCCGCCCGTCGCAGGACCGGCGGGCTTTTTGTTGCCTGCGGGGCCGGTGTCCGGCTCGCGTGCCCGCCAGAAGGAGACCTCCGCGCGCCGCCCCCGCGCGCCGCCCTCACTGGGCGGGAGCCGGGCGTCGGGTTGCCGCGTCCCTGACGCGATCTGGCCCGCGCGGGCGGGCTGTGGGCGACAAGGCCGCTGAGGCGGGGTGCCTGCCCCATGGTCGGGGGCCGCGGAAGTTTCCCGCTCGCGCGCCGCCGGCCTTCCGCAAACCCTTGGCCGGTCTGGCGGAAAGGGGCCGGCACGGGCGTGAAACGGTCTGCCGGAAATGCCCCTCTCCTGTACAGGGATTTGTAAGGGCTTGTGAAGAATTGTGAAGACTGGATAAACTCCGCACGCATTTCAAATGCGAATGATTCTATTTTGTATGCGAGCGTGCACAGAACGCGCCGCAACCCAACGGGAGCCATCATGACCAGACCCAACGGGCGCGTCTCGCGCCTTGCCGTGGCGGTGAATCTTGCCGTCGTGTCCCTGGCGTCCAGCCCGCCTGCCTTTGCGCAGGCCGGGGCGGGGCAGGACGCCGCCACACTCGAGCCCGTCCGCGTGACCGCCGACGGCCGCCCGCCGGAAACCGAGGCCAAGGAAACCTATCAGGCCGTGACCTCCACGATAGGCAAGGGCAAGCAGGCGCTGCGCGACATTCCGCAGTCCGTGACGGTGGTGACCGAGCGCCTGATCGACGACCGCAATCTGGACACGCTCAAGGACACGCTGCACCAGACATCCGGCGTGACCTTCCTCGCGGCCGAGGGCGGCGAGGAAGACATCCGGCTGCGTGGCTTCTCGCTGCAATCGACGGGCGACATCTTCAGCGATGGCATGCGCGACCCGGCGATCTACGAGCGCGACACCTTCAACTACGACCGCCTCGAAGTGCTGCGGGGCTCGGCCTCCATGCTCTTCGGGCGGGGCTCGACGGGCGGCGCCGTCAATCAGGTCAGCAAGCAGCCATTCATGCTCGACCAGCGCGAGGTCGATTTCACGCTCGGAACGGGCGCCTACCGCCGCCTCGAAACCGATCTCAACTTCGTGACCGGGCAGGACGCGGCTTTTCGCCTGGCCGCGATGAAGACCGCCGCCGACAACAATGGCGCGGGCTCTTCCATCGACAAGGATGGCGCCGCCGGCAGCTATCGCTGGGGCATCGGCGAGCAGAACGAATTCCAGGCCAGCCTGTACTACCTGCGCAACCGCAACGGCATCAACTACGGCCTGCCCTGGTACGGTTCCGCGCCCGGCGAGCTGATGCGCGTCGACCCCTCGGCCTATTACGGGCTGGACAGCGACTACGCCAACAGCGACGTGGTGCATGGCACGTTCTCGCACACGCGCCGGTTCGTGGGCGGGGCCGAACTCAAGACCAGCCTGCGGGCCGGCAAGTACTCGCGCGATCAGCGCGCCAGCACGATCCGCTTCGCCAACGCCGCCGCGCAGCCGGGCGGGCAGGCCGTGACCCCCGACAACTTCGGCGATGCGACGGTGCTCAACCGGGGCACCAACAACAAGACGCAGAAGCTCGACAACCAGATCGTGCAAAGCGACTACACCGGCAAGTTCCGCTGGTTCGGGCGGGTGAATGCGATCACCACGGGCGTGGATTTCAACCACGAGTTCTTCGAGGCCTACAGCGCGGTCGGCGGGCCAGCCAAGCCGCCGACCACCGCCGGCAGCGACGAAGGCGGGCCGGCGGTCGATGAGAGCCTGCGCTCGCTGCGCCGCAACCGCGAGTTCGACGCGCTCTCGGGCGGCGTCTACTTCCAGGATCTGATCCAGATCACCGACCACTGGAAGCTGCTCGGCGGCCTGCGCTGGGACTACCTCAACGGGGACTACAAGTCGTATGCCACCGCCGATGCCACGCAGGGCAACATCACGGCCGAGCGGGGGCGCAGCGATTCGCTGTGGAGCAAGCGTTTCGGCGTGCTCTACCAGCCCACGTCGCAAGCCTCGTTCCACGCCTCCTACGGCACCTCGTTCAACACTTCGGGCGACACTTACCAGTTCGACGCCGCAGGCTCCAACACCGCGCCCGAGAAGAGCCGCAATATCGAGCTGGGCGGCAAGTTCGACCTCGCGGGCGGGGATCTCTCGCTGCGCACCGCGATCTTCCATTCCACGAAGTACAACGAGCGCAACCGCGACGAGGAAACCGTCAACGCCACCAACTACGTCCTCTCCGGCCAGCGCTACGCGAAGGGCTTCGAGGCCGACGTCGCGGGGCGCATCACGCCAGACTGGGAAGCCTACGTGTCCTACACCTGGATTCCCGTCGCCAAGGTCAAGAAGGGCTCGCTCGCGGGCGCCGGCGAAACCGTGGGCCAGCGGCCCGGCCTGATCCCCAAGCACCAGGCCACGCTGTGGAACACCTACAAGCACGGTTCCGACTGGCGTTTCGGCCTGGGTCTGAATGGCCGGACCAAGATGGCGCCGCAGCAGGTGAATACCTACAAGGTCGACGGCTATCTCACGGTGGACGCGATGATCGAGTACCAGCTCACGCGCGAACTTGCCTTCAAGCTCAACGCCACCAACCTCACCAACAAGCTCTACGCCGACAGCCTGTACCGGGGGCACTGGATTCCCGGCCCCGGCCGCAGCTTCCAGCTCACGGCCGCCTACAAGTTCTGAGCGCCCGCCGCGCCGCGCGTCCGCCCCGGCGGGCGCGCGGCACGCGGCCGGCAGGGAACAGGAGAACGGTGCGATGACCCTCCGGACGACGGACAGAAGACAATTCCTGCGCGGGCTTTCCGCGCTTTCCGCCCTGGCGCTGCTCCCCGCCGCGCAGGCCGCCGCGCCTCCCACGGTGCTGGCGGCGGCCTGGCTCGCGGGCGGCGATCTGCCGGCGCCGCTGGCGCAGGGGGCAGGGCATTACGTGGGCACACTGCGCATCGACTGGAGTGCCCGCCAGATCCACATGCTGGGCGCCATCCCGGTGCCGCACCGGCCCCACGGCATCGTTGCCATGCCGGGCGGTGAAGGCTTTTACGCGGTGGCCTTCCGGCATGGGCGCTGGCTGCTCGCGGCCGATGCGCGGGGCCGCGAGCTGCGACGTGTGGACCTCGCCAGCGAGCCGGGCGGGCGGACTTTCAACGGCCACGTCGAGTTGAGTCCAGACGGCCAGTGGCTGTTCACGACGGAGGTCGTGCCCGCTACCGGCGAAGGCTGGATCAGCGTGCGCAGCGCCCGCACGCTGGCGCGCGTGGCGCAACTGCGCAGCGGCGGCGTCGAACCGCACCAGCTGCTGCTCGATGACGAGGGCATGATGCTGGTGGCCAACGGCGGCCTGCGCTGGACGCGCGACGACCAGAAGATCGGCGTCGAGCACATGGATTCCTCGCTTGCGCGTGTGAATCCCGAGAACGGCGCACTGCTCGGCCAGTGGCGCCTGCGTGATGCGCGCCTGTCCCTGCGCCATCTCGCGTGGAACATGCAGCCCTCCGGGCGCCGCGTGCTCGGCATCGCCCTGCAGGGAAACCACGATGCCCCCGAACAGCGCCGGGCCGCGCCCGCGCTGGCGCTGTGGGACGGCCAGGCGCTCGACATACCCAGCCAGTCGCCGCTGGGGCTGGGGTACATCGGCGACATCGCGCCCGGCCCCGGCGGCGGGTTCCTCATGAGCGCGGAGATTCACGACCGCGTGGTGTTCTGGCATCCGGGCGAGGCGGAAAAACTCTTCCTGATCGCCGACATGTCGCGCGCCGCCGCGCTGGCGCCCTCGGGCGCGGAGCGCAGCCTGTTCATCGGGGGCGAGAAAGGCGTGGCGCGCTGGGAACTCAACCGCCCGGCGGCGCCGCTGCCGTGGCCCTTTCCGATCGCGCCGGACCACCACTGGGCCGTGCTGGAAGGCTGAAGCCGCCGCCGCGTGTCAGACCGCGCGGCGGTGGGCAGGGGGAACGCGTGGCCGCCCCTGCGCCCGCCCCCGCCGTGCGTCGTCCGCGCCGCGTCAGGGCCTGGCGGGGTGCAGCACGCCGCCCAGGAACGCGTCGACGCGCTCCGCGATGAGCGCCTCGAGGTCGTCCGGCATGGGCAGCTGATAAACCCACTTGCGCACGCCCATGTAGAAGAAGCTGGCGTGAAAGCCCCACAGGATCTCCGTCTCCAGCATGATCTGGCGTGCGTCGGGCGGCGCGTCCGCGTGGTTCTCGTGGCGCAGTTCGGCGTTGATCACCGAGAAGACATCCTTGTGCAGCATGGCCAGATAGCGCTGGTTGAGCGCGGGGTCCTGCAGGCCGGCATACAGGAAGATGCGGACCCACTCGTTGTGCAGGATGGCCTGCGTGTAATCGGTCAGGTAGTGGATGAGGCGCTGACGGAAGGGCTGGCGCCGGTCGGCCAGCCACTGCGCCCATTCCGGCCTCCAGCGGCTGAAGAAGACGCGCTCGTAGACCTTTTCGATCAGCATCTGCTTGCTGGGGAAATAGCGGTAGAGCAGGGGCTGCGTGATCTGCAGTCCGCTCGCCAGCTCGCGCGTGGTCAGGGCGAAGCCCTTCTGCGCGAACAGCTCGACCGCGCGGTCGATGATCTGCTCCTGGCGATCCTGCCCCGCCAGATGCTGGCGTCGTTGCGGGGATTTCACCGTACCCCGGCCGGTTCTCTGTGCGCCGCTCACCTCAGGGAAATCCTTACTCACGGAAGATTTACTTCAAAAATGATCGCATGATAATTTTGATTATCGTTCGATAAATTCAGAGATGAGCAGGTCGGGCCGTATTCGTGTGCCGTCGTTTCACGCCGCGCTGCTTCCGCTCTGGCGGAGGTTGTCCCGGCGCGATTAGGCCGGTGCGGGGCAAGACCATGCTTGCTTGCAGTCCATCCCATGCCAACAGGAGACACCCAATGCAAATCACTGGTCTGGATCATTTCACGATCCGCACTTCCGACGTCGAGGCCACCGCGGCCTTCTATACCAACGCCGTGGGTCTGGAGCCCGGCTTCCGGCCGCCCTTCCGCTTTCCCGGTCACTGGCTGTACGCCGGCGGGCGGCCCATCCTGCACATCGTTGCCCGCACCGGGCAGGACGCCGCCGCCGAGGCCTATCTCGGCCTGCGCGAGGACAAGCCCGGCTCGGGGCGGCTCGATCACGTCTCGCTGCGCGGCACCAACCTCGCCGCGCAGCAGGAACACCTCCTGGCGGCGGGGTATGTCTTCAGGGAGCGCATCGTGCCGGAGGTCGGCGAACACCAGCTGTTCCTTGAAGATCCCAATGGCATCACGATCGAGCTGATCTTTCCCTGCTCTCCCCAAGACCGCATCGTCGGCACCCCGATGCCGAGCCTGGAGATCGGATCATGAACGCGCCCGTCTCGCGCCAGCGTCGCTGCCTGCTGGTCATGGGGGGCGCGCTGGCCTTGCCGCTGGGGCACGCCGTGGCGCGCGAGCCGGCGCGCCCGCCGCTGCGCGTGGGCGTCATCGATCTGAGCTTTCACCGAGCGACGTCGGCCGTCGTGTGCGCGGTGCTGCAGCGCATGGGTCTGGCCGTCGTGCCGAGCCATGCCCTGCACGAGGCCGTCTTCGAGCAGCTGCGCGCCGGTGAGATCGACATGGTGGTTTCGGCCTGGCTTCCGTCCAGCCATGGCCTCTACCAGCGCCGCGTGGAAGAGGTCGTGCCCACGCGCGAGTTCGGCCTGCACTATGAGCCGCATGCGCTGTGGGGCGTGCCCGACTACGTGCCGGAAAGCGCCGTGTCTTCCGTGACGGATCTGCTGAAGCCGGAAGTCCGCGAGCGCATGACGCCGTTGATCCAGGGGATAGGTCCGGGCGCCGGGATCACGCGGTTCTCGATCCGCATGATGGAGGAATACGGCCTGAGCGCTGCCGGCTACCGCTTTCAGACCGGCTCGCAGGACGACTGCTTCTCGGCCTTCGAGAAAGCGGTCGAGGCCGGGCGCTGGGTCGTCGTGCCGCTGTGGCATCCGCAGTTCCTGCATGCCCGCCACCGGATTCGCGAACTCGCGGATCCCAGGGGCCTCCTGGGCTCCGTCGACCGCGCCGTGCTGCTCGCCCGCGCCGACCGGCTCGGAGTCTTCACCCCGCCACAGCTGCAGGTGCTCGACAACATCCGTCTGTCGAACGCCATCGTTTCGCAGCTCGATCTTGCGATCAACCGTGGCGGCCAGACCCCCGAGCAAGCCGCGGAGGCCTGGCTTGCGACGCATCCCGACGCGCTTTCGCGCTGGATGCAGCCGCTGCGGGGCTGAAAACACCATCGAAAGACAACCCGTCGCCCGTGCCGCGACGGTTTCATGACGCACGTCCTGTCATTACAGGAGGAGACCATCATGCAAGCATCCGCCACACCCGAAGAACGCCTGGTCGCGCTGGGGCTGAAACTGCCCGTCGCGGCGCAGGCCCTGGGCAATTACGAGCCCTGGTGCATCGTCGGCAACCTTCTCATGATCTCGGGCCAGTTTCCCTGGATCGACGGTGAGCTCCAGTTCAAGGGGCGCCTGGGCCGCGAGCTCGATCTTTCCGAAGGCTACGCCGCCTGCCGCCTGGCCATGCTGAACGCCATTGCCCAGCTCAAATGCGCGGTCGGAGAGCTGCGCCATATCCGCCGCATCTACCGCCTCGAGGGAATCCTCAACGTCGCGGAGGGCTTCCACGATCATCCCAAGGCGCTCGACGGCGCGTCGGACCTCGCGCTGCAGGTCTTTGGCGACCGCGGCCGCCACACCCGGATGATCTTCTCCAATCCGGTGATGCCGATGGACAGCTTCTGTCTGGTGTATGCGTTCGCCGAAGTCGACCTCAGCGCGCTGGAGGCGAAATGAACCCGTCCCAACGCCTCTTCGCGGCCAGCTGTCTGTCCATCATGGTGACCGCCATGATCTTCTCGATCCGTGCCGACATCCTGCAGCCCGTGGCACAGCAGTATCACCTTTCCAACGCCCTGATCGGTCTAACCATGTCTTCGGTGTTCTGGGGCTTCACGCTGGGCATTTTTGTCAGTGGGCTGATCGTGGACCTGATCGGCATGAAGCCCCTGCACATCCTCTCCGGCCTGGGCTATCTGGTGGGCATCGGCATGATCCTGCTGGCGCCCCCTGCCAGCGCTGAAGTCGAGCAGCTGCGCGACTCCATGGGGACCACCATCCTTTACTGGGGCTTCCTGCTCACGGGGATCGCCCAGGGCATCGTCGAAGGCGTGACGAACCCGCTCGTGGCCACGCTGTTCCGGCACGACAAGCGCCGCATGCTCAACAAACTGCATGCCTGGTGGCCCGGCGGGCTGGTGGTGGGCGGTCTCGTGGCCTGGATGCTCGGGCGCATGGGGCTGGGGTGGGAGGTCCGCCTCGCGAGCGTGGCGGTGCCGGTGGTCATTTACCTGTGGATGATCCTGCCGCTGCAGTACCCGCCCTCCGAGCGCGTGAGCGCGCGGATTCCCACGCTGCACATGCTGGCCGAGATCCGCCGCCCGATGTTCCTGTTGCTGTTCGCGCTGATGTGGCTTACCGCCGCCACCGAACTGGCGCCCGACCAGTGGTTCGCCAAGATCATGTCCGATCTGCTGCCGACGCTTGGGAAGAACGCCATCCTGTTCCTGGTCTATACCGCCGGCCTGATGTTCTTGTTGCGTCAGTACGCGGCGGGCTGGCTGTTCCACCGGATGTCGCCCTATGCGGTGCTGACCGGCAGCGCGGTCCTGTCGTTCGCCGGTCTGGCCGTGCTGGGTGTGCTCGATCCGCATGCGCAATGGGCGGGCTGGGCCGCGTTCGCCGGGGCGACGCTGTTTGGCGTGGGAAAGACCTTCTTCTGGCCCACGATGCTCGCGGTCACGACGGAGCAGTTTCCGCGTGGCGGCGCTTTCCTGCTGAATCTCGTGGGTGGCGCGGGCATGCTCTCGGTCATGGTGGCGCTGCCCATCGTGGGGGGGCTCATGGACAAGCACGATACGCAGACCGCGCTGATGCAGTTCAGTCTCCTGCCAGCCGTCCTCATGATCGTGTTCGGAGGCTTGTGGCTGTCGCAGCGACAGCGGGGAGGCTACGCGCCCCAGTCGCTGGATTGAGCCCGTGCGTGCGCCCCGGCCCGGTTTGCCGGGGCGGGGCGTGCGACGGTCGCGCGTCGTGCGCGAAGGGGTGACGAAGGGAGCGCAAGAGGGCGAGGGGGCAAGGCGACAAAGCCTTGCCCGCCCGGCCCGCCGGAGCCCGGTGGGGCGCATCGGCGCAGCGACGGTGAGCGCGTGGTGAGCGACCGGGGAGGCGTGCTTGCGGGGGGCGCAAAAAAAACGCGGCCCTGGGCCGCGGTGGTGGCGTGGTCCAGCGACCGGTCAGGATTCGGGCTGGGTCACGAACGCAATCTTGGAGAGCTTGGCGCGCGAGGCGGCTCCCATCACCTTGGCGACGATCTCGTAGGGCGTGGTCTTGTCCGCGCGCAGGTGGATCTCCGGCGCGCCGGCCGGATCGGTCACGGCCTGGCCGGCTGCCTGGAAGCGCGCTTCCATGCCAGCCTCATCCACTTTCTCGCCATTCCAGAAAATCGCCGAGTCGGGCGTCAGCGCGATCTCGATGCGCTCGGCCTGCACACGGTTCTCTTCGTTCGAGGTGCGCGGCAGCTCCACCTTGACCGCGTGCGTGAGCAAGGGCGCGGTGAGGATGAAGATCACCAGCAGCACCAGCATCACGTCGATCAGCGGGACCATGTTGATCTCCGCCATCGGCGCGGCGTTGCCGTCCTTGTTGAATCCGCCGAAGGCCATCACGCCGCTCCCTGGTTCAGCGAAACGATCTTGCCGTTCTGATTGTGAGCGCCGGTCGTGAGATAGGCGAACAGGTCATGCGCGAAGGCGTCCAGGCTGGCGAGGGTGAGCCGGTTGTGGCGCGTGAAACTGTTGTAGGCCACGACCGCCGGAATCGCGACGGCCAGCCCCAGCCCGGTCATGATCAGCGCTTCCCCCACGGGGCCGGCAACCTTGTCGAGCGTGCCGGCGCCGCTCATGCCGATCGACACCAGCGCGCCATACACGCCCCAGACGGTGCCCAGCAGCCCCACGAAAGGCGCGGTCGAACCCACCGTGGCCAGCACGGTGAGGCCGTTTTCGAGCTTCGCGGTCTCCTCGTCGATGACCTTGCGCATGCTGCGCGTGAGGAAGTCCGCCAGCCCGCCGGTTTCGGCGATCTTGCCGCCGCCGGTGCGCACGTGGTGGTCGCGCGCGTGGATGGCGTGGCTCGTCAGGTGCGAGAAAGGCTCATGGGCGCCGTGCGTGTGGATCTCGCCCCGGACTTCCTCGATGGAACTCGCGTTCCAGAAGAAATTCACGAAGCGTTCGGAGGCGCGGCGCAGCCTCAGGTTGCTGATCGTCTTGGTGATGATGAAATACCACGAGGCCAGCGACATCACGAGCAGGATCACGAACAGGGTCTTGCCGAGGCCGTCCGCGTGGGAGATGAAGTGGGCGAAGCCGAGAGTCTGGTTTTCCATGGTGGGGTCTGTGCGGCGGATCAGGAAGGGGAGGAAGCTTCAGCGGTCAAGCTGGAACTGGATCGGAAAGCGCACCCAGCCCACGACCGCGCGCTCGCCCAGGCGAGCGGGCTGGAAGCGATAGGCCGAGGCGACGGTGTCGCGCGCGGAGCGGTCCAGGCGCGGGAAGCCCGAGCCTTTGTCGATGAGTACCTGCAGGGGGCGGCCGTCCTCGCTGACCTGCACGCGCAGCCAGACCGTGCCCTCTTCGGCCAGTGCGACCGACGACCGTGGGTAGGGCGGTTTCGGGTTGTGCAGGTGGTCCGCGTCGTGGCGCGGTGCCTGCAGGGCTTCCTGTGTCGGCCCGGCAACCGCGGCGGGTGGCGGCGCGGCGGGCGGCATTTCCTTTGGCGGCGGCGGAGCCGTGATGATGGCCGCGTTGTTGGCGGGGGCGGGCGCCTCGGTCTGCAGCACGGGCGCGGGGGCGGGCTTGGGCGGCGCGGGGCGCGGCTGCGGCTTCACGCTCTGCTTCATCGGCAGGGGCTTGGGCGGCTCGGGCTGCGGTGCGGCGACTTCAGGCTTGGGCTCGGGAGCGGTCACGAGTTCCATGCGCAGCGGCGGTGTGAAAACCTGCCGGATCACGGGTTGCGCGAGCGTGACCAGTGCGGCTCCCACCGCCAGGTGCAGGCCGACCACGAGCACGAGACTCAGTGCGCGTTCGGAAAGGGGCTGTTGAAGAGAGAGGGAGCGCATGGTGAAGCCGGAGAAGCGGAGGGGGCGCGAGCCGGCGGGGGCCACCGGTAGAATGCGCGCAGATGCGAATTATTCTTATTAGTGTGGCGTGCGTCAAGTTCCCCTGCGGGCGAGGGTGGTGCGCCGCGTCGCGCAGGCTGCCCGGGCGCGGGGCAGACTCACGCCCGCGCGGGGTTCCGGGTTAGAATTCCGCCCCTTGATTCCCAACGATTTCCGTACGGCCCGCCCATGAAAGCCGCAGACATCCGTTCGACCTTTCTCAATTACTTCGCCTCCAAGGGCCACCAGATCGTGCCGTCGAGCCCGGTCGTGCCCGGCGACGATCCCACGCTGCTGTTCACCAACGCGGGGATGAACCAGTTCAAGGATGTTTTCCTGGGCTTCGACAAGCGCCCCTACACGCGCGCCACGACGGCGCAGAAGTGTATCCGCGCGGGCGGCAAGCACAACGACCTCGAGAACGTCGGCTACACCGCGCGTCACCACACGTTTTTCGAGATGCTGGGCAACTTCAGCTTCGGCGACTACTTCAAGCAGGACGCGATCCGTTACGCCTGGGAACTGCTGACCGAGGTCTTCAAGCTGCCCAAGGAACGCCTGTGGGCCACGGTGTATGCCGAGGACGACGAGGCGTACGACATCTGGACGCGCCAGATCGGCCTGCCGCCCGAGCGCGTGGTGCGCATCGGCGACAACAAGGGGGCGCGCTACGCGTCCGACAATTTCTGGATGATGGGCGACACCGGCCCCTGCGGTCCCTGCTCCGAGATCTTCTACGACTTCGGGCCGGGCGTGGCGGGCGGCCCTCCCGGCAGCCCCGATGAAGACGGCGACCGCTATACCGAGGTCTGGAACAACGTGTTCATGCAGTTCAATCGTCGCGTCGACGAGAACGGCAACTACGTCATGGACCCGCTGCCCAAGCCCAGCGTCGATACCGGCATGGGCCTGGAGCGTCTGGCGCGCGTGCTGCAGAACGTGCCGACCAATTACGACATCGACCTTTTCGTGAATCTCATGGCGGCCGCGCGCCGCGAGGTCGAGGTCGCGGGTGGCGTGGACGTCGACCCGGCTTCGCCGTCGCTGAAGGCGATCGCCGACCATATCCGCGCGTGCGCCTTCACGGTGGCCGACGGCGTGGTGCCTTCCAACGAAGGCCGTGGCTACGTGCTGCGCCGCATTGCCCGCCGCGCGATCCGCCACGGCTACAAGCTCGGCGCGCGCAAGCCGTTCTTCTACAAGCTCGTGGCCGCGCTGACCGCCGAGATGGGCTCGGCCTACCCCGAGCTCGTCGCGCGCCAGCGCCGCATCACCGACGTGCTCAAGCAGGAGGAGGAACGCTTCTTCCTGACCATCGCCAACGGCATGGAGATCCTGGAAAGCGCGCTGGCCGCGCTGGGCGAGGGGCAGGGGCTGGACGGCGAGACGGCCTTCAAGCTGCACGACACTTACGGATTCCCGCTGGACCTCACGGCCGACGTGCTGCGTGAGCGCGGCCTGTCGGTGGATGAGGCCGGCTTCAACTCGGCGATGGCGCGCCAGCGCGAGCAGGCGCGCGCGGCGGGCAAATTCAAGATGGCGCTGGGCCTGGAATACTCGGGCCAGCCGACGACCTTCCACGGCTATGAGAAGCTCATGGTCGAAGACGCGAAGGTGACCGCGCTCTACGTGGATGGCAGCCCCGCCGAAGTCGTGCGTGCCGGCGACGATGCCGTGCTCGTGCTCGACAACACGCCGTTCTACGCCGAGTCCGGCGGCCAGTGCGGCGACGCGGGCTTCCTGCAGAACGGTGCGGCGCGGTTCGAGGTGGACGACACGCAGAAGATCCAGGCCGATGTCTTCGGCCATCACGGCCGCGTCGTCGAGGGCGAGATCCGCGTCGGCGACATCATCGACGCGCGCGTCAATGGCACGCGCCGCGCTTCGGTGGCCCGCAATCACTCCGCGACCCACCTCATGCACAAGGCCCTGCGCGAAGTGCTGGGCAGCCACGTGCAGCAGAAGGGCTCGCAGGTCGACGCCGAGAAGACCCGCTTCGACTTCGCGCATACCGCCGCGCTGTCGGAGGACGAGATCATCCGGGTCGAGCGCATCGTCAATCGCGAGATCATGCTGAACCCCGCCACGCAGGCGCGCGTGATGGGCATTGAGGACGCCCAGAAGAGCGGCGCCATGATGCTCTTCGGCGAGAAGTACGGCGACGCGGTGCGCGTGCTCGACATCGGCTCCTCGCGCGAGCTGTGCGGCGGCACCCACGTGGCGCGCACGGGCGACATCGGCTTCTTCAAGATCGTCAGCGAAGGCGGCGTGGCGGCGGGCATCCGGCGCGTCGAGGCCATCACGGGCGAAGCCGCCGTGAATTACGTGATCGACGTGGCGGCCGACGTCAACGAATGCGCCACCCTGCTGCGCGTGAGCCATCAGCGCGGCGCCGTGCCGCAGAGCCTGGCCGCGCTCGTCGAAGAGAAGCGCACGCTCGAGAAGGAGCTGGCCGCGCTCAAGGGCAAGCTCGCTTCCAGCCAGGGCGATGCGCTGGCCGCACAGGCCGAGGACGTGGGCGGCGTGATGGTGCTGGCCGCGCGCCTGGAAGGCGCCGACGTGCCCGCCCTGCGCGAGGCGGTCGACAAGCTGCGCGACAAGCTCGGCTCGGCGGCCGTGGTGCTGGCGGCCGTCAACGAAGGCAAGGTCAGCCTCATCGCCGGCGTGACCAAGGAGCTGACGAACCGCGTGAAGGCTGGCGAACTCGTGAACTTCGTGGCGCAGCAGATCGGTGGCAAGGGCGGCGGACGTCCCGACATGGCGCAGGCGGGCGGGACCGACCCGGCCGCGCTGCCGGCGGCGCTGGCCGGGGTCCGGAGCTGGGTGGCCGGGCGGCTCTGAGGCTCTGAGCCGGTCAGGCACGCTTGACGAAATAACCACGCCCGCACGGGCGTGGTTTTTTTTCGGGCGCGCAGCCCTCAGCCGTTGATGATCTCGCCGCCGTTCGGGTGCAGCATCTGGCCGGCCATGAACGAAGCGTCGGCCGAGGCAAGGAACACGTAAGCCGGCGCGATCTCCACCGGCTGCCCGGCGCGTTGCATGGGCGCGTGCCCGCCGAATTCGGCGACCTCTTTCGCGGTGAAGGTCGAAGGAATCAAGGGCGTCCAGACCGGCCCGGGCGCGACGCCATTGACGCGGATGCCGCGCGGCAGCAGCTGCTGCGAGAGCGAACGCGTGAAGGCCACGACCGCGCCCTTGGTGGCGGCATAGTCGAGCAGTTTCGGGCTGCCGCGGTAGGCCGTGACCGAGGCCGTGTTGATGATGCGCGCGCCCTCTTCGAGATGCGGCAGCGCCGCCTGGGTCAGGAAGAACATGCCGAACACGTTGGTGCGGAAGGTCCGCTCGAGCTGATCGGAGGTGATTTCCGCCAGCGATTCGCGCGGGTGCTGCTCGGCGGCGTTATTGACGAGCACGTCCAGGCGGCCAAAGCGCTCGAGCGTCTGCCGCACGGCGTCGGCACAGAACTTCGGGTCACCGATGTCGCCCGCCACGCAGAGGCATTCCCGCCCCAGCGCGCGCACCATGGCGGCGGTCTCCTCGGCGTCATCGTGCTCGTCCAGATAGACGATCACCACATGCGCACCTTCCTTGGCGAAGGCAAGCGCGACCGCGCGACCGATGCCACTGTCGCCGCCGCTGATGAGGGAGACTTCACCGCTCAGGCGCAGGCTCCCCGGTTCGGCGTTGAGGGCGAGCGGACGCGGGTCCATCTCGCTTTCGAGGCCGGGTTGGCGATCCTGGTGCTGGGGCGGGTTGATGTGCTTCTGTTCCTGGGTGTCCTGCGTCATTGCATCGATCCTCAGCGCTCGTCGTCACGGGTGCGACGGTGGTCGCGCGATTTCGGACGGCGGTTCGACACGCCCGCCTTGTCGAGCGAGATCGCCACCGCCTGGCGCTGCGCCTTGCGGCGCGACTCCGGACGACTGTTGCCGAGGGTGCCGTCCTCTTCCCAATCGTGGATCAGCGTCTTGATGTTGTGACTGATGGTGGCGCGGCTCTTGCCGGAACGCAGGGGCATGATCGACTCCTTGTCGGGGGGATGAAGCGGAGGGGAGGGAGAGGGCTCAGATCGAGCGCACGATTTCGCCGCCGCTGCCTTCGAGCAGGTCGGTGACGCGGCGTGTCTGGTCGGTGTCGGCCGGGTGCACCACGACCGCCCATTTGCCTTCGGCAAGCGCGCCGCGCAGGCGCTCATTCACGCGGGTGTGGTCGGGCCGCAGGCTGATGAGGCCGCCCAGCATCATCCCGCCCATCGTGCAGAAGCCGACCGCGGCGGCCATCACGGCGCCCGGGGAATCCGCCGCGCTCATGAGGTTGCCCATCACCATCACGCCACCGATCACCGCACCCAGCACCATGCCGGCCAGGCCCAGCACCACGTGCGAGCGGATCAGCGTGTGCCAGATGCCTTCGCGCTCGGGCTCGAGCTTGCGGGCAAAGGCCGTGTCGCCGGGGTGCAGCACCGAAACCTGCCAGGTAGCCAGCGCGACATGGGCGATGAGCCGGCTTGCCACGGCGGTGGCCGCCGCCCGGTCCGCGTAGATCGCGCCCACGAGGGTGCGCGAAGTTTCTCCAGTGAGGATGTGGCTCGTCATGCTGGGCTCCTTCAGACCATGCACCGCACTGCGCGGGCTTGCTTCAGCGTGGTCTGTGCCAAGGCAGTCGCCTGTAGGCAGCCCGCCGTAACGCATGTAGGACGAGTTCCCGCCATGGCGCGAGGCGGGGTTTCGCGGCGCCGTGGCAGCTTGAAGGCGGCAGAGGTTCGGACCCGTGGGAGGCTTTCGGTGCGGCGCCGGCCGGGCCGGGGCGGGTGTCCGACCGCCGTGGCAGGGGGCGCCTGCAGATGCGCCTGCGCGCGGGAGGGGCCGGTGCCGGGAGACCGGACCGCGCGTGCGCGGGATGCCTCAGACAGAAGGGGTAGAGGTTCAGGAGCCGGCGCCGCCGGGGCGGGCGAACCCTCGCGGAAGGCTTGCCAAGCCACTTCCACGCTCCACCGAGTCCGTGATGCGCCCGGGCCTGACTCAAACATGCTAAGTGAAAGCCCGTGTTGCTGATAGTGTTTTGTTGAATAAAATCAAGCAGATCCGAAGTTCATTCCAACAGAGGGGGGCATCACATGTTCAAGAAACAACTCGCTTTCATTTCCGCTGCCATCGCGCTGCTGTCCTCGGGCATCGCCCAGGCTCAGGAAGGCTCTTTCATGGTCCGCACGCGCGCGGTCTATGCCAGCTTCGAAAATGACCAGCGCGGCGGCCTGCCCCTGGGCGGCACTACCAGCGTCGAGGCCAGCGGCCGCTGGATTCCCGAACTCGACCTCAGCTACTTCTTCACGCCCAACATCGCCACCGAACTGGTCCTGACCTATCCGCAACGCGTGGATATCCAGGTGGGCGGTGTCAAGGAAGGCTCGATCAAGGCTCTGCCGCCCTCCCTGATGGTGCAGTATCACGCGACCGAACTCGGGGCGTTCCGGCCCTATGTCGGCATCGGCGTCAACTACACGCGATTCACGCGGACCCACAACATCCTCGGCGGTGGCGCCTCGATCGAAAAATCCAGCTTCGGGCCGGTTCTCCAGCTCGGCCTGGATTACGCGCTGACCAAGCAGTTGTCGCTCAATTTCGACGTCAAGCACATCCGCATGGAAACCGACGTGAAGGTGGGCGATTCCAAGGTGGGCACCGTGGGCCTGAACCCGACGACCTGGGGGGTGGGGATCGGCTACCGGTTCTGAGTGGGCGGGAGTAAGCTAGACGGGGCGCCGCGAGGCGCCCTGTTCGTTTCTGCCGCCCGCTTTCACGAGAGCCCCGATGAGCCAGCATTTCGCCAGTGACAATTACGCGGGGATCTGCCCCGAAGCCCTATCCGCCCTGCTCGAAGCCAATGCCGGTCACGCCCCTTCCTATGGCGAGGATGACTGGACGCATCGTGTGACCGACCGCATGCGCGCGCTCTTCGAAACGGAGTGCGACGTGTATTTCGTCTTCAATGGCACGGCCGCGAATTCGCTGGCGCTGGCGTCGCTGTGCCAGTCGTATCACAGCGTGATCTGCCACGAACTCGCGCACGTGGTGACCGATGAATGTGGCGCGCCCGAATTCTTCTCCAATGGCGCGAAGTTGCTGACGGCCGCGAGCGAGCCGGCGCGCCTCACGCCCGCCGACGTGACGCGACTCGTCAAGTGGCGCGACGACATCCATTACCCCAAGCCCAAGGTCGTGACGCTGACGCAGGCGACCGAGATGGGAACGCTCTATACGCCGGCCCAGATCGGTGCGATCAGCGAGTGCGCGCGCGCGCACGGCCTGCGCCTGCACATGGATGGCGCGCGCTTTGCGAACGCCGTGGCGGCGCTGGGGGTGAGCCCGGCCGATCTGACCTGGCGCGCGGGCGTGGATGTGCTCTGTTTCGGGGGGACCAAGATGGGCCTGCCGGTGGGCGAAGCGGTCGTTTTCTTCGACCGGCGCCTGTCCGAGGATTTTGCCTGGCGCTGCAAGCAGGCTGGCCAGCTCGCCTCCAAGATGCGCTTTCTCGCCGCACCGTGGCTGGGCATGCTCGAGGACGATGTCTGGCTGCGCCATGCGGCGCATGCGAATGCCATGGCGCGGCGGCTTTCCGACGGTCTCGCGGCGCTGCCGGGCGTGCAGCTGCGGGCTCCGACGGAGGCCAACGGCGTGTTCGTGGATCTGCCCGCCGCGATGGAAGCCGGGCTGCGCGCGCGTGGCTGGTGTTTCTACAACTTCATCGCCGGGGCGGCGCGCCTGATGTGCGCCTGGGACATCCAGGCCGAAACGGTGGACCGCCTGCTCGCCGATGCGCGCGAACTCGCGCCCGCCTCGGTGAGCTGAGACGCGCCCCGCGAGGGGCGCGGCCATCGACACCCGCCGCGCGGGGCGGGCGATGGGGTCAGAACGGCAGCGCGATACCCGGCCAGGCCGTCTGCAGGGCGTCGCGGAAGCGGCTCTGGATGCGGATCAGCGCGGCTTCGTTGTCGGCCTCGAAGCGCAGCACCACGACCGGGGTGGTGTTGGAGGAGCGTGCCAGACCGAAGCCGTCGGCGAACTCCACGCGCAGGCCGTCGAGCGTGATCCGCTCGAGTTCGCCCTCGAAGGTCGAGCGCGCCTTGAGGCGTTCGACGAGTTCCACGGGCTCGCCTTCCTTCATCTTGATGTTGAGCTCGGGCGTGCTCACCGCGTCGGGCAGAGCCTTGAGCACGGCGTTGGCGTCGGGGCTGCGGGAGAGGATCTCGAGCAGGCGCACCCCCGTGTAGAGACCGTCGTCGAAGCCGTACCAGCGCTCCTTGAAGAACATGTGGCCGCTCATCTCGCCCGCGAGAGGCGCGCCGGTTTCCTTGAGCTTGGCCTTGACGAGCGCGTGGCCGGTGTTCCACATGACCGGTTCGCCGCCGTGTTTGCGCACCCAGGTGGCGAGGTTGCGCGTGCATTTCACGTCGTAGATGATCTGGCCGCCCGGCACGCGCGAGAGCACGTCGGCGGCGAACAGCATGAGCTGGCGGTCGGGGTAGATGATCTCGCCGTCCTTGGTGACCACGCCGAGGCGGTCGCCGTCGCCGTCGAAGGCCAGGCCCAGTTCCGCGTCGCCGTTGCGCAGCGCATGGATCACGTCCTCGAGGTTCTCGGGCTTGGACGGATCGGGGTGGTGGTTCGGGAAATTGCCGTCGACCTCCGAGAACAGCTCGGTGAGTTCGCAGCCCAGGCGGCGATACAGCTCGGGCGCGGTGTTGCCGGCCACGCCGTTGCCGGAGTCGAGCACGATCTTCATCGGGCGGGCGAGCTTCACGTCGGCGAGGATGCGTTCGATGTAGGCCGCGCGCACGTCGGTGTGCGTGAGGGTGCCGGTCCCGCGCGCGAGATCGCCCGCGACGATGCGGCGGCGCAGATCCTGGATCAGCGGGCCATACAGGGTTTCGCCGCCGAGCACCATCTTGAGGCCGTTGTATTCGGGCGGGTTGTGGCTGCCGGTGATCGAGACGCAGCTGTTCGCGCCCAGGTGGTAGGCCGCGAAGTAGGTGATGGGCGTGGCCACGCAGCCGATATCGACGGCGTCGATGCCGGTGCTGGTGATGCCCTCGGCGAGCGCGGCGGCGAAGTCCGGGCCCGACAGGCGCCCGTCGCGGCCGATGACGATGGTCTTCTGGCCGCGCGCGAGCGCTTCCGAACCCAGCGCCTGGCCGATGGCGCGCACGGTGTCGACGGTGAGGGACTGGCCGACGATTCCGCGGATGTCGTAGGCCTTGAAGATCTCGGGAGCGGGTGTATGCATGGCGGCGCTTCTGCTCGGTTGTGTTCGAAGCCCGCGATTATACGGAGCGCACTCCGTCCGGGTGGGGTTCTGCCCGCTCGCACGCTCCGCATTGCCCGCCGGGGAGTCGCGCGGGGCTCTGCGGGCAGTTCGGGGCGGGCGATGACGACCGGGCTCAAGAATTCGCCGCGCGTGTCGAAGAGCTGAGCATGACCCGGATCGATCCCGATTTCGCGCGCTCGCCCGCGGCGCGCACCGAGCTGTTGCGCCAGGCCTACCGGCAGCAGCCGGGCAGCATCGTGGTCGCCTGCATCACCGCGCTGGGCGTCAGCGCCATCGTGAGCCAGCACGGCGTGGCGATCTGGCTATGGTTCGCGGCCATGCTGGCCACCAGCATCCTGCGTTTCTTCAATCAGGCGAGTTTCGTCTCCCACGGTCTGCTGACCGCGCCCGCGCTGCCGCCCGAGTGGCGCTGGCGCATCGAGGCGGGGCAGCTCGCGAGCGCCCTGCTGTGGGCCGGGCTGGCGATCTTCTGGCTGCCCCGGCTCGACGACGAAGGCCGGTACGTGACCCTCATCGTGCTCTCGGCGCTCGCGGCGGGCGCCACCTCAGTGCTGGCGCCGCTGAAGGGGATGGGGCGCGTCTTCATCGTACTCATGCTGGTGCCCGGCGCGGCGGTGATGCTCACGGCCGAGCCCGCCCGTCCCGAACTGGCCGCCCTGGCCCTGCTGTTTCTGGGCGTGATGTTCTTCAGCCATCACAACAACCACCGCATCCTGCTGACCTCGCTGGCCCTGCGCATCGAGCGCGCCGAACTCGTCGAGCGCCTGGTCGCGCGCGCGCACGAGGTGGAAACCCTGAATGCCGGCCTGGAGGAGAAGGTCCATCTGCGCACGCTGGCCCTCGAACAGATGGCCGAAAGCGACGCGCTCACCGGGCTCCTGAACCGGCGCGGGCTGCGGCGGCGGCTCGAGGCGCGGCTCGAGGCCCAGCCGGAGCCGCGCCCCGACGAGGCGAGCGGCGTGGCGGTGCTGCTCTTCGACCTTGCCCATTTCAAGCTCATCAACAACCGCCTGGGCTATGCCGCGGGCGACGAGGTGCTGTGCCACGTGGCGCAGCGCGTGCGCGCGGCCCTGCCGCCGGATGCGGATTTTTCCCGTTGGGGCGGCAACGAGTTCGTCGTCGTGATGGGCGGTGCGACCGCTGGCGCGCGGCTGGCCTGGCAGATCGTGCGCAAGACCCTGCTGGCGGAAATCACCGTGAGCGGCGAGCCCCACCTCGTGTCGGCGCGCGCGGGCAGCGCCGTGCAGGGCCTGCATGGTCAGACCGCCGCCGATCTGCTGGATGCCGCCGATCTCGCGCTCACCGAACTCAAGCGCCACGGGCGTGGCAGCTTCCTGTTCTATCGCGACGAGCTGGCGCCCCAGCAGCGGCGACGCCTCGATCTGGCCTTCGAGATCCAGCAGGCCGGCGAGCGCGGCGAGCTGCACCTGCTCTATCAGCCCATCGTGGCCGCCGCGAGCGGGCGCGTCGAAACCCTGGAAGCCTTGCTGCGCTGGCGGCATCCGCGCTTCGGCATGGTGCCGCCCGACGAGTTCATTCCCATCGTGGAGGAGTCGGCGGCGATCAACCGGCTGGGCCTGTGGGTGCTGCGCGAAGCCTGCCGCGAGGCGGCCGGCTGGCCCGCCGACGGGCTGCATCCCGCGCCGCGCGTGGCCGTGAACGTGTCGGTGCTGCAGCTGTGCGACGCGGATTTTCCGCAGCACGTGGCCGAGGTGCTGCGCGAAACCGGCCTCTCGCCGCTGCGCCTGGACATCGAGGTGACCGAATCCGTCTTCGAGCCCGCCAACGTGGAGCGCGTCTCGCTGACGCTCTCACGCTTGTGCACGATGGATCTGCGCGTGCACGTCGACGATTTCGGCACCGGCTATTCGTCGCTTTCGCGCCTGCACGCCCTGCCCATCAACGCGATCAAGATCGACCGCAGCTTCGTGGCCGGGCTGGACAACGGCTCCACGGCGATCATCGAGGGGGCGATCCTGATCGCGCGGCGCTTCGGCCTGCAGACGATCGCCGAAGGCGTCGAGACGCTGAGCCAGGCGCGCGCGCTGCACCGCCTCGGCGTGGATGCGTTCCAGGGCTACTTCATCCTCAAGCCGGAGGCCCGGGCGCGCCTGCAGCCGGTCTCGCCCGACTGGCTGGAGCGCGACCCCCCGGCGGGCTGACTTCCGCTGCGCCGCCGCAGCATGCCGCTGGCAAGCCAGCGCGACGGCGGGAAGGGTGGCTGCCGCGCTGCCGCAAATCTGGCACCATGCAGACGGGCCGCGAGGCCGCCGCTTCACCAACCCCGGGAACTCTGCATGGACTGGAACCAGGAACTGCTCGCGAGCCTGATCTGGCTCGCCAAGGCTTTCGTCATCAGCCTCGTCGCCGGTGTCGCCGCCGTCATATGGGTGTGCCGCGCCACGGGCTGGGGGCGCCAGGTGCGGCGCATCGCCTGGCCCACGCTGGAGCCGCGCCGCAACGGCTGGGCGCCGCTCGCGATGCTGGCGCTGATCGTGCTGCTCACGCTGGCTACGGTGCGCATGAACGTGCTGTTCTCGTTCTGGTACAACGGCGCCTACACCGCGATGCAGAAGCTCGATGCGCCGCAGTTCTGGTTCATGATGATGGTCTTCTGCGTGATCGCGAGCGTGCACGTGGCGCGCGTGCTGGTCACCGTGTACGTGCGGCAGAATTTCCAGATCCGCTGGCGCACCCGTCTGACCGAAGACCTCATGCGGCGCTGGCTCGACAACCAGGCCTACTTCCGCAGCCAGTACCTCGCGCGCCAGATCGACAACCCCGACCAGCGCATCCAGCAGGACATCGGCCAGTTCGTCGACAACACCGTGGCGCTCTCGATGGGCGTACTCGACGCGGTCGTCTCGCTCTTCACCTTCACGCTGCTGCTGTGGGCGCTGTCGGGCACGCTCGCGCTGTTCGGCTACGAAGTGCCGCGCGCGATGGTCTTCCTCGTCTACATCTACGTGGCGGTGGCCACGGTCTTCGCGGTCTGGATCGGGCGTCCGCTGATCCGGCTCAACTTCCTGTCCGAGCGCTTCAACGCCGATTTCCGCTACGCGCTGATCCGGCTGCGCGAGTACGGCGAGAACATCGCCTTCTACCGTGGCGAGCGCGTCGAGGCCGCCACGCTCGCCACGCGCTTCGCGAACGTCATCCGCAACATGTGGGACGTGCTCTTCCGCACGCTCAAGCTGCAGGGCTACAACCTGGGCATCAGCCAGATCGCCGTGGTGTTCCCCATGATCATCCAGGCGCCACGACTGTTCTCGAAGGAGATCGCGCTGGGCGACCTCATGCAGACCGCGCAGGCCTTCGGTCAGGTGCAGGATTCGCTCTCCTTCTTCCGCACCGCCTACGATGATTTCGCGGGCTACCGCGCGGTGGTCGTGCGTCTGACCGGCTTTCTCGATGCGATCGAGCAGACCGCCGCGCTGCCCGGCATCCGCGCCGGCAGCGAGGGCGCGGGCGTCCGCGTCGAGGCGCTCACCCTGCGCACGCCCGAACATGACGTGCTGCTCGACGACCTGTCGTTCTCGCTCGCACCGGGCAGCGCCCTCTTGATCCGGGGGCCGTCGGGCGTGGGCAAGACCACGCTGCTGCGCGCGCTGGCCGGCCTGTGGCCGTTCGCCGAAGGGCATGTCGTGCGGCCCCAGGGCGACGCCGCGCTGTTCCTGTCGCAGCGCCCCTACCTGCCGCTGGGCAGCCTGCGCAACGCGCTCTACTACCCCGAGCCGGCTTCCTCCAGCGAGCAGGCGGCCGAGGTGCTGCGCGCCTGCCAGCTTGGCCACCTCGTCGACAAGCTCGACGAAGAAGCCGACTGGTCGCGCATCCTGTCGCTGGGCGAGCAGCAGCGCCTCGCCATCGGCCGCGCGCTGCTGGTGCGCCCGCAGGTGATCTTCCTGGACGAATCCAGCTCCGCCATGGACGAGGGCCTGGAACACGCGATGTACAGCCTGCTGCGCCGCGAACTGCCCGACACCACGTTCGTGAGCGTGGGGCACCGCTCCAGTCTCCACGCCTTCCACGGGCAGGCGCTCACGCTGCTGGGCGGCGGGCGCTGGTCGCTCGAGGCCTTGCCGTCGGCGTGACGCCGCGCGGGCGGTGAGGCGCCCTCCGCCCGTACCGGGCCCCAAGGGCGGGTAGCCCAGGCCGGCCGGCGGAGGCGCGGGCCGCTTCGCGCGCGGGGCCGCCACGCAAGGGGCGCTGAGGTCGCCAGCAGACTGCCCGGCGCCGCCCTGCGACCGGCCTCGACCCGCTCGACACAGCGACGGCCTGGCCGTGCTTTGCCGCGCGTTGGCCGCGGCGGCGTCCGGACGGGGTGGCGATGGCGGCGCCCGTTCCGCGCGCAGCGCAGCGGGGCCGGCGCTGCGCCTCAGCCGGGATGCGCGGCTTGCGGCGGCGTGGCGTCGTGCGCAAGGCGCTCGCGCTGCTGCAGCACTTCGGCCGCGATCGCGATCGCGATGGCCTGAGGCGTTTTGTCGCGGATGCCTTCCACCCCCACGGGGCAGCGCACGCGCGTGAAGGCTTCGGCCGCGATGCCGCGCGCGCCCAGCAGCTGACGGAAGCGCGCGCGCTTGGCCTGCGAACCGATGAGGCCGAACCAGGTGAAGTCCCCGCGCCGCAGGATGGCTTCGGTCAGCGCCAGATCCAGCGCGTGATCGTGCGTGAGCACGAGGTGGCTGCTGTATCGGGCGGCGCCCGCGACGGCCTCGGCGGCATCGTCGCAGATCACCGCTTCGACGCCGGGCGGTGGCAGCGCGAGCAGCGCGGCGCGCGCATCCACCCAGCGCAGGCGCAGCGCGAGCGGCGCCAGCAGCTGCACGAGGGCCGCGCCGACGTGGCCGGCGCCATACACGTTGAGCGTGAAGGCGGGCGGCGCCAGCGGTTGCGTCAGGCGCCAGTCGGCCGCGCCGGGCCGCGAGGGCAGGCGCAGCGCGCCAGCCTCGGCCGTGGCGCTCCAGACGGACGCGCCCGTGCCTTGCAGGATGCGGGTCTGTGCGAGGCCGGCGGCCTGGCGCGCGGCGGCGTCCCGCCAGGCGGGCAGATCGCGTGGCTGCAGGACCTCGAAGGCGAGCCAGACCACGCCGCCGCAGCATTGGCCGAGGCTGGCCGCGAGCGGGCAGTGGCGCAGCGCGGGGGCGGTGTGCCCGCCCAGCAGGCGCGCGCGTGCGTCGGCGATGGCTTCCCATTCGAGATGCCCGCCGCCCAGGGTGTCTTCGATGAAATCGGCGCCCACCAGCATG
>JAVHXQ010000082.1 GCA_031119555.1 Candidatus Dactylopiibacterium sp.
CGTGACGTCGTACTGAGTGGTTCGCGTGCCCGCGTCGTCAGGCGCGGGCAGCCAGCCGCTGCACGGGGGCCACGGCCCCCGTGGTCGTTTCCGGCGGGCGGATCACACGACCGCCCCGGAGGCCGCGTCCGTTGCGCACGCGCAAATCCGCCGCCCGATGCCGCTCGCATGCCCGGAATGCCGCTTGTTGCGGCGCGAGAGCCCGCCGCTGGCGACGCACGCCAGCCCCGGCCGGGCTTGGCTTGTCCTTTTGCGATCTCGTGCGTGCGAAATTGCTGCGCCGCTCGTCCCCGCGCGACCCCGCGCCGCCAGAATCGGCCTTGATCTGCCCTGGCCCCTCGACCATTTTGATCTGCAGCAGCGATGCGCCCCGCAGCTCACGGCGCCCTGCAACGCGCTGCGGCGCCCGCCTGCCAGGCGGGTTTGCACGATAAACATTCGAGGAGACACATGATGAACGTAAGACGCATTGCGCTTGCCGCGCTGGCCCTGGGCCTCAGCGCGGGCGCGTGGGCGGCCAACCGGCCGGCCGGCTACGTGACGATCTGCAGCGAGAACAAGACCTGTACGGTGGCCAGCAACACCAACGTTGCCTTCGGCCGCGCCGACAACTTCGTGTACAAGACGCTCAGCGGCAGCTTCGTCTGCAACGAAGCCACCTTTGGCAGCCGCATCGCCGGCGGCGTGAACGAATGCTCGGTCCCCTCGGGCACGAGTTCCAGTTCGTCGAGCAGCGGAGGCGGCAGCTCGTCGAGCGCGGGCTCCAGTTCGAGTTCCTCGACCAGTTCCAGCTCCAGTTCCTCGGGTGGCGCCAGCGCGAACGTCACGCTGCAGGCCTGGCCCGGCTGCCCGGCCTATGCCGCACCCAGCGGCACGGTTCCGCTGACGGCCAGCATCGTGGTGCCGGCGGGCACGACCTACGACGGCGGCGGACAGCGCTTCCAGCTCACCGATGGCGGCCAGAGCGAGGGTCAGCCCCCGGTCTTCCTGCTCGAGGAAGGCGCTTCGCTGCGTAATGTCGTGATCGGCGACAAGGCCGCCGACGGCGTGCATTGCAATGGCAACTGCTCGGTGTACAACACCTGGTGGGAAGACATCGGCGAAGATGCCGCGACCGCCAAGGGCGGACCTGGCACGACCATGCGCGTCGATTGCGGCGGAGCCTTCCTGGGCACCGACAAGACCTTCCAGCACAACGGGCAGGGCACGCTGCACATCACGCGCTTCGTGGCCGACAACTGGAAGACCAAGGGGGGCAAGTTCTACCGTTCGTGCGGCGACTGCACGGGCAACAAGGGGCCGCGCACGGTCATCATCGAGAACAGCCGCATCCACAACCACCAGACCATCGTGGGCGTGAACAGCTCCTACTCGAACGGCTCGCCGCGCGACACCGCCACCCTGCGCAACGTGCTGCTGCTGCGCTGGAACGGTGAGATCGAAGTCTGCTCGACCTACAAGGGCGTCGAGAAGGGCTCGGGTTCGTCGAGCAACCTCGGCAGTGAGTGGAACACCGCGACCTGCAACCTGAGCCCGTCGGACATCACCGCGATCGACAAGACCGGCGGCAGCAAGAAGACCGGCATCGATCCGGGCAACGGACCCGACCCGGCGCCGGTGAACCGCATCCAGGAAAACTGGACTTACTGACCCGCACGGCCCGGGCAACGTGCCCGGGCGTGTTTCGGGAAGGCCCGTGGAGCGATCCACGGGCCTTGTGCTAGATAGGCGCGTGGATGTTCGCGGTGCGGCGCATCCCGTTGCGGCAGGCAGCGTGTGGCGCCCTCTGCGCCCCCACGCCCGTGCCGGTGCGGCGTGGCGACGTAAGGCGATACCCTCTGACGCGGCCAGGGCTGCTGGCGCCGTGGCGGGGTGAGCGCAGCGCGGG
Source organism: Candidatus Dactylopiibacterium sp. (assembly GCA_031119555.1). GTDB lineage: Bacteria > Pseudomonadota > Gammaproteobacteria > Burkholderiales > Rhodocyclaceae > Uliginosibacterium. The sequence continues at coordinate 1,889 of JAVHXQ010000082.1, forward strand.
CCCCGTGCGCGGGGTGCCGGCGGGCGCGGGTGTGGCGGGGCACGGCCATCGCTGCCGACCCGCGCCGCGTGGCCTGCGCGCGGCCTGGCTCAGTTGGCGTTCTGCGCGGGGTCGATCTCGCAGCCCGTGTCGGAACAGACCACGCCGTACACGAAGAGCCAGTCGGCATAGCGCTTGCGTCCCTTGAAGTGGAAGAACTCCTCGGGGAAATGATCCACGCGCAGCGGCGCATCGGTCGAGCGGCTGCGCACGCCGAGAATGCCCCTGCCATCCATGCTGCGGATCAGCGCCCAGTCGGCCTGCCCGGTCACGGGGTCGGGGTAGAGCCGGCGCAGATGTCGTCGCGGCGAGGGGTAGCGCGGGTCGCGCAGCAGGTCTTCGAGGCGCGCGGGCGGCGTGGCGGTCATGCCGGGCGGCGTCGCTTCGAAGTAGCTGCGGATGGCGCGCTTGTACTGCAGGCCCGTGAACAGCAGTTCGTCCTCGACCTGGCGCCGCTGCGCCATGACGCCGAGCGAAAGACTCATGGCCGCGCCCAGCCCCACGATGGCCACCACGATCAGCAGGCCGATGTAGGTGAAGCCGCCGGCGCGGCGCGAGGCGGCCTTCACCATTTGCGATAGGGCACGCCATTGAGCCCGATGGCTTCCGAGCGGCTATGTACGTCGTAGACGTCCGCGCCTTCCTGCGGGTCGGCGGCCTCGCTCGCGTAGCTGCGCAGCCCCCAGGTGGCGGCATCGGGCAGATCGGGGTCGTTGGCGAAGGGGTCGCGCGGCACGCGGCGCAGGAAGTAGATCTTCTGGCCGCGCGCGTTGCGCTGGTCCACCGCGCCGGTCACGAGTTCGTCGAGCGTGCGCGGGTAGCCCGAGGAGGCCACGCTGCGCTGGATGATGCCCTGCTCGGCGGCGAGGTGATAGGCGTCCAGCGCGCTGCGGATCTCGCGCAGCGCGAGGCGCAGGTCCTGCTCCTTGCTGCGCTGGTGCGCCACCTGCGCGAGCGGCACGGCAAGGCTCGCGAGCAGGCCGAGAATGGCCAGCGAGATCAGCATCTCGATGAGCGTGAAACCTCGTGCGGGGGCGCGGCGTGGCATGGCGGGCGGCGTTCCTGTGGTCTGCGGTCCGGGGCGCGGAGCGCGCAGATTACACCTTTGTCTCCGGGCCCGGCGGCGCGCGCAGGGGGCGGTGTTGGCAATTTCGCCAATGCGCCGCGCCACTTGCCGGGCAGCTCGCGATCCAGATTGGAAGTGCCCCGGGGTTGTGGCAGGCTAGCGCACCAGGAGACGTCCCCGTCCGGCAGGCCGGGGCCTACAAGAATACGCACCACAGGATGCCTATCGCCATGACGCAATACCTGCCCCGCGCCCGTTCGCGGCTGCCCACCCCGGGCTTCACCCTGCTGGAACTGCTGGTGGTGATGGCCATCATCGGCCTGCTCGCCGCCTATGTGGGGCCGAAGTATTTCTCGCAGCTCGGCAAGTCCGAGCAGAACGTCGCCAAGGCGCAGATCGAGTCCTTCGGCAAGGCGCTCGACGCTTTCCGCCTCGACACCGGCCGCTATCCCACCAGCGCCGAAGGGCTCAACGCGCTCATGGTGCGTCCGGCGGGCGTGCGCGCCTGGAGCGGCCCCTACCTTGCCAAGGAAATCCCGCTCGACCCCTGGGGCAAGAGCTATCTCTACAAGAATCCGGGCACGCGGGGGCGCGACTTCGACGTGATCTCCTACGGTGCCGACGGTCAGCCCGGCGGTGCCGACGCGGCCGCCGACGTGCTGAACTGACGCGCCGCCCCGGCTCTTCGCATGCAGTTCGAGGTGCGTGCCCTCTCGCCCGATAATCGCCTGCAGACCCTCACGGTCGATGCGGTGGATGCGCTCGCCGCGCGCCGCGACGTGGAGGCGCGCAAGTTCGCGGTCGTGACGCTGCATGCCGCGCGCGCCGGCGTGCGCACGGCGCGGCGCGGGGGTTTCTCGCTCGTGATGTTCAGCCAGGAACTGCTCGCGCTGCTCGAGGCCGGGCTGAGTCTGGTCGAGGCGCTCGAAGGGCTGGTCGAGAAGGAGACCAACCCGGTATCGCGCGGCATCATGGAAGGGCTCATCGCGCGCATCCGCGAGGGCGCGCGCCTGTCGGACGCCGTGGCCGCCCAGGCCGGCTTCTTTCCGCCGCTCTTCGTGGGCATCGTGCGCGCGGCCGAGCGCACGAGCGATCTGCCGCAGGCGCTGCGCCGCTACATCGACTACCAGACGCGGCTCGACATGGTGCGCAGCCGGATCGTCTCGGCCACCATTTATCCGGCCGTGCTGTTCAGCGTGGGCGGGCTGGTCGGGCTTTTCCTCATGACCTACGTGGTGCCGCGCTTTGCCGCCGTCTACAAGGACAGCGGGCGCGACATGCCTTTCATGTCGCGGCTGCTGCTGGGCTGGGGCGAGTTCCTCGGCCAGCATCCGCTGCTGGTGGGCGCGACGGTTGCCGCACTCGTGGCCGCGCTCGTCTGGTTCGTGCGGCGCAACGCGCGCGAGGGGCGCTGGGCCCAGCTCGCACGGCGCCTGCCGGGCATCTCCGAGCGCGCGCGCATTCTCGAACTCTCGCGCCTCTACCTCACGCTGGGCATGCTGCTCGATGGCGGCATTCCCATCGTGGCCGCGATGGAAATGGTGGAAGGCGCACTCTCGCCCGAAACCTGCCAGCGCCTGCGCCGCGCGGGGGCCGACGTGGCGCATGGCGAGCCGCTTTCGGAAGCCTTCGAGCGCCATGCGCTGTCGACGCCCATCGCGCTGCGCATGCTGCGCGTGGGCGAGCGCTCGGGCCAGCTCGGCGCCATGCTGATGCGCTCGGCCAACTTCTACGAAGGCGAGAGCGCGCGCTGGATCGAGCGCTTCTCCAAGGTCTTCGAGCCCGCGCTGATGGCGCTCATCGGCGGCGTGATCGGGGTCATCATCGTGCTGCTCTACATGCCCATCTTCGATCTCGCGGGGTCGCTGCAATGACGGCCGCGCCCGGCGACATCCAGGCGTTGTCCGCCGCGCGCCTCGCCGCCGCGCGGGCCGGGCGCCCGTTGCTCGACGTGCTGGCCGAAACGGCGGCCGTGGATGCGCGCGGCGCGCTGGCCCTGCTGGCCGCGCACTTCCGCTACCCGGTCGTCGAGATGCCCGGCATGCTCGATCACGCGCCGGCCTTCGACCTGCTGCCGCTGGCCCGCGCGCAGGCACGCGGCTGCACGCTGCAGCGCGAGGCCGGCGGCGGGCTGTTCGCGGTGCTGTCCGACCCCTTCGATGCCGACCTGCAGATCTGGCTGGAATACCTCGCGGGCGAGGCGCCGCGCTGGTGTCTGGCACTGCCGGCCGACATCCAGGCCTACCTCTCGCGCCACGAGGCCTCGATACGTGCCGTCGACAGCCTCGTCACGGTGGCCGGCGACACCGCTCACGAGGCGCGCGCGCTCGAAAGCCTGAGCTTCGCCTCGGTGAGTGATGCCGCGAGCCCGGCCGTCAAGCTCGTCAACTCCACGCTCTACGACGCCCTGCGCCAGGGCGTGAGCGACATCCACCTCGAGAGCACGCCCCAGGGCATGGTCTCCAAGTTCCGCATCGACGGCGTGCTGGACCCGGTCTCGACGATTCCCGGCATCACGCTCGCCGAGCAGGTGATCTCGCGCATCAAGGTGCTCGCCGAACTCGACATCGCCGAGCGCCGCGTGCCGCAGGACGGCAGCTTCCGCGTGGAGGCCATGGGGCGCGAGATCGACCTGCGCGTGTCCATCATGCCCAGCATCCACGGCGAAGACGCGGTGATCCGCATTCTCGACAAGCAGGCCATGGTCGAGGCGCATGGCGGCCTCACGCTGGATGCCGCCGGCTTCGACCCGGCCACCCTCGCCACGCTGCGCCGCCTCGTGCAGGAGCCCTACGGCATGGTGCTCGTGACCGGGCCGACCGGATCGGGCAAGACCACCACGCTGTATGCCGCGCTCACCGAGATCAACCACGGCCGCGACAAGATCATCACCATCGAAGACCCCGTGGAGTATCAGCTGCCGGGCATCCTGCAGATCCCCGTGAACGACCGCAAGGGGCTCACGTTCGCGCGCGGGCTGCGCTCCATCCTGCGGCACGACCCCGACAAGATCATGGTCGGCGAGATCCGCGACCGCGAAACCGCCGAGATCGCCGTGCAGTCGGCGCTCACCGGCCACCTCGTGCTCTCCACCGTGCACGCCAACAACGTCTATGACGTGTTCGGCCGCTTCCATCACATCGGCGTGGATCTCTACTCCTTCGTGTCGGCGCTCAACGGCGTGATCGCCCAGCGACTCGTGCGGCTGACCTGCCGCCGCTGCGCGCAGCCCTACCTGCCCGGCGAGGCCGAACTCGCGGCCGCCGGGCTGGACGCCGCCGCCGTGCGCGATTACCGCTTCCTCAAGGGCGGCGGCTGCGGCGACTGTCGCGGCTCGGGTTACCGCGGCCGCAAGGCGGTGGCCGAAGTGCTCACGATGAATCCCGAGATCGCCGAACTCATCGTCGAACGGCGCTCCATGCGCCAGATCATGGAGGCCGCGCGGCGCCACGGCACGCGCAGCCTGTACGAAGACGCGCTGGGCCTCGTGGCGCGCGGCGAAACCACGCTGGAGGAGGTGCGTCGTGTCACGCTGGCTGCCTGAGCGCCCCTGGCGCCTGTGGGTCGGGCGCGACGCCCTGACACTGGCCGACGCCACGGGTCAGACGCGCGCGACGCTGGCGCTCGACAGCGCCACGCCGGACTGGGCCGGCGCCTTCGCGCGGCTCGCGCAGGCTGCCGCGCTGCCGGCCGGCACGCACGTCGAGGCCACGGTATCGGATGACTGGGCGCGCTACGCCATGCTCACGGTGCCCGAGGGCACGGCGCGCGCCGACGAGTTGCGCACCCTGGCCGGGCAGCGCTTCGAAGCCCTGTTCGGTCTGTCGCCGCAAACCTGGCGGATCGAGGCCGACTGGCGCACCCGGGGCCGCATCGCGGCCTGCGCGCTGCCGGCGGCCCTGGTGACCGCGCTGCGGGCGCCGCCGGCACAGGCGTGGCGGCTGCGCAGCGCCCAGCCGGCCACCTGGCGCCTGCTCGCGCAGCATGCCGGAGGCATTCCCCGCGATGCCTGGGTCGCTTGCGCGGGCGAGGGCGGCGTTTGCCTGCTGCGCCTTGCGGCCGGGCGCGTGACGCACGTCCGCCGCCATCTGCTCGCCGCGCTGCCGGAAGGCGCCGCACTCACCGCGCTGTGCGATGCCGAGCGCCTGCGCGAGGGCGATGCCGCCCACGTGCCGCTCCACCTGCTGGGCGACTGGCCCGGTAC
>JAVHXQ010000053.1 GCA_031119555.1 Candidatus Dactylopiibacterium sp.
GGCTCCTTCACGGAAGTCGAAGTGGTAGGCCAGCGGCAGGAAGAGGAAGCGGCGCGCCAGCGCGACGACCTCGTTGCGCTCCTGGCCGACCGCGTTCAGGTACGGCGCGTTCAGCTGGAAGGTCGAGCGGAGCAGGCTGCGGGCGTCGAGGTAGACGTCGTATAGCTTGCCGTCGTCGAGGTCCCGGGACGAGCCGAGCACCTCGAGGGACGTCATGGAGCTGGCCAGCTCACGATCGATGGCGGCCAGGAGCACGCGCGCGCTCGCCTGGCCGGCGGACCTCCCCCGCCGCGCGGGCCTGCCGGACGCGCCGGCCGGCGGCATGGACCTCGAGATCCGCGCCGGCGACCGGCCGCTGCTCGTCAACATCGCCGCGCTCGAGAACCAGGGCCTCGTGATCGGCATGGCCGACCTCTCGCGCATCGAAGCCGCGCAACAGGCGCGCGAGGACACCCTGCGCTTCGTCACGCACGACCTGCGCGCGCCGCTCGCCTCCGTCATCAGCCTCATCGACGCCCCGCCGCCCGGCATCGACCTGCCGCGCCGCGTGCGCGGCATCGCCGCCAGCGCCCTGGGCCTGATAGACGACCTCTTCCGGCTCTCGCGCGCCGAAGCCATGGACCCGGCCGCCTTCACGACCTGCGATCTGGTGCCGGTCACGCTGGACGCCATCGAACTGTGCTGGGCCCAGGCCCGCAGTGCGCGCGTCACGCTCGACGAAAACACCGCGGACTTCGACGAAGCACTCACGCGCGGCAACCGCGAACTGCTCCACCGCGCGCTGGCCAACCTGCTCTCCAACGCCATCAAGTACGGCGGCGACGACCGCCGCGTGGAGATCCGCCTCACGGCCGAGGGCGACTTCTGGCGCGTCGCGGTGCGCGACCACGGCCCCGGCATTCCGCCCGAGGAACGCAGCGGCCTCTTCAAGCGCTTCTCGCGTCTGCCCGGTGCGATCCGGCGCGGCCTGCCGGGCTCGGGCCTCGGGCTGCTCATGGTGCGCACCGTCGCCGAACGCCACGGCGGGCGCGTGGAGGCCGATTTCCCGCCCGACGGCGGCAGCCGCTTCAGCCTCCTGCTGCCGCGCGTACACGGCTGAGGTCACGCTCGTCCGCGCTCGAACGGCTGCCCGGATGGGCTGCGCTATCATGGCCCGCTGACCTCCCGGAGCCCACTGCTTGAAGATCCGTCCGGCCTCACTCGTTCGCATCGGCGGTTTCCTGCTCGGCGGCCTCATGGCCGTCAGCGCCGCCGCGACGCTGTTCGCCTGGGTCAGCTTCGACGCCGCGCGGACGGCCGAGGGCGCCGGCCGCTACTTCCAGCAGACCTACCAGCGCAAGCTGCTGCTCGGCACGCCGCCCACGCTGAGCCTGTGGCCGCGCCCCGCGCTGCGCTTCGAGCGCCTCGCCCTGAGCGAGCCGGGGCAGGACGAAACCTTCGCCAGCGCCGAACAGTTGCGCGTGGAACTCGCCTGGCTGCCGCTCTTCGAACGCCGCTTCGAGATCACCGGCCTGCGCGTGGACAACCTCGCCCTGCGTCTGCGCGAGGACGCGAGCGGGCGCTGGAACGCCGCCGATCTCTTCGCGCCGGCCCCCGCGAGCGCCCCCGAGGGCTGGCGCTGGCAGGCCGACCGCCTCGAACTGCGCGGCGCCCGCGCCGCCATCGAACCCGCCGGGCGCAGCGCGCCCTATCTGCTGGAAGATTTCTCGCTGCGCGCGCGCACCCGCAGCGCCGAGCGCCCCGGCCATCTCCAGCTCCAGGCCCGCCTGCTCGACCGCCGCGAGGAGACCGACCTGCTGCTGCGCGGCGAAGCCGCCCTGCGGCTTGCCGACGGCCTGCGCGCGGGCCGCCTCGACGCGCTCGACCTGCGCCTCGATGGCGACACGCACGACGTCAAGGGCACCACCCAGCGGCTGGGCGCGGAGCGGCTCGAATGGCGGCAGGGCGGCCAGGAAGGCAGCGTGCACGCCCTGCAGGTCCGCCTGCGCGGCGCCGACGGCCCGCAGGCACTGGAATTCCAGGCCAGCCTGCCCGAGCTCGCATGGCAGGGCTACGCGCTCAGCGGCAAATCCCTCAAGGCACGCGTCGACCTGCGCACGGTGGCCCAGCACGGCGGCTTCAGCCTCGAACTGCCCGAACTCGTCGCCGAACCCGCAGCCGGCTTCCACAGCCCCGACGCGCGTTTCGAGTGGCAACACGAGGGCAAGGACGGCACGGGCGCCACGGCGCACCTGCAAGGCACGCTGCAAGCCAGCCTGCGCGCGGGCGAACTGCGCTTCGACGACGGGCTGGGCGAACTCACGCTGCGCCACCCCCTGCTCGACGCGACCCGCGCCCCGGGCCGCCTGAGCGGCCGCTTCGACTGGCAGCGCGGCCGCAGCACGCTGCTCGGCACGGCCAGCTTCGGCGACGACGCACTGCAACTGCACGCCACCTTCGACAGCCTTTCTCCGCTCGTCGGCCGCGTCGATCTGGACAGCGAGCGCTTCGACCTCGACCGCCTGCTCGCCCCCGCCGAGCGGCGCAAGGACGCCACGCTGCCATGGCCCGACTGGCCCGGCCTCGCCCTGGACGCCCGCCTGCGCCTGCTCGACCTGCGCGTGGGCGGCCTCGCGATCGACAGCCTCAGCGGCCCCTTGAGCCTGCGCGGCGGCCAGCTCTCCAGCGACGGCCTGCGCGCGCGCCTGGCCGGCGGCGACGTGCGCGCGCGCCTCGCCAGCGACACCGGCGCGCGCCAGCTCTCGGCCGAGGGCGAATTCACCACGCTGCGGCTGGAAGCCCTCGCCCCCCAGGGCACGCTGCCGCTGAGCGGTCTCGCGCGGGGCAGCTTCGCGCTCGGCCTCACGCTCACGCCGGGGCAGCCCCCGCTGCAGGGGCTCGCCGGCAACATCCGCTGGCAAGCCGAGCGCGCGAGCCTGCGCGGCGTGGATCTCGCGCGCGGGCTCGAAGCCCTCTCGCCCGCGATCCTCGCCGGGCGCATGGGCGCCCGGGGCGGCGCGGCACAGGAAAGCAGCGAACTCGGCGACGCCAGCGGCCGCTTCGTGCTCGCCGGCGGCCGGCTCACGGCCGAGAACCTCGCCAGCCGCAACGCCTGGCTCCGGCTCGCGGGCGGCGGCGGCGCCGATCTGGTCAGCGGCGAGATCGACCTGCGCCTCACCGCCGAACTGCAGGCCGCCGCGCCACGCACCCTCGCCGCCCTGCGCGGCAAGCCCGTGCCGCTGCGCATCAAGGGCGCCCCGCGCGCACCCGACCTGCGCTACGAACCCACCCCCGCCCGGAGCACCTCATGACCGCCCGCTTCCAGCGCTACATCGTCGGCGGCGCCGTGCGCGACCGCCTGCTCGGCCTGCCCGTGCAGGACCACGACTGGGTCGTCGTCGGCGCCACCCCCGACGACCTCCTGGCCGCCGGCTACCGCCCGGTGGGCAAGGATTTCCCGGTCTTCCTGCACCCCGAGACCCACGAGGAACACGCGCTCGCGCGCACCGAGCGCAAGACCGCGCCGGGCTACAGCGGCTTCGTCTTCCATGCCGACGCGAGCGTCACGCTGGAAGAAGACCTCACGCGCCGCGACCTCACCATCAACGCCATCGCCGAGGATGCCGAAGGCCGCCTCATCGACCCCTTCGGCGGCCAGCGCGACATCGCGGCGCGCGTCTTCCGCCACGTCAGCCCGGCGTTCGCCGAAGACCCCGTGCGCATCCTGCGCGTGGCGCGCTTCGCGGCGCGCTTCGGCGACTTCACGCTGGCGCCCGGAACGCTCGCGCTGATGCGCGAGATGGTCGAGGCCGGCGAAGTCGACCACCTCGTGCCCGAACGCGTCTGGCAGGAAATCTCGCGCGGGCTCATGTACGACCACCCCGCGCGCCTCATCGAAGTGCTGCGCGAATGCGGCGCGCTGGCGCGCCTGCTGCCCGAGCTGGACGCCCTCTTCGGCGTGCCCCAGCCCGCCCTGCACCACCCGGAAATCGACACCGGCGCGCACGTGCTGCGCGTCATCGACACGGCCGCGCAACACGGCTACAGCCTGCCCGTGCGCTGGGCCGCGCTGCTGCACGACCTCGGCAAGGGCGTCACCCCGCGCGCCGCCTGGCCGCATCACCACGGCCACGAAGCCCTCGGCCTGCCGCACGTGGAGGCGGTCTGCGCACGCCTGCGGGTACCCGTCGAATGCCGCGAACTCGCGCTGCTCGCCACGCGCGAGCACGGCAACCTGCGCCGCATCGGCGAAATGCGCGCCGAAACCGTGACGCGGCTGCTCGAGCGCAGCGATGCGCTGCGCCGGCCCGAGCGGTTCGAAGCGCTGCTCGAAGTGGGGCAGTGCGATTTTCTCGGGCGCGCCGGCACGCGCGGCGAAGACCCGCACGCCCCCCTCTGGCGCCAGGCCCTGGCGGCGTTCCGGGGCGTGGATGCGGGCGCCATCGCCGCCGCCTGCACGGACAAGCGCCAGATCCCCGAGCGCGTGCACGACGCCCGCCGCGACGCCGTCGAAGCCGTGCTCGCGGCCGCGCGCCGCACCTGAGACCGGCCTCGCGATTGCCCCGGCGGCGCCCTTGCCCGATCATGGCGGCACCATGAAGTTCCGCGCCCTGTTCCTCGCCGCCACGCTCGCCTGCGCCGCCACCGCCGCGCAGGCCTTCACGCTGCCAGGCTTCGCCGAGGTCCGCGCCAGCCACCTCAGCTCCGACGCGCTCCTGCTCGACCGCAGCGGCCGCCCCCTCGCCGATCTGCGCATCGCGCGCGGCGCGCGGCGGCTCGACTGGGTGCCGCTCACGGCGCTCTCGCCCGCCATGCGCGAAGCCCTGATCGCCGCCGAGGACCGCCGCTTCTTCAGTCACGGCGGCATCGACTGGCTCGCCTTCGGCGCCGCCGCGTGGCAGAACATCTGGGGCCAGGGCAAGCGCGGCGCCTCCACGCTCACGATGCAGCTCGCCGGCCTGCTCGACCCCGAGCTGCGCCTGCCCCCCGGCCGCGGCGAGCGCCGCAGCCTCGCCCAGAAATGGGACCAGAGCCGCGCCGCGATCGAACTCGAAGCGCACTGGACCAAGGCCCAGATCCTCGAGGCCTATCTCAACCTCGCCCCCTTCCGCGGCGACCTGCAGGGCATAGGTGCCGCCAGCGAGCTGATCTTCGGCCTGCCCGCGAGCGCCCTGAGCCCGCGCGAGGCGAGCCTGCTCGCCGCCCTGCTGCGCGGGCCGAACGCCACGCCGGCGGTCGTCACGCGGCGCGCCTGCCAGCTGCTCGACACCCTCAAGCGGCGCATCCCCTGTGCCGAGGTCGGTCGCCTGGCGAGCAGCCGGCTCGACGCCCCGCGCAACCAGCCGCGCCACGCCCAGGCGCCGCACCTCGCGCGGCTGCTGCTGAAGCAGCCCGGCCAGCGCGTCGCCACCACCCTGGACGGCACCCTGCAGGAACGCCTGCGCGCGAGCCTCGCACTGCACGACAGCGGGCGCGCGGCCGCCGTGCTGCTCGACAACGCCAACGCCGAGGTGCTGGCCTGGATCGGCGCGCGCGACGCCGCCGCCACCGACGGCGTGACGCGCGCCTGGCCGCTGGCCGACTGGTGGTGGCCCGCCGCCACCACGCTCGCCCTCGAACAGCGTCAGCTCACCGCCGCCACCCCGCTCGCGCTACCCGTGCTCGACGCCCGCGACGCGCGCCTGCAGCCGCCGCCGTGGGTCAGCCTGCGCGTGGCGCTCGGCGAGCACCTGCCCGTCGCGGCGAGCGCGCTGCAAGCCACCGTGGCCAGCCCGGCCTGGCCGGAGCGCCTGCGCGCGCTGGGCATGGAAGCGCAGTCGCCCGCCTTCGCTGCCCCCAGCCTGCTGCAGCTCGCCGCAAGCTGGCGCAGCCTCGCCAGCGGCAACTGGCAGGGGCCGCGCTGGCTTCCCGCCACGCCCGAAGCCACCGTGCGGCGCCTGTGGCGCGCCGACGCCAGTTTCATCGCGCAAGACATTCTGACCCCCGCGACCACCCCCGGCCGGCCCCGCTGGGCCAGCCTCGCCGGCGATGGCGAAACCCTCGTGGTGGTGGGCGGTGGCGCGCGCTACACGCTGGCCCTGGCCGCGCCGCTGCGCGAGGGCGAGCGCCTGTGGGACCAGCTGCTGCAAGCCCTGGGCGACGACCCCCGTTCCGCCGCGCCGCCCGAAGGCGTGGTGTCCGGCCTGATCCGCTTCGAGCCCCCCGCCGAGCCGCCCCGCCGCGAATGGTTCCTGGAAGGCAGCGCGGTCGAACTCGTCACGGTGCTGCCCGACGGCCGCGCCGGCGTGATCCGCAGCCCCGCCACGGGCGCCGTCGTCACGCTCGCGTCCGGCCGCCACGCGCAGTACCTGATCCTGCAGGCGGCCGGCAGCGTCGCGCTGCGCTGGTGGGTGAACGGCAGCTTCGCGGGCCAGGGCGAGCGCGTGGCCTGGCAGGCCACGCCGGGGCGCCACCAGTTGCTGCTGACCGACGCCGACGGCCGCCGTCTGGACAGCGCGGAGTTCGAGGTGCGCACCGAAGCGAGCCCGGCGCCCGCGCCCGCAGACCCTTCCGAAACGACCACGCCCTGACGACACCCCCACGCCATGCTGGAAATCCTGCACCGCACGCCCTCCGGCGCCCCGCGCGCCACGCCCCTGCTGTTCCTGCACGGCGCCTATTCCTCCGCCTGGTTGTGGGATCAGCACTACCTGCCGTGGTTCGCCGGGCAGGGCTGGGCAAGCTGCGCGCCGTCGCTGCGCGGCCACGGCGCGAGCCCGGGGCGCGCGCAACTCGCGCGCCATTCGCTCGACGATTACGTGGACGACCTGGCCGGCGTGATCGCGGCGATGCCCGTGAAGCCCGTCGTGATCGCGCACTCGATGGGCGGCCTGGTGCTGCAGAAATACCTCGAGCGCGACACTCTGCCCGGCGTCGTGCTGCTGTGCTCGGTGCCCCCGCATGGCCTGCTGGGCGCCACGCTGCAGCTCATGCTCACGCGTCCGCGCGTGCTCTTCGAGCTCAACCGCCTCATCGGCGGGCTGGCGCCCGATCTGGCCACCGTGCGCGACGCCCTGTTCCACCAGCCCGTGCCGCGCGCCACGCTGGAAGCCTGCCTCGCGCACTTCCAGCCCGAATCCCTGCGCGCCGTGTGGGACATGAGCGGCTTCGCCCTGCCCTGTCTGGCCCGCATGCACCGCCCGCCGATGCTGATCCTCGGCGCCGCGCACGATGCGCTGATCCCGCCGCTGCAGGTGGAACAGACCGGGCTGTGGTTCGGCCAGCCGGTCGCCATCCTGCCGGGCCACGGCCACGCCCTGATGCTGGAGCCCGACTGGCAGCCCGCCGCCCGCCGCATCGCCGCCTGGCTGACCGCGCAGGGCTTCTGAGCCGCGCGCGCGACGCCATCGGGGCGTAAAATGTCAGGCAACTTTGCGTCCCCCCTCCCCCCGTCATGACCGCTTCCCGCATCACGCTCGAAAACACTTCCCAACGCCTCGTACTGCTCCCCGAACTCGGCGCCAGCGTCGCCAACTGGGACCTGCGCCGCGACAAAGCCTGGCACCCGCTGTGGCGCCCCTACCAGCCCAGTGAAAGCCGCCGCATCATTGCCAGCTTCGCGCTGCTGCCGTGGTCCAACCGGCTGCCCGGCGGCGGTTTCGCACTCGACGGCAGCTTCCATGCGATGGCCAGCAACCGCGCCGATTCGGCGGTGCCCGTGCACGGCACGGGCTGGATGCAGGCGTGGCGCGTGGCCGAGCATTCCGCCACGCACGCCGTGCTCGAAGCCGAAGCCTTCCATCCCGTCGGCTACCCGTGGCACTACCGCGCGCGCCAGCACTTCGCGCTCGACGGCGACACCATGACGATGCGCGTGGACATCACCCACCTGGGCGCGCTGCGCCTGCCCTACGGCCTCGGCTTCCATCCCTACATCGTGCGCGCGCCCGGCATGCGCATGCGCTTCGGCGCCAGCGGCTACTGGCGGGCGGAGGACTGCATTCCCGTCGGCGAACCGCTGCCGCTGCCGCCGGAGTGGGATTTCAATACGCTGCGCGAGGTCGGCGATGGCCTCATCGATCACAACTTCTGCGGCTGCGACGGCCGCATGACGCTGGAGCGCCCCGACCTGGACCTGCGCCTCGACTGGCAGACCACCGAGCCGGCCGGCCTGGATACCGCCATCGTGTATCGTCCGCAGCATGGCGAGTGGTTCTGCTACGAGCCCGTCACGCACATCACGGGCGCGCACGCGCGGCCCGGCCTGCCGGGCCTGCGCCTGCTCGAGACGGGCGAGACCCTGAGCCTCGCGGTGCGCCAGACGCTCTCGCCCCTGCACGCCTGATCCCTTTTTTTCGCCCTTTCCCGCCATGGCCCATCACGACTTCGAACTGACCCGCGATTTCATCGCTCTCGACAGCCTGCTCAAGCTGCTTGCCATCGCGCCCTCGGGCGGCGTCGCCAAGATGATGGTGGCCGAGGGCCTGGTGCGCGTGAATGGCGAGGCCGAATCGCGCAAGACCCGCAAGCTGCGCGCGGGCGACCGCGTGGAGGTGGAGGGCGAGACGATCCACGTGCACGCCGCCGGGGGCCCGGCATGAGCAGCGTGCCGCCCGACCTCGTGCTCTTTGATCTGGACGGCACGCTGAGCGACCCGCTCGAAGGCATCGGCCGCTCCATCAACCACGCGCTCGCCCATTTCGGCTACGCCGAGCGGCCGCTGGACGCGCTCGCGTGGTGCATCGGGCCGCCCCTCGTCGACAGCTTCCCGGTGCTGGCCGGCCGCGACGACCCGGCCCATACCGAAGCGCTCATCGACAAGTACCGCGAGCGCTACGGCAGCGTCGGTTATGCCGAGAACCTGCTCTATCCGGGCATTGCCGGGCTGCTCGAGCGCCTCTCCGGGGCGGGCGTGCCGATGGCGCTGTGCACCTCGAAGCGGGCGGATTTCGCCGAACGCATCCTCGAACACTTCGGCCTGCGCGCGCATTTCCGCTTCATCAGCGGCGGCAGCGGCACGCCCAAATGGCAGCAGATGGGCGCCCTGCGCGAGCGCGGGCTGGTCAGCGAGCGCAGCCTCATGGTCGGCGACCGCAGCTTCGACATGGTCGCCGCGCACCGCAACGGCCTCACCGCCGCCGGCGTGCTGTGGGGCTATGGCTCGGCGCAGGAACTCGCCGCCGAAGCGCCGCGCCACCTGTGCGCCACGCCCGCCGAACTCGGCGCCGTCATCCTGGGCTGACGCCCCCTCTTCCACCGGAACCCGGATCACCACGGAGACCCCCGCATGTCCGCCCCCGCCCAACTGAGCGCCGCCGAAGCACGCATCCTCGGCGTCCTCGTCGAGAAGGCCGCCACCGTTCCCGACACCTATCCGCTCTCGCTCAACGCGCTCGTCACGGGCTGCAACCAGAAGACCTCGCGCGACCCCGTCATGGAACTCGACGAAGCCACGGTGCTGGCCGCGCTCGACACCTTGCGCGCGCACGACCTGGTCATCGAATCCTCGGGCGGGCGCGTGCCCCGCTATGCCCACAACATGGGGCGCGTCTACCAGTTGCCGACGCCGGCGGTGGCCTTGCTCACGAGCCTCATGCTGCGCGGTCCGCAGACCGTCGCCGAACTGCGCGCGAGCAGCGAGCGCTTCTACCGCTTCGTGGATGCCTCCTCGCTCGAGGCCTACCTCGAGGAACTCGCCGGGCGTGCCGCCGGGGCGCTGACCGTGCTGCTGGCGCGCGCCCCCGGCGCCCGCGAGGCCCGCTGGGCCCATCTGCTGTGCGGCGAGCCGGTCGTGCCCGCGCATGCGGTGGCGGCTCCCGCGCCGGGCGGGCTGGCCGCCGACGTGGCCGCGCTGCGCGAGGAAGTCGCCCTGCTGCGCGAGGAAGTCGCCACCCTCAAGGCCGCGCTGGGCTGACCCGCCAGCCGGCGCGGCGTGCTCAGGCGCCCATCTGCGTGCTGGGCTCGTCCCGGTGCATGGCGCCGAAAACGGGCATCGGCGGCAGGTCGTGATCCGATTCGACGAGCCCCAGTTCGCCGAGACGGCGCACGATCTCGCGCGGGTCGCCGAAGCGCTCCAGCGTTTCGCTGAGCACGCCGAAAGGCGTGCGGCCATCGATCAGGATCAGGGCCTGGCGCAAGCGCGCCGGCAGATGCCCGCGATGCAGCGCGATCTCGGCGCGCCCGCGCGCGGTCTTGGCATACACGGCAACGTCGAACATGGAAAAGACTCGGGTCCGGCACAGGGGAATGATCCGCATGCTAGCGCCCGCCCGCGCCCGCCCGCGTCGCCCACGACCGGCGGCGCGCCGCGCGGGACGGGCGACCGGCGCCTGTCGCGGCGGAGCCTAAAGCCGCCGCCGCGCCTTGTAGCGCAGCAGATGGGCGAGCTTGCCCGGCCGGGCCGCGCCGGCGGGCCGCATGAGGTCGCCGAAGGCGCCGTGGCCGGCAGCCTTGCCGGCGTTGAGGGCATCCAGCCTGCCAAGATCGGCGCCGCTCTTGCCCGCGATGACGGGGTCCGTCGCCGCCACCATGCGCTGCGAAGCCTGCCAGACCGCGCCCAGATACCCGCCGTCGGCAGCCGGATCGAAGCGCGCGGCGGTGGGATCGGCCACGTCGGCCAGGCGGCGCAGGTCGTAGGCCTCGAGCCGGAAGCCAGGCTGCGCGCGCAGCCAGCGGGCCCACTGGAACTCCAGGTAATCGGGGCTGGCGGCGGGCCGGGCGTAACCCACGCCGCGCGCGAAATACACGAGCGAGCGGAAGGCGTCGTCGCTCAGACCCTGGTGCAGCCCGAGCCCGCGTGGCAGTTGCGCGACCGTGATGGGCCGGTCATGACCATCGCGCAGCCAGAGGAAGCCGGCGCTGCGCATGCGGTCCCAGAAAGCCGCGCCGGCCAGCGTCGCGAAGGTCTCGCGCACGGCGACGTGCACGACCAGCCCCGCGCCGCCGTCGGGCAGCTCGTACCACGCGGACAGGCCGTGATGGCCGTCGATCACATGCAGCGTGGCGCCGTCCGGGCCGACCACGACCGCCGCCAGCGCCGAGGCGTCGCGCGCGCGGCCATCGGCGTCGCGGCAGGCGAAGCTCGCCGCATCCCGCAGCGTGGAGGCCGCATCCCAGCGCCGCACGCCGCCCAGGCCTTCGTCGGCGCAGAAATCGTCGAACTTCTTCGCCGCATCCGCCTCGTAGCGGCCGAGCCGGGAATAGACCTGATCGAACCCGAGCCCGCCCTGGGTGGGGCGCAGATCCGCCAGCGTCACGGTCAGCACGTCACCCGCGCGGGCATCTGCCCAGGGCCTCGGCGCACGCGCCACCGAAGGCGGCGACGCGGTGGCGGGCGGCGGCGGGTTCGCCAGCGCGTCTGGGCCCTGGGCGCACGCGGCCAGCAGGATGAACAGGCTTCGGGACAGGAAGGAAAACACCGGACGCGCGCCTCCGTTCTTCAGCGGCCTGCCGGAGCGGCCCGGCATGACGCCGCCATGACCGCGCGCGGCCGGGCTCAGGGCAGGCGCCGCGAGATTTCCACCTCGAGCGCCGTGGCGGTCGCGTCGAAGGCTTGCGACACGCCTTCGAGGTCGCCGCTGGCCGGCACCGCGTTGCCCTGGCGGGAAATGCGCGCCACGACCACGTAAGGGCCCGCCGCCGCTTCGCCCGTCATCAGCGGC
Source organism: Candidatus Dactylopiibacterium sp. (assembly GCA_031119555.1). GTDB lineage: Bacteria > Pseudomonadota > Gammaproteobacteria > Burkholderiales > Rhodocyclaceae > Uliginosibacterium. Next base: position 11,619 of record JAVHXQ010000053.1, read on the forward strand.
GTGCGGCTGAAATCGAAGGACAGGGGCCACTGGTCCGCCGCGAAACGCTGCGCCGCGACCGGCATGCCGCCGGCCGCCGGCCGCACGAAGACGAACAGCGCGTCCCCCGGCGCGACGGCCTCGCGCAGCGCGCTCGCGAGCGTGACCCGCCCCGCCACCTGCAGATGCGCGGCTGCCCCGCCCGCCGGCGCGGAAACCTCCGCCTCGAGCCGGCGCGCCACTTCGCTCAGCATGGTCTGCACGCTGCGGCCCATTTCGCTCTGCGCGTCGACCTTGCCGCTCATGCGCGTCCAGAGCTGCTGGGCCTCGCGATAGTCGTGCCGCTCGAACGCCATGCCGCCCGCGATCGCGAGCGCCTTCACGTTGTCGGGATCGAGTTCGAGCGCACGCGCCACGAGCCGCGCCGGCTCGCCTTCCATGCGCCCGCCCGCCGCGCTGCCGGCGGCATCGGCCCAGTCGGCATAGAGCTGGGCGTCGGCGCTCGTGCGCGCGGCGATGCCGGCGTACACCGTGGCGGCTTCGTGGAAACGCTCCAGCATCATGTAGGAGCGCGCGAGCATGCGCGCGCCTTCGACGTCGGCAGGATTCGCGCGGACCTTCGCCGCGAGCTGGTCGACCATCACGGCGACCTCCTCGCGCGTGAATCCCCGCTCGGGCGCCGCACTCGCGGGGTCGAGGCCCACCGGCTGGCCCAGCATCAGGTAGAGCGCGATGGCGCAGACCGGCAGGGCGCAGCCCAGGGCCAGGGCCCACGCGCGCGCCGGGCGCGTGCCGGCGGGGACCGGCAGGGCGTCCATCTCGGCGGCGGCGCGGCGTTCGAGTTCGGCGAGGGTTTCGGCATGCTCGGCGGCCTCGACGCGGCCCGCCTGCAGGTCGGCATCGAGTTCGCGGCGCTGCTCGCGCAGCACGGCAAGCGCGGGGCGGCGGTCCTCGGCGGGCAAGGCGCGCGGGGCCAGCAGGGCGCGCAGCAGGTAGGCCAGCGCACTCAGGGTGATGAGTGTGGCGGCGATCAGGAATCCGGTCATCGGGAGTCGTCCTTGGCGTCGAGCAGGCGACGCGCGGTGGCCAGGGTCGCCGCGTCGGGCGCGGCATCGGCTTCGTCGGGGTGGCGGCGGCGCGCGAGCTGCCACGCGAAGGCGCCCAGCGCGGCCACCAGCAGCGCCGCGGGGCCGCCCCACAGCAGCCACGTGCTGCGCTTGACGGGCGGGTCGTAGAGCACGAAATCGCCATAGCGCTCGACGAGGAAGCGGCGCACGTCGGCCTCGCTCTTGCCGGCGAGGAACATTTCGCGGATCTCGCGGCGCAGATCCTGCGCGAGGTCGGCCGTGGAGTCGGCGATGGATTCGTTCTGGCAGACGAGGCAGCGCAGTTCGTGCGCGATCTTCATGACGCGCGCATCGAGCGCGGCCTCCGGCGCCGACGCCTGCGCCATCACGAGGCCGGTCTGCGCGGCGAGCAGCAACGCGAGCAGGATCTTACGCACCCTTGAGCTCCCGGATGCGCGGCAGGATCTCGCGCTCGATGGCTTCCGGCGTGAGCGGGCCGATGTGCTTGTGGCGGATGCGGCCGTTGGCGTCGACGAGGAAGGTCTCCGGCACCCCGTACACGCCATAGTCGATCCCCACCCGGCCGTCGGCGTCGACGATGCTCGTGGCATAGGGGTCGCCATGCGCGGCGAGCCAGGCCAGCGCTTCGTCGCGCTTGTCCTTGTAGTTGAGCCCGACCACCGGCACCACGCCGCGCCGCGCGAAGTCGACGAGCACGGGATGCTCCTCGCGGCAGGCCACGCACCAGCTCGCCCAGACGTTGAGCAGCCACACCTGGCCGCGCATGTCGGCCAGCGCGAGCGGGCCTTCCTTCTGGAGCTGCGGCAGCGTGAAGGCGGGCGCCGGCTTGTCGATCAGCGGCGAGGGAATCTCGCGGGGGTTGAGCGTGAGGCCCACGGCCAGCAGCGCGACGAGGGCGACGAAGACGGCGAGCGGAATCAGGGCGCGGGTTTTCATGCGGTCTGTCCTTCGCGCGAAGCCTGCTTGCGGTAGCGCGCATCGAGCGCGGCGAGCAGACCGCCGCCGGCCATCATCAGGCAGCCCGCCCATATCCAGGTGATGAACGGCTTGTAGTAGAGACGCAGGACCCAGCTGTCGGGGCCGACGGCATCCCCCAGCGAGACATACACGTCGCGCAGCAGGCCGCTGTCGATCGACGACTCGGTCATGGGCATCTGGCGTGCCGTGTAGATGCGCTTCTCGGGATGCAGATGGCTCACCAGACGACCTTCGCGCGAGAGCCCCACGCGTGCCCGCGCGGCCACGTAGTTGGGCCCCTGCACTTCATCCACGCGTTCCAGCGTGAAACGGTAGCCCGCGAGGTCGGCGCTGGCGCCCGTGGCCAGCGTGATGTCGAGGTTGGATTCATGCGTCTTCACCATGCTCACGCCGATGATGAAGATGCCGATGCCCAGATGCGCGAGCCACATGCCCCACCATGCGCGCGGAATCCGGGCGAGCGACGCGCCGGGCCCGCGCAGGCGCTGCCAGAGCTGGTGCGCGCTGGCGATCAGCACCCACGCGGCGAGCGCGAGACCCAGCGCGGCACGCCATGAGAATTCGCCCGCCGCCCAGGCCACCGCCACGCCGGCCACGGCCGCGAGGACGAGGCCCGGCGCGACCTCGCGCGCGAGCGCGGCCGCCGCGTGATCCTTCCAGCGCACGAAGGGCGCGACCATCATGAGGATCACCACCGGCACCATGAGCGGAAAGAACACCGCCTCGAAATACGGCGGCCCCACCGACAGCCGCGCGCCGAGCAGGGCGTCCGCGATCAGCGGATACAGCGTGCCCAGCAGCACCGTGGCGGCCACCACCGAAAGCAGCACGTTATTGACGAGCAGCAGCGTGTCGCGCGAGAGCAGGCCGAAACGCCCGCCCCCGGAAAGGCTCGCGCCGCGCCACGCGTAGAGCAGCAGCGAGCCTCCGATCACGAGAACCAGCAGCACGAGGATGAACAGCCCGCGACGCGGGTCGGTCGCGAACGCATGCACGCTCGTGAGCACTCCGGAACGCACGAGGAAAGTCCCCAGCAGCGACAGCGAGAAGGCGCCGATCGCCAGCAGCACCGTCCAGCTCTTGAAAGCGCCGCGCTTCTCGGTCACGGCCAGCGAATGCACGAGCGCGGTGCCCACCAGCCACGGCATGAAGGAGGCATTCTCGACCGGGTCCCAGAACCACCAGCCCCCCCAGCCAAGCTCGTAATACGCCCAGCCCGAGCCCACGAGGATGCCCAGCGTCAGGAACACCCAGGCCACCAGCGTCCAGGGCCGCGAGGCCCGCGCCCACGCCGCGTCGAGGCGTCCGCCCAGCAGCGCGGCGATCGCGAACGCGAAGGCCACCGAGAACCCCACGTAGCCCATGTAGAGCAGCGGCGGGTGGATGATCATGCCCGGGTCCTGCAGCAGCGGATTGAGGTCGTTGCCTTCCAGGGCCCCGGGCAGCAGGCGCGCGAAGGGGTTGGAGGTAAACAGCATGAAGGCCAGGAAACCCGTGGCCGCGAGCCCCATGACGCCCAGCACGCGCGCGACGAAGATCTCGGGCAGGCGCCGCGTGAAGGACACGGCCAGCGTCCACAGGCTCAGCATGAGCGCCCACAGCAGCAACGACCCCTCGTGGCTGCCCCACACCGCCGTGATGCGGTAGATCATCGGCAGCCGCGTGTTCGAATGCGAGGCCACGTAGGCCACCGAGAAATCGTTGGCGATGAAGCTCTGCATGAGGCACAGGAAGGCCAGCAGCACGAGCAGGAACGAAGCCCTCGCGGCCGGCCGCGCCAGCCCGGTGAGCGCGGCGTCGGCACGCGCGGCCCCCAGCAGGGGCACCACGCCGAGCACGATGGAAACCAGGAAGGCAAGGATGAGGGCGAAGTGGCCGAGCTCTGGAATCATCGGTGGGCGTCAGTCGGGTTCGTGCGCGGAAAAAGGAACGCGCCGGCGGCGCACGGGCCGGCGCAGGCGGCATTGTGCCGGCAGCGTTTCAATCCTGCACGCTGAGCGCCGTACGGTGGGCACGGTCGATCGCGTCCTGCGCCTCGGGCGGCATGTAGTTCTCGTCGTGCTTGGCGAGCACCTCGGTGGCCACGAAGACACCGTCATCGCCGAGCCGGCCTTGCGCCACCGCGCCCTTGGTCTCCTTGAAGAGGTCCGGCAGCGCGCCCTTGTAGACCACGGGCACCACCCGGGCCGTGTCGGTCAGCGCGAAGCGCACCGTCTGGCCGTCGTCGGCGCGCGCCACCGACCCATGGACCACCATGCCGCCGATGCGGAACGTGCGGCCCTTGGGCACTTCGCCGGCGGCCACCTCGCTGGGCGTGTGGAAAAACACCAGATTGTCGCGGAAGGCGTTCAGCACGAGGCCCGTGGCCCCGGCCAGCAGGGTCACGGCGGCGCCGATGAGCAGGAAACGTTTATGGCGGGCTTTCACGGTCGGTCTTTCTGTCGTTCGAGTTGCTGCAGGCGGCTCAGCCGGCGCAGGCTGCTCCTCTGACGGCGGCGCAGCAGCCAGAGTTCCAGCGCGATGAGGCCCAGGCCGACGCCATAGCTGCCCCACACGAAGGCGCCACGCCCGCCCATGGCGAGAAATTCGGAAACCGATTGCCAGTGCATCAATCCGCCCTCCCGCCGGCGCCGCGCCGCGCGATCTCGGCCGCCGCCCATTCGGTATGCCGTTCGCGTTCGAGGATGATGCGCCGCGCGCGCGCGAGGCTCACCGCGAGGCTGTAGAACCACGCGGCCAGCGCGCACAGCAGCATCGCCCACAGCATCACGCTGGCCATGCTGGAGCCGCCGGGCTTCACCGACGCCCCCTGGTGCAGCGTGTTCCACCACGTGACCGAGAAATAGATGATGGGCACATTCACGGCGCCCACCAGCGCGATGATCGCGCCGGCCTTGTCGGCGCGGCGGGGGTCGTCGATCGCGCGCGTGAGGGCGATGAAGCCGAAGTACAGGAAGAGCAGCAGCAACTGCGAGGTCAGGCGCGCGTCCCACACCCAGTAGGCCCCCCAGGTGGGGCGGCCCCAGAGCGCGCCCGTCCACAGCGCGATGAAGCAGAACATCGCGCCCGTGGGCGCGAGCGCCTGCGTCATGTAGAACGACAGCCGCGTCCCCAGGCCCAGGCCCACGGCCGACCAGAACGCCATCACGAGATAGATGAACATGCTCATCCACGCCGCCGCCACGTGCAGGTGGATGATGCGATAGACCTCTCCCTGCACCGCGTCGGAAGGCGCCACGAAGAAGCCGATGTAGAGCCCGGCCACGGCGCACGCGGCGGCCAGCGCGGCGAACAGCGGCACGAGCCGGCCGGCAAGCGGATAGAAGGTCTGGGGCGATGAGAACCTGAAGAAATTCATTTTTCTGATGAGCACATGCGGTTCAGGCAGGAAAGATGATACGCATGAAGCGCGCCGCCCGCGCCTTTACCTGCGTCAAGAACAGGGGCACGCGCGCGGTGCCGCGGCGCTCACGTCGGATTCCCGCCACAGCGCGCTATTCGGCCGCCAGCCGCAGCGCAGCGGCGCAGGCGAAGGGCGCCAGCGCCAGCGCCGCGAGCAGCCCCCCGCCCAGCAGCGAGAACTGCGCCGACACGCCCATGCCCGCGCTCCAGGCCTCCACCGCGCCGGCGCCGAACACCAGCACCGGCACGAAGAGCGGCAGCACCAGCAGCGCCAGCAGCGAGCCCGCGCCGCGCAGGCCCAGCGTGAGCGCGGCGCCGATCGCCCCCACCAGCGACAGCACCGGCGTGCCCAGCAGCAGGCCGGCGGCCAGCACGCCGAGTCCGGCGCCTTCGAGCCGGTACATGAGCCCCAGCAAGGGCGACAGCAGCACCAGCGGCAGGCCGGTGGCGAGCCAGTGCGCCACGATCTTGGCCGCCACCCAGAGCACGGCGGGCTCGGGCGACAGCAACAGCTGCTCGAGCACGCCGGCCTCGGCATCCTTCTCGAACAGGCGCGGCAACGCGAGCAGTGCCGCCAGCAGCGCGGCCACCCACACCACGCCGGGACCGATCGCGCGCAGGCGTTCGGGTTCCGCGCCCACGCCGAACGGAAACAGGCTCGCGACGATCACGAAGAACGACAGCGCCACGAGCAGGTCGCTGCGGGCGCGCCAGGCCAGGCGCAGATCGCGCAGCAGAACGTGTACGAAAAGCGTCATCGCGCGCGCGCCTCCACGTCGAGCACGCGCAGCGGCGTGCGCAGGCCGCCCTCCTGGTGCGAACTGAAGATCACGCTGCCGCCGGCCGCGCAGTGCGCATCGATCTGCGCCGCGAGCGCGGCCACGGCGTGCACGTCCAGCGCCGTGAACGGCTCGTCGAGCAGCCACAGCGGGCGCTGCGAAGCCAGCGCGAGCCGCGCCAGCGCGACGCGGCGGCGCTGCCCCGCCGACAGCACCTGACACGGCAGCTCGAGCTGGCGCGCAAGGCCCAGCGCGTTCAGTGCCGCCTCGCGGCGCGCGGGCGTTGCCGCCAGCCCGCTCGCGGCACAGGCGAAGGCGAGGTTCTCGCCGGGCGTGAGCAGGTCGTGCAGCGCGGGGGTGTGGCCGATGTAGAGCAGCGCGGCATGGAACGCCTCGCGCTGGCGCGCGAGCGGTTCGCCCCGCCAGCGGATCTCGCCCGCCGCGGGCTGCGCCAGCCCGGCCAGCAGCCGCAGCAGGCTGGTCTTGCCGCTGCCGTTGGCCCCCGCGATGCGCCACAGCTCGCCGGGCGCCACGGTCAGATCGAGGTGCGAGAACAGCAGGCGATCGCCGCGCTGGCAGGCAAGTTGGCGGATGTCGAGCATGGCCGGCATTCAAACACAGGACGCCGCCGCGCGGCCAGTGCGCGCGCCGCGCGCATATGCGGGCATACGCCTGCGGATATGCAAAACAATTCGTTCCGGCGCAGCCGGGCCGCTGCTTGAATGGACCCCACCCCACCACCGAGGCTTCCTGCCATGCGAATCCTGCAACGACTGCTCGTCACCCTTGGCGCCCTGCTGGCCGTCCCGGTCTTCGCCGCGCCCGCCGATTTCCTCGTCAGCACCGACTGGCTGGAAAAGAACCTCAACGATCCCAAGCTGCGGCTCATCGAAGTCAGCGTCAATCCCGGCGTCTATGAACGCGGCCACATCCAGGGCGCGACCAATTTCGTGTGGCACACCGATCTGGTCGATCCGGTCCGCCGCGACATCGTGAGCCAGGCGAACTTCGAGAAGCTCCTGCGCCAGGCCGGCGTCAATGGCGACAGCACGGTGATCCTGTACGGCGACACCAACAACTGGTTCGCGGCCTGGGGCGCGTGGGTCTTCGACATCTACCGGGTGCCCAACGTGAAGCTGCTCGACGGCGGCCGCGCCAAGTGGGAAGCCGAGAAGCGCCCGCTGACGCCGATCGCCACCCAGCACGCGGCCGGCAACGTGAAGGTCGGCGCCGCCAATACCGCGCTGCGCGCCCGCCTGCCCGACGTGGTGGCCGCGGCGGAGAAGAAGAGCAACACGGCGCTCGTCGACATCCGCTCGCCGGACGAATTCAACGGCAAGGTGTTCGCGCCGGCCGGCGTGCAGGAACTGTCGATCCGCGCGGGCCACGTGCCGGGCGCGGCCAACGTGCCCTGGGGCCAGGCCGTGAATCCGGACGGCACCTTCAAGTCGCCCGAGGAACTGAAGAAGCTCTACGCCGCGGCCGGCATCGACGGCAGCCGCCCCATCATCACCTACTGCCGCATCGGCGAGCGCTCCAGCCATACCTGGTTCGCGCTGAAGAAGCTGCTGGGCTACGAGGTGCGCAACTACGACGGCTCGTGGACCGAGTACGGCAACACCGTCGGCGTGCCCATCACCAACGTGGCCGGCACCGTCTGGGGCGGCAAGTAAGCCGCACCCGCGCGGCGCGGCGGCGCATGCATCGCGCCACCGCGCCGCATCCTGCCCGGGCCCTCCTGCGCGACGGGCCCGCTCCGCTCTCCTCGTGCCATCCCGCCCGCCATGTCCGTCACGCCCCTGCCGTCGCCGCGCTTCTGGCTGCCCGCCCTGCTGGTGCTCTGCGCGAGCCTGCTGCTGAGCCGCCATCTCCATGCCCACGCGGGGGCCAGCGCGGGTCTCTCCGTGCTGCTCGGCGCCGCCTTCGGCATCGTGCTGCAGCGCTCGCGGTTCTGCTTCTACTGCGTGAGCCGCGACTTCATCGAGACGCGCGACGCGCGCGGCCTGCTCGGCATCGTGGCCGCGCTCGCGGTGGGCACGCTGGGCTACCACCTGCTGTTCGGCGCCTTTCTGCCCGACCCGTCGGGCGGACGGCTGCCGCCCGGTGCCCACATCGGGCCGGTGAGCGGCGTCCTCGCGCTGGGCGCCTTCGCGTTCGGCCTGGGCATGGCCATCGCGGGCTCATGCATCAGCGCGCAGCTCTACCGGCTCGGCGAGGGCCTGCTGTCGGCCCCCGTGGCGCTGCTCGGGGCGGCCATCGGCTTCGTGCTCGGCTTCCTGAGCTGGAACACCCTTTACCTGCGCAGCCTGCAGCAGGCGCCCGTGCCCTGGCTGCCCCAGCACCTGGGATACGACGGTTCCCTGCTCGCGCAGCTCGCCCTGCTGACGGCGCTGGCGCTGTGGCTGGGCCGCGCGCACCGGCCCGCCGCCGCCGCGCCCGCGCAGCCCTGGTGGCAACGCCGCTGGCCGACCTGGGCCGGTGGCATCCTGATCGGCGCGCTGGGCGCGGCGGCCTTCCTGCGGGTCGCGCCGCTGGGCGTGACGGCCGAGCTCGGCAGCCTGGCGCGCACCGCGGCGGACGGCGCCGGCTGGCTGCCCGCCCGCCTCGAGGGGCTGGATACGTTGCGCGGCTGCGCCACCGTCATCAAGGACACGCTGTGGTCGAACAATGGCGCCTTCGTGGCCGGCCTCGTGCTCGGCGCCTTCGCCGCGGCCCTGTCGGCGGGAGACTTCCGGCCGCGCCTGCCCGGGGCCGGCGAGCTGCTGCGCGCGCTCGGCGGCGGCGTGCTGATGGGCTGGGGGGCCATGGTGGGCCTGGGTTGCACGGTGGGAACGCTGCTGTCGGGAATCATGGCGGCGGCGGTGTCGGGCTGGGTTTTCGCGCTCTTCGCGGGCGTCGGGCTTTACGCCGGCTGGTGGCTGCGGCGACGCGCGCCGGGGCGCTGAAGGCGCGCGGGGCCAGGGCGGGAGCCGCAGAATTCGCTTGGCCGCGCGGCCGCTTCGCGGTTATGCTCCGGCCCTTGCGGTGCGTGTTCCAGTCTGCCGCCGCTGCCTGAAGTACGTCTGCCTCCCGCATCCGTCTCCTGCCTCCCCTTATCGCTCCGCCTCCCGACTGGAGCCGCCTTCCGTGCGGCGGATTGGCGAAGCCGCTCCTCGAGAGAACAATGTCCTTTGCATCCCTCGGGCTCATCGAGCCCCTTCTGCGCGCCGTTTCCGAGCGCGGCTACACCACGCCCACGCCCATCCAGACCCAGGCCATTCCCGCCGTGCTCGCCGGGGGCGACCTCATGGCCGCGGCCCAGACCGGCACCGGCAAGACCGCCGGCTTCACGCTGCCGCTGCTGCAGCGCCTCACCGAAACCGCCCCCCGCAAGAAGGGCGCCATCCGCGCCCTCGTGCTGACCCCGACGCGCGAACTCGCCGCCCAGGTCGAGGAATCGGTGCGCGATTACGGCACCCACCTGCCGATCAAGTCCTACGTGATGTTCGGCGGGGTGTCCATCAACCCGCAGATCGACGCGCTGCGCCGCGGCATCGATCTGCTCGTGGCCACGCCCGGCCGCCTGCTCGACCACGTGCAGCAAAAGACCGTGGATCTGTCGAACGTGGAGATCCTCGTCCTCGACGAAGCCGACCGCATGCTCGACATGGGCTTCATCCGCGACATCCGCAAGGTGCTGGCCCTGCTGCCGCGCCAGCGCCAGAACCTGCTGTTCTCGGCGACCTTCTCGGACGAGATCAAGACGCTCGCCGACGGCCTGCTCGACCGCCCGCAGATGATCGAGGTGGCGCGCCGCAACACGACCACCGAGATGGTCAGCCAGCGCGTGATGCTCGTCGAGCAGAAGGCCAAGCGCCACCTGCTCGCCCATCTCATCAAGGAGAAGCAGTGGTTCCAGGTGCTCGTCTTCACGCGCACCAAGCATGGCGCCAACCGCCTCGCCGAGCAGCTCACCAAGGGCGGCATCACGGCGATGGCGATCCACGGCAACAAGAGCCAGAACGCCCGCACGCGCGCGCTCGCGGAATTCAAGTCGGGCGACCTGCAGGTGCTCGTCGCCACCGACATCGCCGCGCGCGGGCTCGACATCGTCGAGCTGCCGCACGTGGTGAATTTCGAGCTGCCCAACGTGCCCGAAGACTACGTGCACCGCATTGGCCGCACGGGCCGCGCGGGCGCCACCGGCGAAGCGCTGTCGCTCGTCTCTCCCGACGAGGACAAGCTCCTGCGCGACATCGAGAAGTTCACCAAACGCACGATCGAGCGCACGGCCGTACCGGCCTTCGAGATTCCCGTCACCGCCGCCGCCGACACCGACGAGCGCCCGCCGCGCCAGCCCCAGGGCCGTGGGCGCGGCCAGGGCCAGGGCCAGGGCCAGCGCCGCAACGCACCGCGCGCCGAAGCGGGCGGCCGTCCGGCCTCCGAACGCACGTCGGGCGAAGGCCGCACCGCCCAGCCGCGCCGCAAGAGCGAGCCCGCGCGCGGCGAAGGACGCGGCGAACCGCGTGGCGAGGCACGCGCCGACAGCCGTGGCAACAAGGCCCCCGCGCGTCGCGGCGAGGCCCAGCAGCCCGGCCGCAGCCCCCGCCAGGGCGCGCCGGCGCGCAACGGCCGGCCCGCGCGTGAAGCGAACGGCAACGTCGCGCCGCGTCAGCGCCCCGAAGTGAACGGCAACGTGGCGCCCAAGACGCGCCCCGACGCCGACGGCAACCGCGCGGACGGCAACGGCATCCGTGGCGTGTTCTCGCGCGGCCTGCGCGCCCTGCGCGGCCTCGCCGAGTAAACCGCCGGACGCGGACAGGGCGCCCGCCGCGCCCTGCCGCGCGGGCGGAAGCGGGGCCCCTCAGCCTCGCCCTTCCGCCTCCAGCACATCCAGAAAGGCCTGCAGGCGCGGCGAGGCATCTCCCGCGCGCGTGGCCAGCGCCAGCGCCAGCTCGGCGCCCTCGTCGACCAGCGGAATGAAGCGCACGCCGCCCATGCTGAGCGCGGACAGCGGCGCCGCCAGCACGGCCACGCCCATGCCCGCCGCCACCAGCCCGATCTGCGTCAGCGCTTCGCGCGCCTCCTGCGCCACGCGCGGGCGAAAGCCCGCCCGCGTGCACAGATCCTCCAGATATCCCACCAGCGTGGCGCCCAGCCCGGCCGGATAGCCGATGAAGGCCTCGTCGCGGCACTCGCCGATCGAGACCTGCGCGCGCGCGGCCAGCCGGTGCTCCTGCGGCACGATCAGGCACAGGCGGTCGCGGCGCAGTTCGCGCACCGCGAGCCCGGCCGGCGCCAGCGTTTCGTTGTAGCGCACGAAGCCCGCATCGAGTTCGCCCGCGAGCAGGGCATCGAACTGCGCGTAGGTGTACATCTCGCGCAGACGCAGCACCACGCCCGGGCTGGCTTCGCGATAGCGGCGCAGCGCGCGGCTCAGTTCGCCGAACAGCACACCGCTGGACGTGAAGCCGATGCGCAGCTCGCCGACCTCGCCGCGCCCGATGCGCTGCAGCTCGGCCGGCACCGCCTGACTGGCGGCGAGGATTTCGCGCGCCCTCGTCAGCAGATGCTCGCCGGCCTCGGTGAGCTGCACGCTGCGCCGCGTGCGGCGGAACAGGCGCACGCCGAGTTCGTCCTCGAGCGCCCGGATCTGCTGCGACAGCGGCGGCTGACCGATGTGCAGGCGCGCGGCCGCGCGCGTGAAGTGCAGCTCCTCGGCGACCGCCACGAAATAGCGCAGGTGACGCAGCTCCATTCATATCTCCAGGCTCTCAATGACGCCTGAAATATATATTGGACAGCCTTTTCGGCCCAGCCTAAGATTTTTGGCTTTCCGCCTGGCCCCACCGGCCCGGCCCGTCTCTTTCGCCGGAGTGTTCCATGACCGACCGTTACGCCATCATCGGCAACCCCGTTGCCCAGGCCAAGTCTCCCGCCCTGCAGACCGCGTTCGCGCGCCAGTTCGGGGAAGACATGGCGTACGGCGCGATCCTCGGCGAGCCCGGCCGGTTCGTCGAAGCCGTGCGCGCCTTCCAGCGCGAGGGCGGGCGCGGCATGAACATCACCATGCCGTTCAAGCTCGATGCCTTCGAGCTGGCCGACGAGCTCACGCCGCGCGGCCGCGCGGCCGGCGCCATCAACATGCTCACGCTGCGCGAGGATGGCCGCATCCTGGGCGACAACACCGACGGCTTCGGCATCCTGCGCGACATCACGCACAACCTCGGGCGCTCGCTCAAGGGCGCGCGCGTGCTGGTGCTGGGCGCGGGCGGCGCGGTGCGCGGCACGCTGCTGCCGCTCTTCGACGAGGCCCCGGCGGAAATCTTCATCGCCAACCGCACGGCCGCCAAGGCCGCCGAGCTGGCGACCGCCTTCGCGTCCAAGGCGGGCGCGATCGCGCTGGCGGGCGGCGGGTTTGCCGACATCGCCGGGCGCTTCGACGTGGTCATCAATGGTTCGGCCTCCAGCATGAGCAACGAGGTGCCGCCGCTGCCCGCCGGCGTGTGGGACGCCGACAGCCTCGCCTACGACATGGCCTACCGCAAGGAGCCCACGGCCTTCGTGCTGGCCGCGCGTGCCGCCGGCTTGCGCCAGACCGCCGACGGCCTCGGCATGGTCGTCGAGCAGGGCGCGGAATGCTTCTTCCTGTGGCGCGGCAAGCGCCCCGACACGGCCCCCGTGATCGCCGCGCTGCGCAACGCCTGAGCCCGCCCCGAACGTGTCCCATGAACTCCTGATCCTGCTGCCCATTTCCTTCATCGCCGGCGCGATCAACGCGGCGGTGGGCGGCGGCGGGCTGATCGGCGTGCCCGCGCTGTACGGCACCCTCACGAACTTCACGCCCGCGCAGATCATGGGCGTGGACAAGTTTTCCTCGGTCATGGGGCATGCGATGTCGATCCGCCAGTACGCGACGCGCATCGCGCTGCCCTGGCGCCTCATGCTGCCCACCGCGCTCACGGCCTTCGCGGGCGCCTACCTCGGCGTGCGTCTGCTCGATCTGATGCCGAGCGCCTGGATGCGCCCCATCGTGATCGTCGTGCTCGCGCTGATGCTCGTCTACACCTGGCTCAAGCCCGGCTTCGGCGCCCACGACACGAGCCGCGAACCCACGCGCGGCGACCTCGCGCGCGGAGCGGTGCTGGGGCTGGCGATCGGGTTCTATGACGGCTTCATCGGGCCGGGCACGGGCAGCTTCCTGCTGTTCCTGTTCGTGCGCTTCTTCCACTTCGACTTCCTGCGCGCCACCGCCTGCGCGAAAGTCGTCAATTGCGGCACCAACACGGCCACGCTGGTCTTCCTGGTGCCGGCCGGGCTCGTGCATTACGGCCTGGCGATCCCGCTGGGCATCGCCGCCATCCTCGGCTCCATCGTCGGCGCGCACCTGGCGATGCGCGGCGGCAATCACTGGATCCGCCGGCTCTTCCTGACACTCGCGATCATCCTGCTCACCAAGCTCTCGTGGGAGACCGCCAGCGCGTGGCTGTAGGCGCCGCCCTGCCGGATTCGTCCGACATACAAGCGCGGCGCGAGCAGCTAGGCTGAAACCTCTTTCCTCAGGAGGCCAGCCATGGACGCACACGCCCACTCGATGCCCGAACTCTTCGCCCAGCTCGGCCTGGACCATGACGAGGCATCCATCCAGGCCTTCATCCAGGGCAACGCCCCCCTGCCCGCGCACGTGAAGCTTCCCGACGCGGCGTTCTGGAGCCCCGCGCAATCGTCTTTCCTGCGCGATGCGTGGAAACAGGACGCGGACTGGGCCGAACTCATCGATCAGCTGGACGTCTGCCTGCGCGAATGAGCAGCCCGTGCAGCGGCTCGCCGTGAGCCGCGCCACCGGCGCGCCCCGTGCCCGCGCATGACCCAGCCGGAGCCGGCGGGAAAGCGGTCGCCCGCGCGGCGCTTGCGGACACCCGCGCGGGCCAGCGGCGGCGCGGCGCGTCTGCAGCTCGATGACGGTGCAAGGCTCGATATC
>JAVHXQ010000054.1 GCA_031119555.1 Candidatus Dactylopiibacterium sp.
GCCTTGGCGAACGCGTCCGCGAGGGCGTTGTTGCCCGGCGCGGTCTCGCGGCGGTCGGGGCGTCCGGCGGTGCCCCGCGCGCGGCCGGCATCGCCCCGCGCGGGCGCCTCGGCGGCGCGCTTCGCGGGGGTGCCGGCAAGCCGCATGGTGAGCGCGATGCGCTTGCGCGCGAGGTCCACCTCGACGACCTTCACCTTCACGATATCGCCGGCCTTGACGACTTCGGCGGGGTCTTTCACGAACCGGTCGGCCAGCGCCGAGACGTGCACGAGGCCGTCCTGGTGGACGCCGATATCGACGAACGCGCCGAAATTGGTGACGTTGGTGACCACGCCTTCGAGCAGCATGCCCACCTCCAGATCCTTCAGCGTCTCGACACCTTCGCGGAAGCTCGCGGTGCGGAACTCGGGGCGCGGGTCGCGGCCCGGCTTGTCGAGCTCGCGCAGGATGTCCTGCACGGTGGGCAGCCCGAAGCGCTCGTCGGTATACCGGCGCGCGTCGAGCTGACGCAACGCGGCCGAGTCGCCGATGAGCTCGCGCGCGCCTTTCCTGACGTCGGCGAGGATGCGTTCGACCACCGGGTAGGCCTCCGGGTGGACGGCCGAGGCATCCAGCGGGTTGTCGCCGCGCACGATGCGCAGGAACCCGGCGCATTGCTCGAAGGTCTTGTCGCCCAGGCGCGGCACCTTGCGCAACGCGGCGCGGGCCGCGAAGGCGCCGTGCGCGTCGCGGTGCGCCACGATGTTCTGCGCGAGCGTGGCATTGAGACCCGAAATGCGCGCAAGCAGCGCCGCCGAGGCGGTATTCACGTCCACGCCCACCGCGTTCACGCAGTCTTCCACCACGGCGTCCAGCGATCTGGCCAGGCGGCTCTGGTTCAGGTCGTGCTGGTACTGCCCCACGCCGATGGCCTTGGGTTCGATCTTCACGAGTTCGGCCAGCGGGTCCTGCAGGCGGCGCGCGATCGACACGGCGCCGCGCAGGCTCACGTCCAGCCCCGGAAACTCCTTCGCGGCCAGCTCCGAGGCCGAGTACACCGAAGCGCCCGCTTCGGAGACCACGATGCGGGTCGGCGCCGCGGCGCCCGTGCCGAGTTGCTGGATGAGTTCCCCCGCGAGCTTGTCGGTCTCGCGGCTCGCGGTGCCGTTGCCGATCGCGATGAGCTGCACGCCGTGCCGGGCGACGAGCGCGGCCAGCGTGGCGAGCGCGCCGTTCCAGTCGCGGCGGGGCTCGTGCGGATAGATCGTGGCGGTGTCGAGCAGCTTGCCGGTGGCATCGACGACGGCGACCTTGACGCCCGTGCGCAGGCCGGGGTCCAGCCCCATCGTGGCCTTGGCGCCGGCCGGCGCGGCGAGCAGCAGGTCCTTGAGATTCTTGGCGAAGACGCGCATGGCCTCTTCCTCGGCCCGTTCGCGCAGGCTGCCGAACTGGTCCAGTTCCATGGACAGGGCAAGCTTCACGCTCCAGGTCCAGCGCGCGGTGTCGACGAGCCAGCGGTCGGCGGCGCGGCCCTGGTCGCGGATGCCCGCCGCCACCAGGATCCTGCGCTCGCAGGGGTTGGGCTCGGGGCTGCGCGAGCCGTCCTCGGGGTCGGTGTCGAGCGCGAGGCGCAGGCGCAGCACGTCCTCGTTACGGCCCCGGAACAGCGCGAGCGCGCGGTGCGACGGAATCGCGGAAAGCTTCTCGCGATAGGCGAAGTAATCGCGGAAACGCGCCGCCTCGCCATCGTTTTCCTTGCCATCGACCACGCTCGCGACCAGCAGGCCATGCTCGGCGACGTACTCGCGCAGCGCGCCGACGAGCGCGGCATCCTCGGCAAAACGCTCCATGAGGATCTGCCGCGCGCCGTCCAGCACGGCCTTGGCGTCGCCGAAGCCGGCCTCGGCGTTGAGGTAGTTCGCAGCCTCCGCCTCGGGCACCCGCGTGGGGTCCGCCAGCAGCGCCTCGGCCAGCGGCGCGAGGCCGGCCTCGCGCGCGATCTGCGCCTTGGTGCGGCGCTTCTGCTTGTAGGGCAGGTAAAGGTCTTCGAGACGCTGCTTGGTCTCGGCGCCGGCGATCCCGGCCTGCAGTTCGGGCGTGAGCTTGCCCTGCTCGGCAATGCTCGCGAGCACGGCGGCGCGGCGCTCCTCGAGTTCGCGCAGATAGCCCAGGCGCTCTTCGAGCGTGCGCAGCTGGGTGTCGTCCAGCCCGCCCGTGAGTTCCTTGCGATAGCGTGCGATGAAGGGCACGGTGGCGCCGCTGTCGAGCAGTTCGATGGCGGCAATGACCTGGCGCGGCTGGGCGCCGAGTTCCTGGGCGATACGGTCGGGAATCGGAAGCAGCATCTTCGGGGGGGGCGCGAGACGGAAATCGAAGGCCGGGACTATGCCGCGCCCTCCGCGCGCGGGCAAGTCCGCTTCCGCCCGTCAGGCGCCCGCGCGGGTTTCATCTGGCATACCTTTTCGCCCCCGCGACGCAGACCACCGCCGCCAGGGTCGCGGCGAGCATGCTCCAGCTCACGCGCTCGTGCAGCACCAGCGCGGCCAGGCCCAGCCCCATGAAGGGCTGGAAGAGCTGCAGCTGGCTGACGGCCGCGATGCCGCCCAGGGCCAGGCCGCGATACCAGAACACGAAGCCGATCAGCATGCTGAAGAGCGAGACGTAAGCGAGCCCCAGCCACGCCGGATGACCCACACGCGCGAATGAGGCCGGCGCCGTCACGAGCGCCAGCGGCAGCATGACGGGCAAGGCCAGCACCAGCGCCCAGCAGATGACCTGCCAGCCGCCCAGCGTGCGCGACAGGCGGGCGCCCTCGGCATAGCCCAGGCCGCACGCGACGATGGCGCCCAGCATCAGCAGGTCGCCCGCCAGCGACGCTTCCATGCCCCCGGTCGCGGCGTAGCCGGCCACGAAGACGGCGCCGAGGACGGAGAACAGCCAGAACGCCGGGCGCGGGCGCTCGCCGGCGCGCATCACCGCGAAAAACGCGGTGCACAAGGGCAGCAGGCCCACGAACACGACCGAATGCGCGGATGTCACGTGCCGCAGCGCGAGCGCGGTCAGCAGCGGGAACCCCAACACCACGCCCGCCGCCACGGTCGCGAGCGCCCGTGCGTCGGCGGGCTCCGGGCGTGGCTGGCGGAGCGACAGAAGCAAGGCCAGGCCCAGCAGCCCGGCGATGCTCGCGCGCGCGCAGGTCAGGAACAGCGGATCGAAATCCGCGACCGCCACGCGCGTGGCCGGCAGCGAGCCGGCAAAGATGACCACGCCCATCAGCCCGCTGAGCCAGCCCCGTGTTGTCTTTTCCATCGGAATCCCCTTGTTCAAGGCCTCCAGTAGACCCCGGGGGGATTGCCCGGGCCAGACACAGAGCAATACAATCATCACGAACTGTTATGCACACAAAACCCGTACAGATCGAGGAAAACATGCGTCGGAGTGGCACCCGCATCGAGGCGGTGATGGAAGACGTCCGCGCGAGGATCGCCTCGCGCGCCTGCCCGCCCGGCACCCGCCTGCCGTCGGTGCGGGCACAGGCGCGCGCCCTGGAGGTGTCGGTGTCGACGGTCGTCGAGGGCTATGAACGGCTGATGGCCGAAGGCGTCATCGCCTCCCGGCCCGGCTCCGGCTTCTACGTGGCCGGGCCGGTCGCGCCGCTCGCCCTGACCGAGCTGGGCCCCCGCGTGGAGCGGGAAGTCGATCCGCTGTGGGTTTCGCGCCAGGCGCTGGAGGCCGGCGCGGCCACGCTCAAGCCGGGCTGCGGCTGGCTGCCCCCGGCCTGGCTGTATGAAACCGGCATGCGCCGGGCCTTGCGCGCACTGGCCCGCGCGGACGTGACGGACCTCACCGAATACGCCACGCCGCTGGGCCACCCCGGGCTGCGCCAGTATCTCTCGCGACGCCTCGCGGGCGCCGGCATCGAGGCGCCCCCGGAGCAGATCCTGCTCACCGGATCGGGCACCCAGGCAATCGACCTGATCTGCCGCTTCCTCCTCGAGCCCGGCGACACCGTGCTCGTGGACGACCCCTGCTATTTCAATTTCCACGCCCTGCTCAAGGCGCACCGCGTTCACGTCCTGGGGGTACCGCACACACCCAGCGGGCCCGACGTGGAACGGTTCGAGGAGGCCCTGAGGCAACACGCGCCACGGCTCTACATCACCAATTCGGGCATTCACAATCCGACCGGCGCCACGCTCTCGCCCGTGGTGGCGCACCGGCTCCTGAAGCTCGCCGACAACTCCGACCTGGTGATCGTCGAAGACGACGTCTTTGCCGACTTCGAGCACCAGCCGGCGCCCAGGCTGGCGGCCTTCGACGGGCTTGCGCGGGTCATCCAGACCGGCAGCTTTTCCAAGACGGTTTCGGCCTCGGTGCGATGCGGCTACATCGCCGCGCGTGGCGACTGGATAGAAAGCCTCACCGACCTGAAGATCGCCACGGCCCTGGGGGACGGACGGCTCGCGGCCGAGCTGCTGCTGCGCGCGCTGACCGACAGCGGCTATCGCAGGCACATGGAAGCGGTGCGCCTGCGCCTGGCGAACGCCATGACGGCCACCATCGCCCGGCTCGAACCGCTCGGCATCACCCCCTGGCTGGTGCCGCAGGCCGGCATGTTCCTGTGGTGCCGGCTGCCGGCCGGAGTCGATGCCGCCACGGTGGCGCGCGCATGCCTGAAGGAAGGCGTGGTGCTGGCGCCGGGCAATGCGTTCAGCCAGTCCCTGAGCGCGCGGGAGTTCCTGCGCTTCAACGTCGCGCAGTCCACCGCGAAGCGGATCTTCGACGTGCTCGGGCAGGCACTGCGCGCTTAGGCGCGCCTGCCGCGTCCGGGCAAGGCACGCGGCGCCCGCCGGGTGCGCGCCTCGCGCGGCGCACCGCAGACGCCCCCGGTGCACCCGCGCCCCTCGCGCCCCTCGCGCCCTGCCGCCCGCGCTTCGGACCGTGCTGAGCCGGGCCCGCCCACGCGCACGACCCGCGTTGCGGCGCGTGCCGCCGTGGGCACATCCGGCAGGTGGCCGCGCGACGCGTCGGCATATGGCGCACGCACGGACCGGCGCACGCCATCGACACCAGGGCGGGCGCCCGAGCATGAGCCCACGCGCCCGCGTACCAATCCACCAAAGAAAAAGCCTGTCGCCGGCGAGGCGACAGGCTTGCGGACGGACCTGCGCGGCGCGCTTACTCTTCGAGCAGGGTGCGCAGCATCCAGGCGGTCTTCTCGTGAACGTCCAGGCGCTGGGTGATGAGATCCAGCGTGGGCTGATCGTTGGCCTTGTCGGCCAGCGGCAGCAGGCTGCGCGCGGTGCGCGCGGTGGCTTCCTGGGCTTCGACCAGCAGCGCCACCATCTCGAGCGCGCGCGGCTCGCCGGTGTGGCCGTTGATCGACGTGAGCTTCTCGTAATCGGCGTAGCTGCCGGGAGCCTTGACGCCCAGCGCGCGGATGCGCTCGGCAATCACGTCGAGCGCGTTCCACTGTTCGGTGTATTGCTCCATGAACATGTTGTGCAGGCTGTTGAACATCGGCCCGGTCACGTTCCAGTGGAAGTTGTGCGTCATCAGATACAGCGTGAAGCTGTCGGCGAGCAGCTTGGAGAGCCCGCCCGCGATGGCGAGGCGGTCCTTCTCGGAAATGCCGATGTCGATCCGGGTTGCAGCAGTGGCCTTCTTGGCTTTCATTGTCGTCTCCTGACTGAAGATGTGAGCAGAAACCTTGCCGTCCGCGACGGGACGGCAACCCTGTCATGACACTACCGTACAAATGGTTATTCGACCAATTGAAACTCGGTAAACGCCTGATAGTGCCGACCGTGCCAGGCCATGACAAGTGCCCATATGACGACTGCGCGCACCACGACGGTGCACGGAGCCACGGCCAGCGCCGCGCGTTTCGCGTACACTTCGCCCCCATGACTCCCACCGAAGCTTCCCCGTCCGCGCGCGGCGATCGCCTCGCGCGCAAATCGCGGCGCTGGGCCGGCGTCGCGCTCGCCGCCTTCGTCGTCACCCTGCCCTGCGTGCTCTTCATCCAGCCCCTGTGGGCCTGGCTCGTCACGCTCGGCCCCGGCAGCTTCATGCTCGTCGCGGGCGTGTGGGGGCTGATCCTCGCGGCCGGGCCCCTGCTCCTGCTGGCCGGCATGCTCTGCGCGCTCTTCCTGCGCGTCGAGGCGGCCTTCACGCCACGCACGCGCGCCACGCCGCGCACCGACCGCGCGATCATCGCGCTGGCCTGCGTGGTGAGCCTGCTGCCCGCGCTCGCCGCGCTCTACACGCCGGTCAAGGCGCTGCTCACGGGCTTCATCGGCTTCCGCGGGCTGGGCCAGCAGTATCCGCTCTCCAGCGACCCCTACGGCTACTGGCAGGCCGTGGCGTTCTGGCTCATGGGGGCGGCCTCGCTCGCCGTGCTGGCGGGCGTGTACTGGCGCGCCAAATGGCGTCAGGCCCGCCGTCGGCGCCTCCACACCGACACCACCACGCCGCAGGCATGACGCGCCCGCAGACGTATCCGGCGCTCGCGCGCGCCTTGCTCGGGCACGCCGGTCCCATCCTGATCGCGCAGCTCGCGTCGATGAGCACGGCCATCGTCGACACGCTCATCACGGCGCGCGTGGGCACCGTGGACCTGGCCGCGGTCGGCATCGGCGCGGGCCTTTACATGTCGGTGATGCTGGCCTGCGCGGGCGTGGTGCAGGGGCTCACGCCGATCGCCGCGCACCAGGTGGGCGCGAAGGATCTGACGCGCCTGCCGGCCACGTTCCAGCAGGGGCTGTGGCTGTGCGCGCTGCTCGCGGTGGCGGGCATGGCGATCCTCTTCACGCCGGGCTGGATGCTGGAGGCGAACGACGTGGCGCCCGAGGTGGCCGGGCGCACGCGCGCCTATCTGGGCGTGCTGGCGCTGAGCCTGCCGGGCACCCTCGTCTATCGCGCCTGCGGCGGCATGCTCAACGCGCTGGGACGGCCGCGCGCGCTGATGTTCCTGGGGCTCGCCAACGCGGGCAGCCATGCGTTGCTCGCACCCGTGCTCGCCTTCGGCTGGTTCGGGCTGCCGGCGCTGGGCGCGGGCGGCTGCGCGCTGTCGGTCGCCTTCAACACCACCCTGCTCGCCGCGTGCGGGCTCGTCTGGCTCACGCGCGCGCCCGCCAGCCGGCCGCTGCGGCTGCTGGCCCACTGGCACGGGCCGCGCTGGGCGCTGCTGCGCGAACACCTCCGGCTGGGTGTGCCGATCGGCATGTCGACCTTCGTGGAGATGAGCAGCTTCGCCCTCATCGGGCTGCTGGTGGCGGGCCTGGGCGCCGAGGCAGTGGGGGCGAACCGCCTGCTCGGCAATTTCGCCGGGGCCTGCTACATGCTGCCGCTGTCGATCTCGGTGGCCACCCTCACGCTGGTAGGCCAGGCCGCCGGCGCGGGCGACCGTCAGCGCGTGCGCCGGGTCGCGGCCACCGGGCTGGCGCTGGGCTGCGGGCTGGCGAGCGTGGTCGGGGTGGTGCTCCATCTGTGCGCGGCGCCGCTCGTGCGCGGTTCGGTGCCGGAGCCCGCGGTGCAGGCGCTGGCCCTCGGGCTGGTGCCGCTGATCGCGTTCTACCAGCTCTTCGACGCGGCCCAGACGCTCGCGGCCCAGGCCCTGCGCGGGCTGAAGATCACGACCGGCCCGATGATCGGCCACATCCTGAGCTTCTGGGGCGTGGGGCTGGGCGGCGGATGGTGGCTGTGCTATCACGGCTGGCCGGAGCCGCTGGGGCTGGCCGGATTCTGGATGGCGGCGGTCGCTTCGTCCACGCTCGCCAGCCTGCTGTTCTGCACGATGCTGTGGCTCACCCTGAGGCCCTCTGCAAGGAGCGCAACATGACTGGATTGCCCGCAATCGCCGAAGTCGTCGCGCGCCTGCGCGCGGCGCGTCACGTCCTCTTCATCACCGGCGCCGGCATCTCGGCCGACTCGGGCCTGCCGACCTACCGGGGCTTCGGCGGGCTCTACAACGACGAACTCACCGAAGACGGCATGCCCATCGAGGAAGCCCTGTCGGGACACGTCATGGCGACCCGGCCCGAGGTGACCTGGAAGCACCTCGCGCGCATCGAAGCCACCTGCCGCGACGCCCGCCCGAACGCGGCCCACCGCGTGATGGCGCAACTGCAGGAGCGCATTCCCACCACGGTGCTCACGCAGAACATCGACGGGCTGCACCGCAAGGCGGGCAGCCGCGATCTGATCGAGATCCATGGCGATCTCTTCGAGCTCGTCTGCCCGCATTGCGGCCATCGCGAGAGCGTGCGCGACTACGCCGCGCTGCGCACGCTGCCGCCGCCCTGCCCGCACTGCCTCGACCATCTGCGCCCGGGCGTGGTGCTGTTCGGCGAGGCGCTGCCAATCCCTGCCATCCGTCGGCTCGAGGCGGTCATGCACACGGGATATGACCTTGTATTTTCCGTCGGCACCACCAGCGTGTTTCCGTACATCGCCCACCCCTTCGTGTCGGCACGCCACCTCGGCGCGCTCGCGGTGGAGATCAACCCGGGCGACACGGCGGTCAGCGAACAGGCCGATCTGCGCTGGCGCTGCGGGGCGGCCGAGGCGCTCGAAGCGCTCTGGCGGGCCTTCGACGCGCCCGCCTGAACGCCGCGTTCCTTGCCCGCGCGCGGGTCCGCGCGATGCGACGCGCCCGGAGCTCTTCACAAAAACCGTATATAAAGAATGAGTTCCGGCGGGTGAAAGTTCCGCCCCGAAAACCCGCAGATAGGGTGTAATGCTCGTCATTACAGACCTAGCCCCCGTTCTGGCCGTTTCAGATCCTGCATGGTCACACCCCCCCGCGCATCGAGCCTCGTCCTGTTGCAAAACCTGACTCTGGCCGCGTTCTACGCGGCAGTCGGCACCGCATCCCTGGCGCTGGCCATCAACCCCGGCATCACCACGCCCATCTTTCCCGCCGCCGGCCTCGCGCTCGCGGCGGCGATGATCCGTGGCGCGAGCATCCTGCCGGGGATCTTCGCGGGCTCCGCGATCGTGCAATGGGTGGCCACGCAGCAGGCCGGCATCGCGCCCGATCCATGGCTCGTGTTCCTCGTGCCGCTGGGTGCGACACTGCAGGCCTGGGTCGGCGCGGGCCTGGCGCGGCGCCTCACGATCTGGCCCTCGGCACTCGAGTCGACGCGCGAAGTCACGCTCTTTCTCGCGCTGGTCGCGCCCGTCAGCTGCCTCGTCTCGGCCAGCATCGCCATCTTCTCGCAGAGCATGGCCGTGGGCACGGCCAGCCAGGCCGACCCCTTCGCCTGGTTCACGTGGTGGGCGGGCGACACCCTGGGCGCCATGCTGGTGGCTCCGGCCGTGCTTGCCCTGCGCGGCGACCCGGCCTCGCACTGGGAGGGTCGCCGCATCGGTCTCGGGGCGGGCCTGCTGACGGCCACGGCGGCGTTCGCGGCGGCCCTGATGCTCGTGCACCAGCGCGAGGAAGTGCGCATCCGCGACGAGTTCCTGCGCAGCGCCGAATATGCCGCCAACATCATCCGCAACCGGCTCGAGGGCAAGCTCGACATCCTGCTCGCGCTCGAACGCCACGTCGCGCTCGAACCCGCCCTGACCCAGGCGGACTGGGAGCGCCTCGCCGCGCCCTGGCTGCTGCGCTACCCGGACATCCTCAACCTGAGCTGGCACGCCTACGTGCAGCGCGACGGCATCGCCGCCTTCGAAGCCCGCCAGCACGAGGCCGGCCGCCCGGAATTCACGGTGCGCGACCGCCTGCCCGACGGCACGCTGGTGCCCCCGGGCGACGCCGAAGACCTGTTCCCCGCCACCTATGTCGAGCCGCTGCGCAACAACGAGCGCCTGGTCGGCGTGAACGTGTTCAGCTACCCCCCCAGCGCGGGGCCGATCTCGCTGACGCGCGAAACCACGCAGGCCGCCACCTCGTCGCCCTTCCAGCTGGCGCAGAGCCTTGAGGGCGAACCCGGGGTGGTGATCTACCAGGGCGTGTTCGCGCGCGACAACGATCCGCACTCGACGCTCTACGGCGTGGTCTCGAGTGCGCTGCGCGTCAGCGACATCGTGGCGCCCGCGCGCGAGGAGATCGAAGGCGCGCGCATCGACCTGTGCATCCTCGACCTCTCGCTGCCCGCCGGCCAGCGCCGCATCTACGGGCCCACCGACTGCACCCGCTCCGACTGGGCCGATCACAACCTGAGCCTGCCGCAGCAGATGCGCTTCGCCGACCGCCAGTGGCAGATCCTCATGCGTGCCGACCCGCACCTGGCCGAAGCCGGGCGCAGCTGGGCATCGAGCGCGGCACTGGGGTCGGTGCTGCTGGTGTCGGGCCTTTTCAGCGCCTTCATGCTGCTCACCACGGGCCGCACGCGGCGCACGGCCGAGCTCGTGACGCAGCGCACGGCCGAACTCGCGCGCGCCGGCCAGCGCCTGCGCAGCCAGCAATCGCTGCTGCTGCAGGCCCAGCACATGGCGCACATGGGCAGCTGGGAACTCGGCGCGGGCATCGATTTCAACTATTCCGAAGAACTCCTGCGCGTGCTGTGGCTGCCCCTCGAAGCACAGCTCGACCTGCCCGGCCTCATCGCGCGCGTGACGCCCGAAGACCAGCCGCGCCTGAGCCAGGCGCTCGAGCGCGCACGCCACGAACCGGGCGAGCAGACCCTCGACTGCCGCATGCTCGATGCCGACGGCGTGGAGCAGATCCTGCATTTCCAGATCGACGGCGAGTGGTTCCTCGGCGAATCGCTGCGCATCTTCGGCACCGTGCAGAACGTCACCCAGACCCGCGAAGCGGAAGCCCACATCCAGTATCTCGCGCGCTTCGACGCCCTCACCGGCCTGCCCAACCGCAGTTTCTGGCTGGCCCAGGCACGCGCCGCGCTCGAAACCGCGAACCGCCACGGCGATCAGGCGGCGGTGCTGTTCCTCGATCTGGACCATTTCAAGACCATCAACGATTCGCTGGGCCACCCCATCGGCGACCAGCTGCTCAACGCCGTGGCGCGGCGCCTGCGCGACACCCTGCGCGGCAACGACATCCTCGGGCGCCAGGGCGGCGACGAATTCGTGCTGCTGCTGCCCCGCCTCAAGAGCCTCGACGTGGCCACACGCGTGGCGAACAAGATCGTGCAGAGCCTGGCCGCGCCCTTCCTGCTCTCGGGTCACGAACTCGCCATCTCGGTCAGCATCGGCATCGCGCATTTCCCAGGGGATGCCCGCGACATCGACACCCTGCTCAAGCACGCCGACCTGGCCATGTACGGCGCCAAGCAGGCCGGGCGCAACAAGCACCGCTTCTTCGTGCCCGAGATGAACGAGCGCGCGATGCAGCGCCTGCAGCTCGAGTCCGCGCTGCGCCTCGCGCTGGACCGCAAGGAACTCACGCTGCACTACCAGCCGCAGCAGGACACCGCCAGCGGCCGCGTCGTGGCCTGCGAGGCGCTGGCCCGCTGGAGCCACCCCGAGCTGGGCATGGTCTCGCCGGCGCGCTTCATCCCCATCGCGGAAGATTCGGGCCTCATCATTCCGCTCGGCGACTGGGTGCTGCGCACGGCCTGCGCCCAGCAGGTGCACTGGCGCCACCTGGGGCTGCCGCTGACGGTGGCGGTCAATATCTCGGCGCTGCAGTTCCAGCAGGTGGATTTCGTCGACAAGGTCAGCGAGACCCTCGCCGCCACGGGGGCCCGCGCACAGGACATCGAGCTAGAGATCACCGAGGGCGCGCTGCTCGCCTCCACCGAACTGCTCATCGAGCGCCTGGACGCCCTGCGCGCGCTGGGCCTGCGGCTGGCGCTGGACGATTTCGGCACCGGCTACTCGTGTCTGGCCTATCTCAAACGCCTGCCCATCGAACGCCTCAAGATCGACCGCTCCTTCGTGCAGGACCTGCCCGACAACGCCGAGGACGCGGCCATCGCCTCGGCGACGCTGTCGATGGCGCGCGATCTGGGCATGGCCGTGACGGCCGAAGGCGTGGAGCACGCGGCCCAGCGCGACTTCCTCGTGGCGCGCGGCTGCGGCTGCATCCAGGGCTATCTCGTCGCGCGCCCCATGGAGGTCGGCACCTTCACGGAATGGCTGCAGCAGCAGAACGCCGAACTCTGAACCACGGCCCGCGCGCCAGCGGGCCATGATGCCGCCGGCCTGCCGCACGACGCATTCCCTCCCCACCGCTGCCGGGGCCGCTGGCGGCCGCCGCGCCCCGCGCGTTCAGGCGAGCAGCGCGGCTTCGTCCACGGCGTCGATCTGCTCGGGCCGCAGGTGGCGCATGGCGTACTCGCGATAGACGCCCGCGCGCACGAAGAGCGCGAACAGATCGCCATCGAGATGCCCCTCGCGCACCATGCGCGCCATGATCCCCAGCGATTCCGACAGCGTCTTGGCCTGCTTGTAGGGACGGTCGGCGGCCGTCAGCGCCTCGAACACGTCGGCGATCGCCATGGTGCGCGCGGGCACGCTCATCTGTTCGCCGCGCAGACGGCGCGGATAGCCTGTGCCATCCATGCGCTCGTGGTGCCCGCCCGCGATCTCGGGCACGTTGCGCAGGTGGCGCGGGAACGGCAGGCGCTCGAGCATGATGATGGTCTGCACGATGTGGGCGTTGATGAGGTAGCGCTCTTCGGGCGTGAGCGTGCCGCGCTCGACCGACAGGTTGTACAGCTCGCCGCGGTTCATGCGCAGCGGCGGCACCGCCATGTTGAACCCCCACGGATTGTCGGCCGCCAGCATGTCTTCGGGCGCGCGCGGCTCGCTGTGCTCGGGCTTGTCGGCAAGCAGCCGCTCGCTCGCGGGCAAGGCGCGCGCGGGCAACGCGCCCAGGCGCAGGAGTTCGTCGCGCGACAGGCCGAGGCGGTCGTCCAGGGTGCGCGTCCAGCGGCGCCCGGCAATCCGCGCAAGGCGTTCGCGGCTCGCCGCATCCAGGCTCTCGCTGCCCGGATTGCAGGCGGCAACGAACGCGAACTCCTCGTCCAGCACGCGCCAGGCCGCTTCCAGGCCGGCGCGCGCGGCGGCATCGGGCGGCGTGGCGCGGGCTTTCCAGAACTCGATCTCGGCATCGCGCTTGAGCACCTCGAAGCGCGTGCGGATCTCATGGATGCGGTTGTAGAGGGTTTCGAGCTTGGTCGCCTTGTCGACGACGTACTCCGGCGTGGTGACCTTGCCGCAGTCGTGCAGCCACGCGCCGATATGCACGGCCTCGCGCAGCTCGGGCGTGAGGCGGAAATCCCGCAGCGGGCCTTCGCTGGCGGCATGCGCGGCCTCGATGAGCATGTCGGTGAGCACCGGCACGCGCTGGCAGTGACCGCCCGTATAGGGGCTCTTGGCATCGATCGCCCCCGCCAGCAGCTGGATCACCGCCTCGAGCAGCGCACGCTGGGCTTCGAGCAGCTGGCGCGTCTCGATGGCGACCGCGGCCGTCGAGGACAGCGCCTCGATGAAGGCCACGACGGGCGCGTGCTGAGAAAGCCCCTCGGGGGCCAGCGCGTCGCCCAGATCGAGCAGCAGCACGCCGACGAGCTCGTCGCCCTGCGTGCGCAGGGGCACCGCGAAGAGCGGTTCGCCGCGCGCGCGCGCCGGCCCCAGCACGCTGTGGCGGGCCTGTGCCGCCTGCGCCACGGGGTGCGCCGCGTCACCGGCCGGGGCCAGCGTTTCGGGCCACTCGGCGGTGTCGGCGCGGGCCGCCTGCGGGCCTTCGAGGCGCGAGCGGCGCAGCACGGTGGCCCCGTCATCCAGCAGGTAGATCGCGCCGGTGCGGGCCGCCGTGGTGGCGACCAGATCCTTCAGCACCACGGCCAGCAGCGGTTCGAGGTGGAGCTGCGAATTGAGCGCCGAGCTGACGTCGAGAAAACGCGAGATCGTGCCGCGCATCTGCGTGGTGGCCACGCTGAGCATGTCGACTTCGGCGATGCGCGACCGGCGCAGCTCGCGCGTGCTGAAATCGAAACGCGCCACGCGATGGTTCTCCTCGGCGAGCTGGCGCAGCGGCTTGACCACGCGCTGGGTGAGCCAGAACCCGGCCGGCACGGTCAGCGCGAGCAGCAACAGCACGAGCAGCCACTGGCGCAGCAACAGCGTGCGTGCCTGCGCGAAGAGTTCCTCGCCCGGCACGGCCAGCAGCACGCGATAGGTCTCGCCGCCGGCCAGCATGTCCAGCGGCAGCGCGATGAGCTCCCACCCGGCCCCGTCCACCCGCGCGGATGCGCGCTGCATGCCTTCGCGCGGCAGCCGCCAGGCGGCGTCCAGCACGGGATCGCCGAGTTCCGCCAGCCGCGCCAGACGCTCGCCCGCCGCGACCGCCACGTCGCCGCGCGCGATCACGCGGCCGGCCGCATCGGTCAGCACCACGCGCGTGCCCGGCGTGAGCTTGAGCCCCGTCATCTCGGCGGCGATGTCGGCGAGCGTGGTGTCCAGCCCCACCACCACGCCCTCGACGGCGGTACGCCGTGCCAGCGTCACGCCCACGGCCTGCGTCGTGAAGAAGGCATAGGGCTCGGTCAGCACGCTCGCGGGCCGGGCCAGAGCCTCGTGGTACCAGGGGCGCGTGCGCGGATCGTAGACGTAGCCGGGCTGGTCGAGCGCGGCGAGTTCGCGCCCGTCTGCGTCATAGAAACGGTAGGCGCCGGCGCGGGCGCCGGTCTTGTCCCGCGTAAGCGTCTGCACCATCAGCGTGGCCCCGGGCGGTGCCTCGCGCGCGCGCCGCGCGAGGTCGTCGCGCAGGGCCCGGAAGAGCACGAAATCGCCATCCGGATAGCCCACGTAGCAGGCATCCATGAGGGGGTTGGAGGCGAGCATCGCGGCGGCCACCGGCAAGGCTTCCAGCCGCGCGGCGAGCGTGCGGGCACGGGGCAGTTCGCCCAGCGCGAGCAGGGTGAGCTGATTGCCGGCCGGACGCAGGATGCCCTCGATGCGGCTCTCGAGCAGGCGCGACACATGATGCAGGGATTCATCCACGGCCGTGGAAATCACGCTCTGCGTGTTGCGATAGGCATTCCAGGCCAGCGTGAGCGCGATCAGCAGCAGCAAGGCCGTCGAGCCCGCCGCCGCGATCACGTGCAGGGGCAGACGCAGGTGGTGCCGTGCCGCGCCCGCGGCTTCGTGCTGCAAGGGTCCGTCCGCCATGCGCGTCCTCCGTTCAGCCAGCATCAGCCGGGCATCAGTGCGATCTCGCGCCGCTCCGCCATGCTCTGCGCCACGGCCTGCGTGAATTGCATGTACTTCAGGCCGTCTTCGAAACGCGTGTGACTCACCGCCTCGAGACCCCGGATCGCGCGCACGAATTCTTCCTCGACGCGCCAGCCGCCCGCCTCGTCGGTACGCACCTCGAGCGGGCGCAGTCCGTCGTCGCCACGGCGCGCGCCGTAGAGAACGCCGTCGGCGAAACGCAGCGTGCCCTCGCTGCCGCAGAGCAGGATCTCGCCCTGCCGGACGAGCCCGCTCACGGCCGAGACGCTGAAGCTCGCCTGCGCGCCACAGGCCATCGTGGCGAGCACGCCAAGGTAATCGGGCACGCGCACCGCGCGCAGGCGCCCGTGCTCGTCCACACGCTGCGCCACGCAGCTGCGCCCCAGGGCCATCACGCCCTGGGCTTCGCCGACCCAGCGCATGAGGCATTCGTACCAGATGCCCAGCGTCATGACGTTCAGCCCCGAGTATTCGGCGTCCTGACGCCAGTTCAGCGGGGCGGCGGGATCGGCGAAGTGCCCGTCGGCCACGCGCACCTCGATGGCCAGCAGGCGGCCGAGGAAGCCTTCGCGCAGCAGCCGCTGCACGCAGCGATCCACGCCCAGCGTGAAGGGCGCGGGCACGAGCTGGGCCACTCGGTCGGGCCGCGCGCGGGCGGCCGCGAGCATGCGCTGCGCCTCCTCCGCGTTCATGGCCATGCGCGCCTCGCACAGCACGTGCTTGCCGGCGGCCAGCGCCGCCAGCGTGACCGGGCAATGCAGGTAGGGCCAGGTGCCGATCACCACCGCGTCGATGTCGGGGTCGGCCACCAGCGCGCGCCAGTCGGGCGCCGCGCGCGCAATGCCGAGTTCGGCCGCCGCGCGCTGCGACGAGGCCGGCGTGCGGTTGGCCACCGCGACGATGTCCACGCCCGCCTGCGCGCGCAGGCCCGGAATGTGGCGGTCGCGCGTATTCGCGCCGGCGCCCACGATGCCGATCCGCAACGCTTCCCGCTCGGTGTTGTTGCCAGTCATGCCGTCTCCTCCTCGCGCCGCGCAATGGGCGTCAGCGTACACGCTCCGGACGCCGCGGCAAGTGCCGCTCCGGCACGCCGGGCGCGTCAGGGGTGCGCTCCTCGCGCGGCATTCTTATAATGTCCGCTTTTGCCGCGGCCGCCCCTACAAGATCTGGCCCGGTCTTACCCGGAGAAATCTCAGTGAAGCTCAAGCAACTCCCCCTCGCCCTGGCACTGCTGGGTCTGACCGCTGCCGCCAGCGCCGACATCACCGTCAAGATCGGCGCCGCCGGCCCGCTGACCGGCCCGGTTTCCCACTTCGGCAAGGATGGCGAAAACGGCGCCCGCCTCGCGGTCGAGGACGCCAATGCCCGTGGCATCACGATCGGCGGCCAGAAGGTGAAGTTCGAGCTGGTCAGTGAAGACGACCAGTCCGACCCGCGCACGGCCACCGCCGTGGCCCAGCGCCTCGTCGATGGGGGCGTGAAGGGCGTGGTCGGCCACGTCACCTCGGGCGCCACGATCCCGGCCTCGCGCGTGTATGAGCAGGCGGGCATCCCGTCGATCACGCCCTCGGCCACCTCGCCGGTGCTGACGCAGCAGAACTTCAAGACGACCTTCCGCGTGATCGCCAACGACAACCAGCAGGCCGAATCGATGGCCGACTACGCGGTCAAGAAGCTGGGCGTGAAGCGCATCGCGATCATCGACGACCGCACGGCCTACGGCCAGGGCCTCGCCGACGCGCTCGCCGCGGCCGTGCGCAAGCTGGGCGCCCAGGTGGTGTCGCGTGAATTCACCAACGACAAGGCCACCGACTTCATGTCCATCCTGACCAAGGTCAAGGGCGCGAATCCGGACGCGATCTTCTACGGCGGCATGGACGCCCAGGGCAGCCCGATGCTGCGCCAGGTGCGTCAGCTCGGCATGAAGTCGCTGTTCCTGTCGGGCGACGGCCTGTGCACCGCGCAGATGCTCAAGCTCTCGGCCAAGGAACTCGACGAGCGCGTGTATTGCACCCAGGCCGGCGTGCCGATGGACAAGATGGCCGGCGGCGCCAAGTTCGCCGAGCACTTCAAGGAGCGCTTCAAGGCCGACGTGCTGCTGTACGCACCCTACAGCTACGACGCGACGACCGCGCTGATCGAAGCCATGAAGGCCGCCAACTCGGTCGAACCCGCCAAGTACCTGCCCGCGCTGAAGAACCTCAACGTGAAGGGCGTGACGGGCAACCTGGCCTTCGACGCCAAGGGCGACATCAAGAACGGCGGCGTGACCTTCTATTCCTACAAGGACGGCAAGTGGGTCGCCAAGCAGTGAGCGGGGCCTGACGCCGCTTGCACCGGGCCGCCTGCGGGCGGCCTTTTCACGTCCGCGCCGACAGCCATGCCGCGAGTGCGGCGTGCACGCGCGCCAGCACCCCGGCCCAGTCGCCCGCGGCCTGCTGGCGGAACAGCCGCGCCTGCGGATACCAGGGCGACTGCGTTGCGCCCGGCGCGCCCCAGCGCCAGTCGGCCCCCTTGGCCAGCAGGACCCAGCAGGGCAGCGCCATGCTCGCGGCAAGATGCGCCACCGAGGTGTCGATGGTGACGACGAGGTCCAGCGCGGCCATCTGCGCGGCGGTGTCGGCGAAGTCCGCGATCTCGCGCGAGCGGTCGGTGAAGTCGCCGCTCGCTCCCAGCAAGGCGAGGTCGGCCGCGTCGGCCGCCTTGCCGATGAACACGAATCCGGCGGGCAAGGCGAGCAAGGGGGCCATCAGCGCGGCCGGCACGGACCGCCCACGGCCGGCGCGGTTTTCCAGGTTGCCCTGCCACATCAGGCCGATGCGCGGGCGCGCGGCGCCCCCACCGTGCCAGCGCGCCACCCCGGCCGCCACGGGCGCGATGCATGCGGGCGGGCCGACGTCGGCCGCCGCCGCGCCAAGCACGCCTGGCAGGCTCAGCAAGGGCAGGTGCAGATCGTGGGCCGGCAACACTTCATCGCGCCCGACGATCTCCAGCCCCGGCGTCTGCCCCCGCAGCAGGCGCACGAGCGGTGGCTGCACCTGGACGAGCACGCGCTCGCCCCGCCCGGCCAGCCTCTGCGCGAAGCGGAAGAACTGCAGCGTGTCGCCCAGGCCCTGCTCCGCCCACAGCAGCAGACGCCGCCCCGCGAGCGCCTCGCCCTGCCAGCGCGGCGCCGGCCCGGTGTAGAACACGGGCAGCGGATCGCTCGTGCGCCAGCGCCATTCGAAGCCGCGCCAGCCGGCGTCGAAATGCCCCCGCGCGAGTTCGACCAGGGCGAGGTTCCAGTGCGCGTCGCCGAGCCCGGGCGCGATGCGCAAGGCGGCCTGTTGCGCGGCGGCGGCCTCGTCGAGCCGCTCCAGCATGCGCAGCGCGGTGCCGCGCGAGACGTGCCAGTTCGGGTCGCTGGGCGAAAGCGCCAGCGCGCGGTCGAAGGCGGCCAGGGCTTCGTCGTGGCGCCCGAGCAGCATCAGGATGTTGCCGTGGTTGGCATGCACCGCATCGCTGGCGGGCGCGCACGCGAGCGCATGCGTGATCGCGGCGAGCGCCGCGTCGGGCGCATCGTCGCGCAGGTCGCAGATCGAGAGATTGAGCCAGGCCTCGGCCAGCGTGGAGTCGTCGGCCAGCAGCGCCGCGCATGTCGCGCGGGCTTCGACGATGCGCCCCCGCGCGATCAGCACCGAGGCCAGGTTCACGCGCAACGAGGCGCGGGTGGGCGCCCATCGCAGCGCCTCGCGCAGCAGGCTTTCGGCAGCGGGAAGATCGCCCTGCTCCTGCGCGGCGAGCGCCTGCATGAAGAGCGCGCGGGCGCGGGTGAGCGGGTCCATGACGATGTCCTGCGTGGAGAGGGCCGGCATGCGGGCGCGGCCCGCACGCGGTCAGGCGGAGGGAGGAGAGGAGAAAGCCACGAGGATGCTGCAGGGCGCCACGCTCAGCAGCGAGTGATCCACGGCGCCGCGCCACCAGCGCGCCAGCGTGCCCTGCGGGCGGTGGCCGAGCACGATGAGGTCGGCGCCGATCTCGCGCGCGTAATCGGCGATGACATCCACGGGGCGGCCGTGCGCGAGCTTGCCCTGCACGGCGAGGCCGGAGGCCGTGAGCGCGGCCACGCCTTCGTTGAGCACGGCTTCGTACTGCGCGTGCTGGGCCTGCAGGATCTCGCCGGCCGG
The DNA here is from genome assembly GCA_031119555.1 of Candidatus Dactylopiibacterium sp. Lineage (GTDB taxonomy): Bacteria > Pseudomonadota > Gammaproteobacteria > Burkholderiales > Rhodocyclaceae > Uliginosibacterium. The sequence goes on from JAVHXQ010000054.1 coordinate 19,302, forward strand.
CATGGCGTCCGCCGTCACGAGCAGGGGCACGACGGCCAGCAGATGCGTGCGCGCACCGCTCGCGCACGCGATCTCCGCGCCCTCGGTGAGTACGTTCTGCCCCTCGGGCGAACCGTCGTAGCACAGGAGGATGGTTCGATACATGCTGCGCTCTCCTTCAAAGGAAACATCGTCCATCTTGCGCCGTTTGCGGGCGTGCGGCCAGACCGGCGCGAGGCCGGCTCACTCGGCGGTGGCGCGCACCACCCGGCGCTGGCGCACGCCTTCGGCGAGCGTGTCGAGCAGGCGCACGGACTCTTCCCAGCCCAGGCAGGCGTCGGTGACGCTCTTGCCGTATTCGAGCGCCTTGCCGGGCACCAGATCCTGGCGTCCGGCGACGAGGTGAGACTCGCACATCACGCCGAAGATGCGATCCTCGCCCCGGGCCAGCTGCCCGGCCACGTCCTCGGCCACGGCCATTTGCAGGGCGTAGTTCTTGTTGCTGTTGGCATGCGAGAAATCGACCATCACGCGCGCCGCGATGCCCGATGCGGCCATCGCCTTGCAGGCTTCGTCGACGCTCGCGGCATCGTAGTTGGGCGCCTTGCCGCCACGCAGGATGACGTGGCAATCCTCATTGCCGACGGTGGACACGATGGCCGAGTGGCCGGCCTTGGTGACCGACAGGAAATGGTGCGGCGAAGCCGCCGCCTTGATCGCGTCGACCGCGATGCGCACGTTGCCGTCGGTGCCGTTCTTGAAGCCCACGGGACACGACAGCCCCGACGCGAGCTCGCGGTGAACCTGGCTCTCGGTGGTGCGCGCGCCGATCGCGCCCCAGGCGATCAGGTCGGCGATGTACTGCGGGGTGATCATGTCGAGAAACTCGGTTGCGGCCGGCAGCCCCAGCTCGTTGATTTCCCACAGCAGCTTGCGCGCGATGCGCAGACCTTCGTTGATGCGGAAGCTGCGGTCCATGCCCGGGTCGTTGATGAGCCCTTTCCAGCCCACGGTGGTGCGCGGCTTCTCGAAATAGACGCGCATCACGATCAGCAGGTCGCCCTTGAGGCGCTCGGCCTCGTCGCGCAGACGGCGCGCGTAGTCGAGCGCGGCCGCCGTATCGTGGATGGAGCACGGCCCGATGATCACCACGAGCCGGTCGTCGGCCCCGCACAGCACGCGATGGATGCCCTGACGCGCCTGGAAGGCGCTGCGCGCGGCCGCGTCCGTGGCGGGAAACTCGCGCAGCACGTGGGCGGGCGGAATCAGCTCCTTGATCTCGCGGATGCGAACGTCATCGATATGCAGGAGGTTCGAGGCACTCATCTTCGGCAGGGACGGAACAATGCGGGGGATCGATTGTAGCCCAATGCCCGCGGCGCGAATTCCGCGAAACCGAAATGCACGCGATAGCGAAGCCGTGGAATCCGCCCGCTCCCCGCATCGCGGCATAATGGGTGCCCTCTGTCCGGAGCCGTCACGATGACCCGTCTTGCCCGCCACCTCGCCTGCCTTGCCCTGTGCGCCCTTCCGCTGGCGGCCTCCGCGCACGATTACGTGCTCGGCGCGCTGCACATCGATCACCCCTGGGCGCGCGCCACGCCCTCCGCCGCGAGCACCGGTGGCGGCTTTCTGGCAATAGACAACCGGGGCGCGGCCGACCGGCTCGTGTCGGCCACCACGCCGGTCGCCGAAGCGGTGGAACTCCACACCATGCGCATGGAGGGCAACATCATGCGCATGCAGAAGCTCGAGCGCGGCATTGCCGTGCCCGCCGGGCAGCGCACGGTGCTCGCCCCCGGCGGTCTGCATCTGATGTTCATGGGCCTGAAGACGCCGCTCAAACAGGGCGAGAGTTTTCCGCTGCGACTGCATTTCGAGCAGGCGGGGGAAATCGAGGTCAGCGTGAAGGTCGAAGCGCTGGGCGCGAGTGCCGCGCCGGCGCATGAGCACAAGCACTGAGACCGGACTCGTGCAGAAAATGGAATAAGGATAGCAATCCTTATTCTCACCACAGCCACGACGGGCCGCTAGAGTACGCCCACGTGCCCCGTCCGGCGGCGCGCGCCGTGCCCAGGCACGGGTTCCTTCAAAGCGTCAGGCCACCGGAGGGCGACGAAATGGAAAACGTGCTGATCGTACCCGGCCTGCATGGCAGCGGCCCGGCGCACTGGCAAAGCTGGCTTCACGCGCAGTTGCCGGGCAGCCAGCGTGTCGAGCAGGCCGACAGCGCCACACCCGACCTGCCGGTATGGAGCCAGCGCCTGCAGGACGCGATCGGCCGCGCGAGCGCGCCGGTCTGGATCGTGGCGCACAGCTTCGGCAGCCTTGCCGCCCTGCACGCCACGGCCCGGCAAGCCGGACGCGTGGAAGGCGTGCTGCTCGTCGCGCCCGCCGACCCCGACAAGTTCGGGGTCGCACACCTGCTGCCACGCGAGAGTTTCCCGGCGCCGGCGATTCTCGCGGCCAGCGCGAACGATCCCTGGATGGGCCTCGAAAAAGCCCACGGACTCGCCCGCAGCCTGGGCCTGAGCTTTCTCAACCTGGGCCGCGTCGGCCATGTGAATACCGAATCGGGCCACGGCCCGTGGCCGCAGGGGCTGGCGCTGCTGCGCATGCTGCAGGCCGCCGTGGCCGCCTGAGCCGCCTTCAGGCCTGCGGCTCGAAACCGGCTTCGGTCAGGCGCGCAACGATGGCCGCGCGCGGCAGCTGGCTGTCCACCTTGACCTGCTTGGCTTCGACGCTCACGTCCACTTTGGCGGCGGCATCGAGTTCGGTCAGCACGCGCGTGATGGTGCGGGCGCAGCCGCCGCAGCTGATGTCGGGAACGGTGAATTCGTGCATGAGATTCTCCTGGGGAATTGAGGGGCAGGCACCGGGGCCAAGGCTCCATCTTCAACCCTGCCACGGGGGCAGGGTCAAGGAAAAGCCAGCTGCCATGAAAATCCCGCGCCGCGTCGCGATGAATGTCAGGCGCGGGCTTGACCCTCCCATCATGGAAAGGTCTAGATTGGGTGTGTCTCCTGCCCGGTCTTCATCATGAGCCAGAACTATTCCCTCGCCATCGAAGGCATGACCTGCGCGGCCTGCGCCGCGCGCCTCGAAAAAGCCCTGCGCGCGACGCCGGGCGTGCAAGAAGCCAGCGTCAATCTCGCCAGCGAGCGCGCCAGCGTGCGCACGACCGGCGGCCTGGAGGGCGTGCTGACAGCGGTGCGCCGCGCCGGCTTCGCGGTGCCGGAGCGCAGCCTCGCGCTGTCGGTGCAGGGCATGACCTGCGCGAGCTGCGTGGCGCGCGTCGAGAAGGCACTGCGGCAAGTGGAAGGCGTGAGTGCCGTGGAAGTGAATCTTGCGAGCGAATCCGCGCGCGTCAGCACGCGCCTGGATGCCGCCGTGGAACCCCTGCTGGCGGCGCTTGCACGCGCCGGCTTCACGGGCGCACCGGTCGTGGAGCGCAACGCGCAGGCCGACGCCGCCGAGCGCGCGCGCCGGGCGCGGCGCGACGCCCTCATCCTGCTCGGCAGCGCCCTGCTCAGCGCGCCGCTCGTGCTGCCCATGCTGGCCGGCTGGGCGGGCCTCCACCTTGCCCTGCCGGCAGGGTTGCAGCTCGCGCTGGCAGCCCCCGTGCAATTCGTGGCGGGCGCACGTTTCTATCGGGCGGGCTGGCACGCCTTGCGCGCACGCAGCGGCAACATGGATCTGCTCGTGGCACTGGGCACGAGCGCGGCCTTCGGTCTTTCGCTGTATCTGATGCTGGCCGATCAGGGCGCGCACCTGTACTTCGAAACCAGCGCCGTGCTCATCACGCTGGTGCTGCTCGGCAAGTGGCTGGAAGCCCGCGCCAAACGCCAGACCACGACGGCGATCCGCGCCCTGCAGGCCTTGCGCCCGGAGACGGCCCGCATCCGCCACGCCAGCGGCGAAGAAGAGATTCCCATCGCCCGCCTGGCCGTGGGCGACGTGGTGATCGTGCGTCCTGGCGAGCGCATTCCGGCCGACGGAGTGCTGATCGAAGGCGAGAGCCATCTCGACGAATCCCTCATCACGGGCGAGAGCCTGCCCGTGGCGCGTGGCCCGGGCGAGGTCGCCATCGGCGGCGCGATCAATGGCGAAGCGCCCATTGCGCTGCGCACCACGGCCGTGGGTGCCCAGACCGCGCTGGCCCGGATCATCGAACTCGTCGATAGCGCCCAGGCGCGCAAGGCCCCCATCCAGCACCTCGTCGATCGCGTGGCCGCGGTATTCGTGCCGGCCGTGCTGCTGGTCGCGGCCATCACCCTGCTCGCCTGGGGCCTGCTCTCGGGAAACTGGCAAGCCGCGCTCCTCAACGCCGTGGCCGTGCTCGTGATCGCCTGCCCGTGCGCTCTCGGGCTCGCCACCCCCACCGCCATCATGGCCGGCACGGGCGTGGCCGCGCGCCACGGCATTCTGATACGCGACGCCGAGGCCCTTGAACTCGCGCATCGCGTCACACTCGTGGCTTTCGACAAGACCGGCACCCTGACCGCGGGCAAGCCCACCCTCACGGCCTTCGAGGCTTCGGCGGATTCGCCGTCGGCCCTGGCCATCGCCGCCGCGCTGCAGAACGCGAGCGAACATCCGCTCGCGCGGGCCGTACTGCAGGCCGCGCAAGGCGTCTCCCTGCCGCTCGCCAGCGACGTGCGTGCCGAACCCGGGCGGGGAATCCGCGGGCGCGTGGGGCCGCACGAATACCTGCTCGGCAGTCTGCGCTGGATGCAGGAAGTGGGTCTGGACCCCGTCGTGCTCGCCGCCGAGGCCGCGCCGCATCAGGCACGCGGCGAAACCGTTTCCTGGCTCGTGGAGGCTGGCGCGACGCCCCGGCGCCTGGCCCTGCTCGCCTTCGGCGACGCGCCGCGCAAGGAAACCCTGCAGGCACTGGCCGACCTGCGCGCACGCGGTGTGCGCACGGTCATGCTGACGGGTGACCATGCGCTCAGCGCGCAGGCGCTCGCCACCCACCTGGGCGTCGATACCGTGCACGCGGAGATCCTGCCCGCAGACAAGGCCCGCATCGTCGAAACCCTGCGCAAGGAAGGCGAGATCGTCGCCATGGTCGGCGACGGCATCAACGACGCGCCCGCGCTGGCCGCCGCCGACGTTGGCATTGCGATGGGCAGCGGCACCGACGTGGCGATGGCGGCGGCCGGCATCACGCTGATGCGTCCCGATCCGGGCCTCGTCGCCGACGCCCTCGACATCTCGCACCGCACGCACCGGAAGATCCGTCAGAACCTGTTCTGGGCCTTCATCTACAATCTGGTCGGCATCCCTCTGGCCGCGTCAGGCTTCCTGAGCCCGATGATCGCGGGCGCCGCGATGGCCTTTTCCAGCGTCAGCGTGGTCGGCAACGCCCTGCTCCTCAAGCGCTGGCGTGCACCGCGCGGGTGATCCGCGCGGCCCCTCTTACGAAAGACTCTCATGCACGAACCCGAACATGCCGAGGCACGCGCCGCCGGCTTGCGCGACATTGGCGAAGCCGCGCGCGCAAGCGGCGTATCGGTCAAGATGATCCGCCACTACGAGTCGCTGGGCCTGCTCGGCGAGGTCGCGCGCACGAGCGCCAACTACCGCATCTACGGTGCATCGCAGGTGCACACGTTGCGTTTCATCGCGCGGGCCCGGAAGCTCGGCTTCTCGATGCCGGAGATCGGAGAGCTGCTGGCGCTCTGGCAGGACAGGGCTCGCCCCAGCGCGGCCGTCAAGGAAATCGCGGCGCGGCACGTGGAGCAACTTCGTGTGCGCATAGAAGAGCTCGAGGGGCTGGCCCAGACGCTGACGCACCTGACGTCGTGCTGCGCGGGCGATGAT
>JAVHXQ010000055.1 GCA_031119555.1 Candidatus Dactylopiibacterium sp.
CCCCGGCCGCGCCCCGGCCATTGCGCGTGGCGCTCGCGCTGGGCGGCGGAGCCGCGCGCGGGTTCGCCCACATCGGCGTGATCAAGGCGCTCGAAGCCCAGGGCATCCAGCCCGAAATCGTCGTCGGCACGAGTGCCGGCAGCGCGGTGGGCGCGCTGTATGCGTCCGGCAAGGATGGTTTCGCGCTGCAGAAGCTCGCGATGACCATGGACGAGCGCGTGCTCTCCGACTGGAGCCTGTTCGGGCGCGGCTTCCTCAAGGGCGATGCGCTCGAGCGGTTCATCAACGACGAAGTCTCGCGCCAGCCCATCGAGCGCCTGCGCAGGCGCTTCGCGGCGGTGGCGACCGATCTGGCGGGCGGCGAGCCCGCGGTGTTCGTGACCGGCAACGTGGGCACCGCCGTGCGGGCGTCGTCCGCCGTGCCGGGGGTTTTCCCGCCGGTGCTGATCCGGGGCCGCGAGTACGTGGATGGCGGTCTCACGAGCCCGGTGCCGGTGCGGGCCGCGCGGCGCCTCGGGGCGGACATCGTGATTGCCGTCGATATTTCCGGACGCCCTTCGGGCAAGCGCAACCAGGGCAGCGTGGATCTGCTGCTCGACACCGTTTCCATCATGGGGGTGACCATAGGCGGCTTCGAACTGCGCGAGGCCGACGTGGTGATCCGCCCCGACACCAGCGGCTTGCCGCTGACGAACTTCCAGCAACGCCACGAGGCCATCCTGCGCGGAGAGCAGGCCGGCGTCGCGGCCATTCCGCGCATTCGCGAGCTGCTCGCCGCGCACTCCCGGTAATCCGTCATGCCGCAAGGTCACATCGCGCGCAAGCGCTTCGGGCAGAACTTCCTGTCCGACCCCAACATCATCCGCAAGATCATCACCGCCATCGCGCCGCGTGCGGGCGAGCACATCGTGGAGATCGGCCCCGGCCTGGGCGCGCTCACGGTGCCGCTGCTCGCCGCCTGCGGCCACCTGGAGGTGGTCGAGATCGACCGCGATCTCATCGCGCGGCTCAAGGACACCTACACGCCGGAGCAGATCACGATCCACGAGGGCGACGCCCTCAAGTTCGACTTCGGCACGCTGCCCGCGCCGTTGCGCGTGGTCGGCAATCTGCCCTACAACATTTCCACGCCGCTGCTCTTCCACTTCGCGAGCTTCGCCGACCACGTGCGCGACATGACCTTCATGTTGCAGAAGGAAGTCGTGGACCGCATGGTGGCCGAGCCCGACACCGAAGCCTACGGGCGTCTGTCGGTGATGCTGCAGTATCGCTTCCACATGGCGCATCTCTTCGACGTGCCGCCCGGCGCCTTCCGGCCCGCGCCCAAGGTGACCTCCGCGATCGTGTCCCTGCAGCCCAAGCCGGCGGCCGAATGCGCCTGCCGCGACGAGGCCCTGATGGCGCGCATCGTGACCGCGGCTTTCGGGCAGCGCCGCAAGACGCTGCGCAACACGCTGCGCGAGTGGCTCGCCGACGCGGACTTCGCCGCTCTCGCCATCAGCCCGCAGGCGCGCGGCGAAACCCTCGCCATGCACGACTACGTGCGCATTGCGGATTACGTCACGACAAAAGCCGCCTGACCGGGCGGGCAGGTCGAATCGGGGGGCGTATGTCACCCGCTTCGCGCACAATACGCGCTCACGATTCATGAAGGAGAAGCAATGGCCAAGGCAATGATTCTCGCGGCGGGACAAGGCACCCGCGTGCGCCCCCTGACCAAGGACGTCCCGAAGCCGATGATCCCGATCCTGGGCAAGCCCGTGCTCGAATACATCATCGAACACCTGGCGCGTTACGGTGTGCGCGAGATCATGATCAACGTGGCCTTCATGCACCGCAAGATCGAGGAATACTTCGGCGACGGCCACCGCTGGGGCGTGGAGATCGGCTATTCCTACGAGGGCGCCTACGAACACGGCGACATCCTGCCCAAGCCCATCGGCTCGGCGGGCGGCATGAAGCGCATCCAGGACAACTCCGGTTTCTTCGACGAAACGACCCTCGTCCTCTGCGGCGACGCGATCATCGATCTGGACGTCGGCGCGGCGCTGCACGAGCACCGCAGCAAGGGCGCGATCGCGAGCGTGGTGGCGCTCGACGTGCCCCTCTCCGAGGTCAAGAACTACGGCATCGTGGTGGCCGACCCGGAAGGGCGCATCCAGTCCTTCCAGGAAAAGCCCTCGCCCGAAGAGGCCAAGAGCACGCTGGCGTCGACGGGGATCTACATCTTCGAGCCGGCCGCGCTGGAGCTGATCCCCTCGGGCAAGGTGTATGACATCGGCGGCGAACTGTTCCCGCTGCTGGTCGAGAAGCAGCTGCCGTTCTTTGCGCAGAACCGCTTCTTCAACTGGATCGACATCGGCCGCGTGACCGACTACTGGACGGTGCTGCAGCGCGTGCTGCGCGGTGAAGTGGCGCAGATGGACATGCCCGGCAGGCAGGTGCGCCCGGGCGTGTGGGTGGGGCTCAACACCCATATCGACTGGGACGAGGTGCACATCGAGGGCCCGGTCTACATCGGCTCCTCGGTGACCATCGAGGCCGGCGCGACCATCGTCGGACCGAGCTGGATCGGTCACGGCAGCCACATCCGCAGCAATGCCACCGTCGTGCGCAGCGTGCTGTTCGAGTACACGCGCATCGGCCAGGGCATGACCTTCGCCGAATCCATCGTGTCCGCGCAGTACTGCGTCGACCGCAGCGGCCACACCGTGTATGCGGGCGACGATCGCACGCTGCTGCGCTGGGGCGACGCGCGCGGTTGATGCAGGGCGCCCACGCACACCCCTTCGCCGCGCTGGGGCCGGAGCGCGTCCTCGATGCCATCGACGCGACCGGCCTGCGCACCGACGGCCGCCTGCTCGCCCTCAACAGCTACGAAAACCGCGTCTATCAGGCCGGCCTCGACGAAGGCGGTTTCGTGGTCGCCAAGTTCTACCGGCCCGAGCGCTGGAGCGACGCGGCCATCCTCGAAGAGCATGACTTCACGCGCGCGCTGGCGGCGGCCGAGATTCCGGTCGTGCCCCCCATCGTGCTGCCCGATGGCGCCACGCTCGCCCACAGCGCCGGCTTCCGCGTGGCGGTATTCGAGCGACGCGGCGGACGCAGCCCCGAACTGGATGACCCCGCCGTGCTGGCGTGGATAGGCCGCTTCATCGGGCGCATCCATGCCCAGGGCAAGGAGCGCTGCTTCGCGCACCGCCTCACGCTGGACATCGCCACCTGGGGCGAGGGGCCCGCAGCCTTCGTGCTGGACTCCCCGCATCTGCCCATCGAGCTGCGCAGCGCCTACCGCGAAGCGAGTGCCGCCGCGCTCGACGGCGTGCGCGCCGCCTTCGACCGCGCGGGCGAGGTGGCGCGCCTCGCGCTGCATGGCGACTGCCATCCCGGCAACGTGCTGTGGACCGACGCCGGCCCGCATTTCGTCGATTTCGACGATGCCTGCATGGGCCCCGCCATCCAGGACCTGTGGATGCTGCTGTCGGGCGAGCGGGGCGAGATGACCCGCCAGCTCGGCCACCTCATGTCGGGCTACGAGGACTTCGCCGATTTCAATCCGCGCGAGACGCAGCTCATCGAAGCGCTGCGCACGCTGCGCTTGATCCACCACGCGGCCTGGCTCGCGCGGCGCTGGGACGACCCGGCGTTTCCCGCCGCCTTCCCGTGGTTCGCCACCCAGGCCTGGTGGCAGGAACACATCGGCCACCTGCGCGAGCAGGTGCCCTGCATGGCCCAGACCTGGCATTTCTGACGACTTCAAGGAAACAGAACGATGAACGTGATTCGCGGCGAACTCGAAGGGCTCCTGATCCTGGAGCCCCGGGTATGGGGCGATGCACGCGGCTTCTTCATGGAAAGCTACAACGAACGGGCCTTCCGCGAAGCCAGCGGCATCGCGCCGGTCTTCGTGCAGGACAACCACTCGCGCTCCTCGCGCGGCGTGCTGCGCGGGCTGCACTACCAGCTCCAGCAGGCCCAGGGCAAGCTCGTGCGGGTGGTCAGCGGCCGCGTCTGGGACGTGGCCGTCGACATGCGGCGCGCTTCCCCGACCTTTGGCAGATGGCAGGGGGTGGAGCTTTCGGGCGAGAATCATCGCCAGTTCTGGGTGCCGGCCGGATTCGCCCACGGCTTCGTGGTGCTGTCCGAGACGGCCGATTTTCTCTACAAGACCACCGATTACTACGCGCCCGAGCACGAACGCTGCCTGGCCTGGGACGATCCCGCCGTGGGCGTGGCCTGGCCGCTGCAGGGCATCGAGCCGCAGCTGTCGGCCAAGGACCGGGCCGGCCGGGCGCTGGCGCAGTGTGAAACCTACGCGTGAGGACAAGAGCATGAGCCAGGTACTGGTGACGGGAGGCGCGGGCTACATCGGCACGCATACCTGTGTCGAACTGCTGGCCGCCGGCCACGACGTGGTCGTGGTGGACAACTTCAGCAACAGCAAGCGCGAGGCGCTCGCCCGGGTCGAAGAGATCGCGGGCCGTCCGCTGGCCGCCGTGCATGCGCTCGACGTGCGCGATCGCGCCGGCCTGCGCGCGGTGTTCGCGGCGCACGCGATCGACGCGGTGATCCACTTCGCCGCGCTCAAGGCGGTCGGCGAATCGGTCGCGCAGCCGCTGCGCTACTACGACAACAACATCGGCGGCACGGTGGCGCTCGCCGAGACCATGGCGGAAGCCGGCGTGAAGACGCTCGTGTTCAGCTCGTCGGCCACGGTTTATGGCGATCCGGCCAGCGTGCCGATCCGGGAGGATTTCCCGACCGGCCCCACCAACCCCTACGGCCGCACGAAGTGGATGATGGAGTTCGTGCTGGAAGACCTCGCCGCGGCCGACCCGGCCTGGCGCGTCGCGCTGCTGCGCTACTTCAATCCCGTCGGCGCGCACCCCTCGGGGCGCATCGGCGAAGATCCCAACGGCATCCCGAACAACCTCATGCCCTTCGTCTCGCAGGTGGCCGTGGGCAAGCGTGCCCGGCTGTCGGTGTTCGGCGGCGACTACGCCACGCCCGACGGCACCGGCGTGCGCGATTACATCCACGTCGTCGACCTCGCGCGCGGTCACGTCAAGGCGCTCGAACGCCTGGCCGGCGAGGCCGGCGTGATGCGGCTCAACCTCGGCACCGGGCGCGGCTACTCGGTGCTCGACGTGGTGCGCGCCTTCGAGGCCGCGAGCGGGCGCCCCGTGCCTTACGAGATCGTGGCGCGCCGCGCCGGCGACGTGGCGCAGTGCTACGCGGCCACCGATCTGGCCGCCGAGCGCCTGGGCTGGCGCGCCGAGCGCGGCATCGAGGAAATGTGCGCCGACGCCTGGCGCTGGCAAAGCCGCAATCCCGACGGCTACGCCTGACCCCCTTCCCACGGAGAAAGCCATCATGACCCTCCAACCCGTCATCCTTTCCGGCGGCTCGGGCACGCGCCTGTGGCCGGCCTCGCGCGAGACCTACCCGAAGCAGCTCCTGCCGCTGACGTGCAACGAATCGCTGCTGCAGATCACGGCGTTGCGTCTGGAGGGCTTCGCGGCCGAGGTGGCGAAACCCATCGTCGTGACCAACGAGGATTACCGTTTCATCATCGCCGAGCAGATGCGCCAGGTTGGCCTGGGCACCGACCGCATCGTGCTCGAGCCGGTGGGGCGCAACACCGCGCCCGCGATGCAGCTCGCGGCGCTGCTGGCGGGCCAGGAAGGCGCGGACCCGGTGCTGCTGGTGATGCCGGCCGACCATATCGTGACCGACTTGGCGGCCTTCCAGGCGGCACTCGCCGAAGGCTTCGCCCAGGCCGGGCAGGGGGCGCTGGTGACTTTCGGCGTGGTGCCCGACCGTGCCGAGACCGGTTACGGCTACCTGCGCCGGGGCGAGCCGGTGGCGGGCGCGACGCACGCCTGCGCGCTCGCGGCCTTCGTCGAGAAGCCCGATGCGGAGCGCGCGGCGCACTACGTGGCGAGTGGCGAATACTTCTGGAACGCCGGCATTTTCATGATGAAGGCTTCCGTGTGGCGGCGTGCCATCGAAGCGCTGTGCCCCGGCATCGCGGCCGCGTGCGCGCAGGCCATGGAAGGGGCCGCGCGCGACGCCGATTTCGTGCGCGTGGCGAAGGACGCGTTCGCGGCCTGCCCGTCCGATTCCATCGACTACGCGGTCATGGAAAAGCTCGGCGACCATCCCGAGCTGGGGCGTGCCGTGGTGGTGCCCATGAACGTGGGCTGGAGCGACGTGGGGGCGTGGGACGCGCTCTGGCAGGTCTGCGCCAAGGACGCCAGCGGCAACGTGACGCGCGGTGAAGTGATGCTCGAAGACACGGTGGACAGCCTCGTGTTCTCGCACGGCCGGCTGGTGGCCACGGTGGGGGTGCGCGACCTGGTGGTGGTGGAAACGCCGGACGCGATCATGGTGGCCGACAAGTCCCGCGCGCAGGACGTGAAGAAGATCGTCGGACGTCTCAAGGCCGAGGGCAAGAGTCTGGCCGCGAGCCACCGCAAGGTGTACCGGCCCTGGGGCTGGTACGACAGCATCGATACCGGCGGGCGCTTCCAGGTGAAGCGCATCGTGGTCAATCCGGGCGCCAAGCTTTCGCTGCAGATGCACCACCATCGCGCCGAGCACTGGGTCGTGGTCAGCGGCACCGCCGAAGTCACCAATGGTGATCGCGTGATGCTGCTGTCCGAGAATCAGTCGACCTACATCCCGCTGGGCACCACGCACCGCCTCGCGAACCCCGGCAAGGTGCCGCTGGAGATCATCGAGGTGCAGTCCGGCGCCTACCTCGGCGAGGACGACATCGTGCGTTTCGAGGATACCTACGGACGCTCGACCTGAGCGCCCCGCGCCCGCGCAAGGCGGGCGCCCCGGGGAGCCGCGCGCGGGTCAGCCCATGCCCAGGCTGTCGGCGAAATGCACGGCCTGCACGAGCGCTTCGGAGACCTGCTGGACGGTCAGGCCCAGCGCCTCGGACTGCGCGCGCAGGGTGTCGGGCAGGAAGGATTCCGACGCCGTCGCCAGGCGCATCAGCGGTGCGTAGGGGCCTTCGCCCGAGATCAGCACGTCGCGCACGGGTTCGGGCAGCGCGAGCTGCTCCAGCACCACGTCCATGCGCGTGCCCAGCAGCACTTCGAGCAGCGAGAACGCGCCCGCGATGAAGAGGTTGTCGAGCTGGCCACGGTCGAAGAAACGCGCCCCGAGGATCTCCATCATGCGCCCGCGCGCGATCGCCGCCTGCATGACCGCCGGCGCGAAGGCGTCGCGGCTGGCGGAGACGAGCAGCAGCGAGAGCCACTTGTTGAGTTTCTCGCGCCCGAGGATCGTGACCGCGTGGCGGAACGACTGCACTTCCACCATGAGGCCGAAGCCCGCCGAGTTGATGTAGCGCAGCAGCTTGTAGGGCAGCGAGACGTCGCGCTTGAGCGCGCCCTCGATCTCGGTGATGTCGGCGTCATTGCGCACGAGATTGAGCAGGTGGACGATCTGCGCGTGCGAGGGCGCGAGCTCGCGCGAGGGCGTGACGCCCCGCAGGAAGAACCAGCCCGCCGCGCCCGCGTAACCCTGCGCGAGCGCCTGCGCGAAGGCGTCCAGATCGCTCAGGCCCCAGGCCAGAGGCAGACCCGGCGCATCGCCCGGGGCGGCGAACTTGCGGGCGTCGGTGAGCGCGAAGCGGCAACCGGCTTCGGCGGGCCACTGCGTGCCCGGCTGATGCCACGACAGCGCGAGCGGCACGTCGCGCGCGGCAAGTTCGCGCACCAGCGTCTGCACGGCCGGGTATTGCAGGGCGGGCGCGGGGATTTCCAGCAGCGTGTTCTCGGGGGGCGTCCAGGCCAGCAGTTCCTGCGTCGGCACGAGGCGCCCGAAGCTCACGAACACCGGGTGGGTGGTCGGCCAGTGCTCGCGCAGCGCGTCGATTTCCTGCAGCGCGAGCGGCACGCTGGTGGCGTGCACCACGAGGCGGTTGGCGGTGATGGCGCGCTGCTTGTTGATGACCGGTTCGTGCGTGATGAGGACGTCGGTGCTCATGATGGCGTGGGTATCGGTTCAGGCCCCGTCCGGGCGGGAAAAGGTAAACGCGTCCGCGTGGAAATTGTCGGCGGCCAGCCCGCCGCGCGTGCAGAAATCGGCGCGCGCGGCTTCGATCATCGCGGGGGAGCCGCAGGCGTACACGTGATGTGCCGAAAGATCGGGCAGGTCGGCCAGAACGGCATGGTGCACGAGTCCCGTGCGGCCGTGCCAGCCGTCCGGCGCCTCGTCCGAGATCACCGGGATGTAGCGCAGGCCGGGCAGGGCGCTTTGCCACGCGTGCGCGAGTCCGTCCAGATACAGCCCGGCGATGTCGCGCGCCCCCCAGTAAAGGGCGATGTCGCGCGCCGCGCCATGGGCGATCAGATCCTCGACGATGGCCTTGAGGGGAGCGATGCCGGTGCCGCCGGCGAGGAACACGAGCGGAGGAACGGCTTCCGGCGTGCTCGCCTCGCGCAGGAAGAAGCTGCCCAGCGGCCCTTCGATGCGCAGGATGTCGCGCGGCTTCAGCTGGTCGAACACGCGCGGCGTGAAGTGGCCGTCGGGGATCAGGCGCACGTGGAGTTCCAGCATGTTGTCGGCCTGGGGCGCGTTGGCGATCGAAAAGCTGCGGCGCTGCCCGTCGGCGAGCAGGAAGTCGATGTACTGGCCGGGCTGGAACAGGAAGGCATCGCCCGCGGGCAGGCGCAGCTGCATGCGCATCACGTCGGGCGCGAGCCGCTCCAGCGCCTGGATGCGGCAGGGCAGCTTGCGCACGGGGATGTCGTGCAGCGCCCGCACTTCGCGGCATTCGAGCACGAGATCGCTGCGCGCGTGGGCACAGCACATGAGCGCCATGCCGGCGGCGCGCTCGGCGTCCGGCAGCGTCGCGAGCGGCGAGCGGCCGTGGTCGACTTCTCCCGAGACCACGCGGGCGCGGCAGGCGCCGCAGGCACCGTCGCGGCAGCCATAGGGCACCACGAGCTCGGCATCGAGCGCGGCCTGCAGCAGATTGGTGGCGGGGTCGGCCGGAAAGCTCTGCCGGCCGGGTTGGAGCGTGATCTTGAACGTCATCGGCAGGAGGCGTCGTGACAAAGGCGCTCATTATCGCCGATGGCGCGCCGGACGGGCGTCGTGGCCGCACGCAGCGGCGCGCCGCTTTGCCATAATCGGCGCATGGAACGTCTTCTGATCGTGGGCAGCGGGGATGTCGCGCGCCGTGCCATGCCCTGGCTGCGCGCGCGGTTTCGCGTCTTCGCGCTGGTGCGCAGCGACGAGGCGGCCGATGCGTGGCGCGGCCTGGGGGCATGCCCGGTGCGTGGCGACCTCGACGCGCCCGCGAGCCTCGCGCGCATCGCGCGTCTGGCCCAGGCGCTGGTGCTGTGCGCGCCACCCCCCGGAGAGGGCGCCGACGACCCGCGCATGCGGCGCCTGCTCGCGCGGCTGGGCGCGGGGCGTGCGCCGCGCCGCGTGGTGTATGTGAGCAGCAGCGGCGTGTATGGCGACTGCGCGGGCGCGCTCGTGAGCGAAACCCGCCCCGTCGCGCCGGCCACTGCGCGGGCGCGCCGACGGGTCGCGGCCGAGACGCGCCTGCGGGCGTTCGCGATCCGTTCGGGCTGCGCGCTGCGCATCCTGCGGGCGCCGGGCATCTACGCCGCCGGGCGGCTTTCGCTGGAGCGCCTGCGACGTGGCGACCCGGTGCTGCGCGCCGAGGAAGATGTCTTCACGAACCACGTGCATGCCGACGATCTCGCCCGCGCGCTCGGGCTCGCGCTGTTTCGCGGGCCGCGCCTGCGCGTGTTCAACGCCTGCGACGATTCGCACTTGCGCATGGGCGACTATTACGATGCAATGGCCGACCTCGCGGGCCTGGCGCGCCCGCCGCGGCTCGCGCGCACGGCCTGCGCGCAGCGGCTGGGGCCGCAAAGCCTGTCGTTCATGGACGAATCGCGCCGCCTCCTCAATACCCGCATCCGGCGCGAGCTGCGCTGGCTGCCCCGCTTTGCCGACGTGCGCGACGGTCTCGCCGCCGCACTGCTTCCGGAAGGACAATGACATGCTTTACCCGTGGCTCAAGGCGCTTCACGTTTTCTTCGTCATCAGCTGGTTCGCCGGGCTGTTCTACCTGCCGCGCATCTTCGTGAATCTCGCGGCCACCCCCACCTCCAGCAGCGCCGAGTACGCGCGCCTGCTGGGCATGGCGCAACGCCTCAAGCGCTTCATGCTGATCCTCATGCCGGGCACCTGGCTCACGGGGCTGGCGATCACCTTCACGCTGATGGCGCCGAAGTTCTGGTGGATGCAGCCCTGGCTGCATGCGAAAATCCTCTTCGTGCTGCTGCTGACCGCCTACGACGGCTATTGCAGCGTGCTGCTGCGCGGCTTCCGCGAGCAGCGCAACGCGCGCAGCCACGTCTGGTATCGCTGGTTCAACGAAGTCCCGGTGATCTTCCTGCTTGCCGTGCTGATCCTCGTCATCGTCCGTCCGATCTGAACCATGTCCGAAACCTTCTTCGCGCCGTGCCCGCGCGGCCTCGAACCCCTGCTTGCCGAAGAATTGCGCGCCTGCGGCGCCCACCGTGTCGAGCCCACGCTGGGCGGTGTGTCGAGCGAGGGCGACTGGGCCTACGCCTACCGCGTCAATCTCGAGAGCCGGCTGGCCACGCGGCTGCTCTGGAAAGTGGGTTTCACGCGCTATCGCAGCGAGGAGGACCTTTACCGCCTCGCCAGCAGCGTGGCGTGGGCGCGCCATTTCGACACGATCAACACGATCCGCATCAACGTCACGGCCATCAAGTCTCCGCTCAAGAGCCTGAATTTCGCGACGCTACGCATCAAGGACGGTCTCTGCGACCATTTCCGCTCGATCCGTGGCGCCCGCCCCGACGTGGATACGGCCTCGCCGGACATGCGCATCCACGCCTTCCTGACCGACGTGACCTGCACGCTCTACCTGGATACCTCGGGCGAGCCGCTCTACAAGCGCGGTTTCAAGCGCGCCAAGGTGAGCGCGCCCCTCAAGGAGAACCTCGCCGCGGGCATCCTGATGCTGTCGGGCTGGCAGCCGGGGCAGACCTTGCTGGACCCGATGTGCGGCAGCGGCACCTTTCTGATCGAGGCCGCGCAGATGGCGCTGGACGTGGCGCCCGGCCTGGGGCGCAGCTTTGCCTTCGAGAAGTTCCGCCATTTCGACGCCGCGCTGTGGCAGACGCTGCGCCGCGCCGCGCTGGCCCGCCGGCGCGACGACGCCGAGCTGCCGATCTTCGGCGCCGACATCGACCCGCAGCAGATCGGCAACGCGCAGGCCAATCTGGAAGCTGCCGGCCTGGCGGGCAAGGTCGAGCTGCTGGTCTGCGACGTGCTCGACATCGAAGCGCCGGACGACGCCGGCGTGCTCGTGAGCAATCCGCCCTATGGCGTGCGGCTGTCCTCGGGCGAGGAGCTGCAGGCGTGGTACCCGCGCCTGGGAGATGCGCTCAAGCGCGGCTTCGCGGGCTGGAACTGCTACTTCCTCACGGCCGACCTCGAAATGGCCAAGCGCATCGGGCTCAAGGCCAGCAAGCGCACGCCGCTCATGAACGGTGACCTCGACTGCCGCGTGTTCGAGTTCAAGGTGGTGGCGGGGCAGAACCGCGCCTGAGCCGGGTGTCGCGGACGCGGCGCGCGGTGTTCAGGCTCAGAGGATGTCGAGGTTCTGCACGCCCGCGAGCAGGTCGCGGTCGGCGTGCTTGCTGTTGAGCTTGATCTGCAGGCGCAGGTCGTTGACCGAATCGGCGTTGCGCAGCGCGTCCTCGAAGCCGATCAGACCGGCCTCGTAAAGATCGAACAGCGCCTGGTCGAAGGTCTGCATGCCGATCTCGCGCGAGCGCTTCATCACGTCCTTGAGCTCGGTGACTTCGCCCTTGAATATGAGGTCGGAGATCAGCGGCGAATTGAGCATCACCTCGATCGCGGGCACGCGGCCCTTGCTTTCCTTGCGCGGGAGCAGACGCTGCGACACGATGCCGCGCAGGTTCAGCGAGAGATCCATCAGCAACTGCTGGCGGCGTTCTTCGGGGAAGAAGTTGATGATGCGGTCGATGGCCTGGTTGGCGCTGTTGGCGTGCAGCGTGGCGAGGCAGAGGTGGCCCGTCTCGGCGAAGGCGATGCCGTAGTCCATGGTTTCGCGGTCGCGGATCTCGCCCATCAGGATCACGTCCGGCGCCTGGCGCAGGGTGTTCTTGAGACCCGCTTCCCAGGTTTCGGTATCGAGCCCGACCTCGCGCTGCGTGATGATGCAGTTCTTGTGCGCGTGCACGTACTCGATCGGGTCCTCGAGCGTGATGATGTGGCCGTAGCTCTGCTCGTTGCGGTAGTCGACGAGCGCGGCGAGCGAGGTCGTCTTGCCGGTGCCCGTGCCGCCCACGAAGATCACCAGGCCGCGCTTGGACATCGCGATCTCGCGCAGGATGGGCGGCAGGCCCAGCTCTTCGAGCGTGGGGATGCGCGCGGCGATGGTCCGCGCCACGAGCCCGATCCGCCCCTGCTGCACGAAGGCGTTCATGCGGAAGCGCCCGATGCCCGAAGGCGAGATCGCGAAGTTGCATTCCTTGCTGGACTCGAACTCGGCGGCCTGCTTGTCGTTCATGACGGCGCGCGCGATCTCCTGCGTGTGCTGCGGTGAGAGGATCTGGTTCGACTGCGGCACGATCTTGCCGTCGATCTTGATCGCGGGCGGGAAGCCCGCCGTGATGAAAAGGTCCGAACCCTTCTTGCTGACCATCAGCTTGAGCAGGTCCTGGACGAACTTGAGTGCCTGATCGCGTTCCATGGCGTCTCCGGGGGCGGCCGGCTGGGCCGGCGCGTGATATGGCTGTGCCGGGCTCAGTTGCCCGGGAACAGGTCCTTGTTCTGGGCGCGCACGCGGGCTTCGGCCGGCGCCACGATGTTGCGGCGGACGAGATCCTGCAGGTTCTGGTCCAGCGTCTGCATGCCGTACTGCTGGCCGGTCTGTATCGAGGAGTACATCTGCGCGACCTTGTTCTCGCGGATCAGGTTACGGATCGCGGGCGTGCCGATCATGATCTCGTGCGCGGCCACGCGGCCCTGGCCGTCCTTGGTCTTGAGCAGCGTCTGCGAGATCACCGCGCGCAGCGATTCGGACAGCATCGCCCGGATCATTTCCTTTTCCTCGGCGGGGAAGACGTCGACCACGCGGTCGACCGTCTTGGCGGCCGAGGACGTGTGCAGCGTGCCGAACACGAGGTGGCCCGTCTCGGCGGCGGTCATCGCGAGGCGGATCGTTTCGAGGTCGCGCAGTTCGCCCACGAGCACCACGTCCGGGTCTTCGCGCAGCGCGCTGCGCAGGGCGTTCGAGAAGGAGTGCGTGTCGCGGTGCACTTCGCGCTGGTTGATGAGGCAGCGCTTGCTGGTGTGCACGAACTCGATCGGGTCCTCGATCGTGAGGATGTGCGAGTAATGGTTCTCGTTGATGTAATCGACCATCGCCGCGAGCGTGGTCGACTTGCCCGAGCCGGTCGGGCCGGTCACGAGCACGATGCCGCGCGGCTGTTCCGAGATGTCCTTGAACACCTTGGGGCAATTCAGGTCTTCCAGCGACAGCACCTTGGACGGAATCGTGCGGAACACCGCGCCCGCGCCGCGTTCCTGCACGAAGGCGTTGACGCGGAAGCGCGCCAGGTTGGGCACCGCGAACGAGAAGTCGCACTCGAGGAATTCCTCGTACTGCTTGCGCTGGCTGTCGTTCATGATGTCATAGACCATCGCGTGCACATCCTTGTGCTCCAGCGGCGGCAGGTTGATGCGGCGCACGTCGCCATTGACGCGGATCATGGGTGGCAGCCCGGCCGACAGATGCAGGTCGGAGGCCTTGTTCTTGACGGAAAAGGCCAGCAGTTCGGTGATTTCCATGGAAGATCCGTTTCCCCATGCCGCGCGGGCGCGCCTGGCGGGCGGCTCCGGGACGGCTGTTATACTTTTGGCCGCTCTGGCCGAATGACTGAATCGATTATATGCCCGGCATAGCCGAAAACCTGATTGCTGTTGGTGCCCGGATCTCTGCCGCCGGGCGGAATTGTGGGCGGGGCGAGACGCCCGCGCGCCTGCTCGCGGTCTCCAAGACCTGGCCCGCCGGATCGGTGCGCGAAGCCTTCGCCGCCGGGCAGCGCGCCTTTGGCGAGAATTACGTGCAGGAGGCCGTCGACAAGATCGACGCGCTGCGCGATCTGCCCATCGAATGGCATTTCATCGGCCCGCTGCAGAGCAACAAGACGCGCCTCGTCGCCAACCGGTTTGCCTGGGTGCATGCGGTGGACCGGCTCAAGATCGCGCAGCGCCTCTCCGAGCAGCGCGACGCGCATCTGCCGCCGCTGCAGGTCTGCCTGCAGGTGAACGTGAGCGGCGAGGCCAGCAAGAGCGGCGTGACGCCCGCCGGGCTGCCGGCGCTCGCGGCGGCCGTCGCGGCGCTGCCGCGCCTGACCCTGGCCGGCCTGATGTGCATTCCCGAAGCCGGCGCGGATGCCGCGCTGCTGCGCAGCCGTTTCCACCAGCTCGCCGGGCTGCGCGACAGTCTGCGCCCGGCGCTGGGCCTTGCGCTCGACACGCTCTCGATGGGCATGTCCGACGACCTCGAACTCGCGATCGCCGAGGGCTCCACGCTGGTGCGCGTGGGCTCGGCGATCTTCGGCGCGCGTGCGCGCCCCGGGCTTTCCTGAACCTTTCTCGCGGGATTCACATGAACATCACTTTCCTTGGCGGCGGCAACATGGCTTCCGCCCTGATCGGCGGCCTGCTCGGGCAGGGCTTCAGCGGCGCGGACATCCAGGTCGTGGAGCGCTCGGAAGAGGCGCGCGCGCGCCTCGCGGCGACCGGCGTGCGCGCCGTGGCGGCCTTCGACGAGGCGGCGCTGGCCTGCGACGTGCTCGTGCTGGCGGTCAAGCCGCAGCAGATGCGCGAAGCACTCGCGGACGTGACGGGCCGGCTCGATGCACAGCTCGTGGTGAGCATCGCCGCCGGGCTGCGGCTGGCGGACCTGTCGCGCTGGCTCGGCGGGCATGACCGCCTCGTGCGCGCGATGCCCAACACGCCGGCCCTGATCGGGCGCGGCATGACCGGTCTTTACGCCACTGGCGGGGTTTCCGCGGCGCAGCGCGAGGCCGCCACGCGCATCATGGACGCGGTGGGCGAGAGCGTCTGGGTGGCCGAGGAATCGTTGATCGACGCCGTGACCGCGCTGTCCGGCAGTGGGCCGGCCTACGTGTTCCATTTCATCGAAGCGCTGGAAGCGGCGGGGAGCCAGCTCGGCCTGCCCGCCGAAACCGCCCGGCGCCTTGCCGTCGGCACGCTGGCCGGCGCTTCGGCGCTGGCGGCGCAGAGCCCCGAGAGCCCCGCGCTGCTGCGTGAGCGCGTGACCTCCAGGGGGGGCACGACGGAGGCCGCGCTGCGCAGCATGGCGGCGGACGATTTCAGTGGTGTCGTGGCGCGCGCGCTGGCCGCCGCGGCGGCGCGCGGCGCGGAGCTCGGCGTGCAGCTGGGCGGCGATTGAAGAGGGGGATGCAACGATGCTGATCGGAACCTTTGTCCTGATCCTTCAGGCCGTGGCGAGCTTCTTCACGGCCTTGCTGCTGGTGCGCACGGTGATGCGTTTCCAGAGGATCTCCTTCATCGGCCAGCTCGGGCAGTTCGTGCTGGCGACCACCAACTGGGCGGTGCGCCCGTTCCAGAAGATCCTGCCCACGGTGGGGCGGCTGGATCTGTCCTCGCTGTTCCCGGCCTGGCTGATCCAGGTGGCGCTGGTCCTGCTGCTGCGCGCGCTCGCTGGCGGCGCCGATCTCGCGATGCTGCTGCCGGTGGCGCTGGTGGCCGGCACCCTGGGCCTCATCAAGACCGGGCTGCAGATGCTGATGTGGATCGTCATCATCGGCGCGGTGCTCTCGTGGGTGAATCCGTATTCGCCGTTCGCGGGGCCGGTCAATGCCTTCACGCGCCCCTTCCTCGAACCGATCCGTCGCGTCGTGCCGCTGATCGCGAACGTCGATCTTTCGCCGCTGGTGCTCGTGCTGGTGATCCAGATCCTGCTTTTCTGGCTGCCGTGACGGCCTTGCCCGCCGCCATCCGGCGTCAGCCGGACGGTGCCCTGACGCTCGCGCTGCACGTGCAGCCGGGCGCGCGGCGCACCGAAGTGGCGGGGCTGCATGCGGGGGCGATCAAGATCCGCCTGGCGGCTCCGCCCGTGGAGGGCAAGGCGAATGCGTGCCTGCTGGCGTTCGTGGGCGATTGCCTGGGCGTGCCGCGGCGCGCCGTGAGCCTGCTCGCGGGAGCGAGCGCGCGTCAGAAGGTGGTGCGCGTCGAGGGGGCCGACGAGATGGCGCTGGCGCGTTTCGTGGCCGGTCTCGAGGTTTGAGGCCTAGCTGCCCTCGACGCGATTCTTGCCGCCGCGCTTGGCGCGGTACATCGCCTGGTCGGCGCGCCGCAGCGTCTGGTCGGGATCTTCGCCGGGCAGCACTTCGGCCACCCCGGCGCTGAAGGTGATGAGCAGGCGCTGGTTGTCGTGCAGGAAGAACCGCCGCGTGAGTTCGCGCTGCAGGCGGCGCAAGGCCGCAAGCGCTTCGTCGAGCCGGGTCTCCGGCAGCAGCAGCAGGAATTCCTCGCCCCCGTAGCGGCCGACGGAGTCTTGTGGGCGCAGGCATTCGCGAATCACGCGCGCCAGGTGGCGCAGGGCTTCGTCACCGGTGCTGTGGCCCAGCGTGTCGTTGAGCTGCTTGAAATCGTCCACGTCCAGCATCGCGATCGAGAGCGGCAGCTCGCGCCGCTCGGCGCGGGCGCGTTCGCGCGCGAACATTTCTTCCAGCCCCTTGCGGTTGAGCGAACCGGTGAGGGCGTCGTGACGGATGAGTTCGCTGGCGGCCTGCAGCTCGCCTTCGAGGCGGGCGATCTCGCGGTTGGCCTGGTCGACGGCGTGGCGCAGGTTCTGCAGGCCGTCCTGGGAGTCGCGCGCGCGCACTTCGAAGGCCTGGGTTTCCGCGAGGATCGCGCCGACGAGGGCGGCGACGTCCTGCGCGTCGCGCGTCTGCTCCAGGCGCTGCGCGAGGTCGGCGATGCGCGTGTGCGCGCCACCCGCCGAAGAGGCCAGTTCGTCGAGGCCGCTGATGAAGCCGCTGAGCATTTCGCGCACGCGCAACTGGGCTTCATCGAGGCTGCGCTTGAGCGTGCCCTGCTTGAAGATGACTTCGCGCAGGCGCTCGGACAATTCGCGCAGGGCATGCTTGTCGAGCGGCCTCTGGAACAGGGCGAGCAGGGTGTTGAGCTGGCCTTGCAGGTAGCTGTCATTGATGCCGAGCTCGCCGATGTTTTCGATCAGGAGCTGGAGCAGACCGAGCAGGGCCTGGCGGATGTCGCTCTGGTCCTGCGCGATCCATTGCACGCGGTAGGCGAACTCCTTGATGCGCGGGCCGAACAGCGTGTCGGCTTCGTCATCGGCGCTGCGCAGCATGCGGGCGAGTTCGGTGGCTTCCGCGCCCAGTTCGGGGCTGTCGACGAGCAGCAGGCCCAGCGCGGTTTCCAGCGTGTCGGCGAGCATCTTGCGCCAGCGCTCGGGGGCCTGACCGAGCCCGGCGAGGGTCTCGGTGCCGATGTAGCTGTCGGTGAGCGACGGCGCCAGCAGGGCGGTGTCGACCAGGCTGGGTTGCGCGCCCGGCTGCTGCGCCCAGCTGCGAACCAGGCCGCTGAGGCGCGTATGCAGGAGCTCGGCATCCGCGCTCGATTCGAGCACGCGGCGCAGCGCGTCCTGCTTGGTGACGCTGTTGAGCCCGGCCTGGCGGCGTTCGTATTGCTGGAGGATGTCGCGGATCAGCGGGCTCCAGGCGAGCTGCTCGCGCGTGACCTCGGAGAACCACGCCATGAAATGCTGCGTGAAGCCCGGCCAGTCGTCTCCGCTGAGCGCTGCTTCGAACTGGCGCGCGCTGCGCAGCTGCTCCGGCGTGCTGCGCGGCAGGGACTGCGCGAGCAACTGCAGGGGGCGGCTGGGGAAGGGCAGCGTGTCTTCCAGGCCCGCGATCTGGTTGTAGAGCGTGCGGAAGTTCTCGGGCGTGGGCTGAATGCGCTGCAGCGCGAGCCTGCGCAGGGTCTCGCGCGCAATCGTGGAAGGCGTGTTCAGTTCGGACATACGGGGCGTGACCGGTCGCGCTCTAAGGGAATGGATCACTCTACGAGACCGTGCTTGAGCCCGTAGTGTGTGAGTTCCGCATTGTTGCGCAGTTTCATTTTTTCGAGTAGCCGTGCCCGATAAACGCTAACGGTTTTCACACTGAGATTGAGCTCTTCGCCGATCTGGGTGAGCGTGTGGCCCGAAGCGATCAGACAGAGGGTCTGGTATTCACGGTCCGAGAGTTTCTCGTGCAAGGGGCGGCTGGCATCTTCGCTGATGGCGCTGGCGAGTTCTTCAGCCACCGCCGCGCTGACGAACTTGCGGCCCGAGGCCACCTGGCGGATCGCCGTGACCACCTGCTCGGGTGCGCCCTGCTTGGAGAGGTAGCCGGCGGCCCCCGCGCGCAGGGCACGGATCGCGTAGAGCTCCTCCGGGTGCATGCTCAGCATCAGCACGGGGAGCTTGGGGAATTCCTTGCGCACGAGCTTGAGGGTGTCGATGCCGCTGCGGTCGGGCAGGGATATGTCGAGCAGCACCACGTCGAAAGGGCTTTCGCGCAGGAGCTGGAGGGTCCGCGTGCTGCAGTCCGCCTCGCCGGTGACTTCCATGTCCGGCGCATGCGAGAGGATCAGCTTGATGCCCTGCCGGATGATGGCGTGATCGTCGGCGATCAGGACCCGGGTCTTGCCGCTCATGATGCGGATTCCGCACCGGGGAGGCGCGCTTCTCCTGGCCTGACGTGGCCATTTGCCTGCGCGGCCACGGGCGCGCGCAGGATCACCCGGGTGCCGCGCGGCGAGCAGGGGGCGAGCTGCATGCTGCCGCCCAGCCCGTTGAGCCGCTCGCGGATGCTGCGCAGACCGAAGGAGCGGGGCTTGCGCAGATCCTGCTCGACGATGCCACGACCGTCGTCGCTGACTTCCAGCACGATTTCGTCGCCCTCCTGGGTGAGGCGGATTTCCACCTGGCTGGCGCCCGCATGCTTGCTTACGTTGGTGAGGGCTTCCTGGTAGGTGCGGAACAGCGCGAGCGCGGTATCGTCGTCGGCCTCGATATCGTAGTCCGCGCACAGCACGCGGCAGGCGATGCCGGCGCGGTGGCTGTAATCGTCGGCGTAGCTCTCGATGGCGGCGGGCAGGCCGAACTCCTTCAGGATGCCGGGGCGCAACTCGCGCGCAACCCGGCCAGCGGTGGTGATGGCGTCGTCCAGCATGGTCTCGATGTCATAGATCTGATCGCGTACGTCCGCATCATGATGACGCAGTTGCTCGGCGAGGAACTTGACCGAGATCTTGATGCCGACGAGCGTGCCGCCCAGCACGTCGTGGATGTCGCGCGCGATGCGCTCGCGCTCTTCTTCCTTCACGCGCTGCAGATGCTCCGACAGTTCCGCGAGCTGCGCCCGAGAGGCCCGCAGCTCGGTTTCGGTCAGCCGGCTGTGCGTGATGTTCCACATGACTCCCTCCCAGAGCACGGCGCGACCGGGCTGTGGGCGGGGTGAGCAGCGGATGTTGATCCATTTCGACACCCCACCTGGCGGGGCTATGCGGCCTTCCCAGTTCAGGGGGCGATTCTGTCGGCGGGCATCCGCGAGCGCTTCGAGCAGCCCGGCGCGTTCGGCGGGGACCACGAATTGCAGCAGCGAGGCGCGACGGGCCACGAGAACCTCGGCGGAGACGTCGAGCAGCATCTGGCTGGCGCCGCTCACGAAGGTGAACTCGGCGCTGCTGCGGTCGTGACGCTGATGAAGCTGGAACAGGACGCCCGGGATGTTGTCGTGGAGCGCGCTGAAGCGGTCCGCCTCGAGTGCGCTGCGGGCTTCCGGCGCGGTCGGCAGGGTGGCGTTCAGGCGCTCCAGCAGCGCGATCAGACGCCCCGTCTCATGAGGGGCGAAAACGGCCGTGGCGCCCGCGCGCAGCAACTCGCAGGCGAGCGATTCGGACAAATCCGGCGCGCAGACGATGAAGGGCGTGGCCCCGTGGCGGGCGCGCAATGAATGGAGCAACTCGGGCAGCGTGGCATCGGCCAGCGGACCTGCAACCAGGATGAGGCTGGGCGGCGAGGACCTCAATGCGTCCGTGAAAGCGAGCAGGGTGTTTGCTGTACGTGCCGTGAAAGGCGGAGGCAACAGGCATTCGAGCCGCTGGAGGGTGTCGCCGTCGCCACCGGCAAGGAGTGCGCACAGGGCGCCGGGGCGCTGCTCAGGCAGCATGGGGTCTCCAAGGAAAACTGCGGTCACCGCAACCGCCGGCGAAGATAGCATGAGTGCGCCAATGATGCGTCTGCGGCCTCATGTATAATGCGCGCCCTGACCAACGGGGCGTTCCTGCCCGGTTGGCGGCGGGCCATCGGCCTGCGCGACTCTTCAAGCCGCTTTAGCTCAGTTGGTAGAGCAACCGCCTTGTAAGCGGTAGGTCATCTGTTCGAGTCAGATAAGCGGCACCACTTCCTCCGGAAGCGCGTCCGGCCTTCGGCATGTCCTCTTGTGCCGGGCTGGAGGCTGGGCTATAGTGCCCGGCTTTCGGTATTTTCTACCGGACTTTTCAGGATACTGAACATGGTTGTTATCCGTCTTGCACGTGGCGGCGCCAAGAAGCGCCCCTTCTTCAACATCGTTGCGACCGACTCGCGCAACCGTCGTGATGGCCGCTTCATAGAGCGCGTGGGTTATTACAACCCCGTGGCTTCGGGCGCTGAAGTGACCCTGTCGGTGAATGCCGAGCGTCTGGCCTACTGGGAGCAAAACGGCGCCCAGCTGTCCCCGACCGTGGCCCGCCTGGTCAAGCAGAGCACCAAGGCTGCGGCCTGATCGTCGCTCATGGCCATGATCATGATGGGGCGCATTGCCGCCCCGTTCGGCGTTCATGGCTGGCTGAAGGTGCAGCCCCTGGGCGACGACCCGCTCTCGTGGCGACGCATGCCCAAGTGGTGGATCGGCTCCGATCCGGAGTCCGACCGCGCTGAAGACTGGCGCGAAGTCACGCCCAACGGCCTGCGTGTGCATGGCAAGGGTGTGGTGCTGGCCCTCGTGGAAGTGCCGGATCGCACTGCGGCCGAAGCCATCGATGGCTGGTTCGTTGCAGCGCCACGTGAAGCCTTGCCCAAGCCGGGCAAGGACGAGTACTACTGGGCCGATCTGGTCGGCCTGGCGGTGACGGGGCGCGAGGGTGCGAATCTGGGATGTGTGACCGGCCTCATCGAGACCGGCGCGCACGATGTGCTGGAAGTTCGTGATGGCGATGTCGAGCGTTTGATTCCTTTCGTGGCGGCACACGTGCTTGAAGTCGATCTCGCGGCCCGTGTCATTCGTACCGGCTGGGAGCTGGACTGGTGAATTTGCCGGACGGTGTGATGCGGCGTTTTGACGTCATCACGATTTTTCCGGAGATGTTCGCCGCCCTGAAGGATTTCGGCGTGTCCCGGCGGGCCGTGGATCGTGGCCTGTGGGCGCTGAATTGCTGGAATCCCCGTGATTTCACGGCGGATGCGCACCGAACGGTCGATGATCGTCCCTACGGAGGCGGGCCTGGCATGGTGATGCTGGCCGACCCTCTGGCGCGGGCAATCGCGGCGGCGCAGCGCGCACGCGGGCAGCGGGGCAGGGTGGTCTATCTTTCGCCTCAGGGGCGGCGGCTGGATCACGCGACGGTGGCGCGACTTTCCGCCGAACCCGCGCTCACCCTGCTGTGCGGGCGTTATGAAGGCGTCGATCAGCGTTTGATCGATGAAGTTGTAGATGAAGAGATTTCGGTCGGGGACTTCGTGGTCTCCGGCGGGGAGCTTCCGGCCATGTTGCTGATGGATGCCATCATCCGTCTGCTGCCGGGGGCACTCAATGATGCGGAGTCTGCCGTGGAGGACTCCTTTGTCGATGGCTTGCTGGACTATCCGCACTACACGCGGCCGGAAGTCAGGGCAGGGGTCAGTGTTCCCCCCGTGCTGATGTCTGGCAATCATGCGGAGATCCGACGCTGGCGTCTGAAGCAGGCGTTGGGGGCGACGCTCCGCAAGCGGCCCGACCTGCTCGAAAAGCGCAGTCTGAGTCGTGAAGAAAAATTGCTGCTTGACCAGTTCAGGCAGGAATCCAGCCCCGCAGAAGATCGCGAGGCATAAAGAGGCGCGTACCAGGTGGCGACCTGCTCTGCGCGAACGGCCGGGATACGGCCAGATTGATTGAAATAATTGGAGATACGCATGAACCTGATCCAGCAACTCGAGCAAGAAGAAATCGCTCGTCTCGGCAAGACCATCCCCGCTTTTGCTCCCGGCGATACCGTGATCGTCCAGGTGAAGGTCAAGGAAGGTAACCGCGAGCGTCTGCAGGCTTACGAAGGCGTCGTGATCGCCAAGCGCAACCGCGGCCTGAACTCTTCCTTCATCGTCCGCAAGATTTCGTCCGGCGAAGGCGTGGAGCGTACGTTCCAGACCTACTCGCCCCTGGTGGCCAGCATCGAGCTGAAGCGCCGTGGCGATGTGCGTCGTGCCAAGCTTTACTACCTGCGCAGCCGCTCTGGCAAGTCCGCGCGCATCAAGGAAAAGCTGGAATTCAAGAAGGCCTGATCTATCCGGCCCGACAAACGCCCCGCGCTGCGGGGCGTTTGTCTTTGTGTCGAACCTGTTGGCGCGCCGGATGTCTAGTGGCAGTATGAACGGCGCCGCGCCCCACTTAGCGCCCCCCTTTGTGCAGGAGATACCCAAATGAACGCAGAAGTTGTTGCCATGCCGGATCCGCTGGTCTTCACCGACAGCGCGGCAAACAAGGTCAAGGAACTCATCGAGGAAGAAGGCAACGAAGCTCTCAAGCTTCGCGTCTTCGTCTCCGGCGGCGGTTGCTCCGGATTCCAGTACGGATTCACGTTTGACGAAGAAGTGAATGACGACGACACCCAGCTCCAGAAAAATGGCGTCACGCTGCTGATCGACTCCATGAGCTATCAGTACCTCGTTGGTGCAGAGATCGATTACACCGACGGCCTCGAAGGGTCCCAGTTTGTCATTCGCAACCCCAACGCCACGACCACCTGCGGCTGCGGCTCTTCGTTCTCTGCATAAAAACACCTTCGGAGGTGTTGACTCTGCGGTGCGTAGTGTCCATAATTCCGCTTCTTCGCTGTTGCGGCGACCGATCTGCG
>JAVHXQ010000083.1 GCA_031119555.1 Candidatus Dactylopiibacterium sp.
CTGCGCGACCGCCTCGGCGAAGCCCTGCGCATGGCGCTGGTGGCCATGGCGGCGCACCGCATGCGCACCTTCCTGACCATGCTGGGCATCATCATCGGCATCGCCTCGGTCGTCTCCGTGGTGGCGCTGGGCCAGGGCACGCAGGCCAGCATCCTGGAAAACATCTCGTCGCTGGGCACCAATACCATAGACATCTACCCCGGTTCGGGCGCCGGCGACACGCGCTCGGCCGCCGTGCGCACGCTGGTGCCGGCGGATGCCGAGGCGCTGGCCCGGCAGGCCTACGTCGACTCGGTCACGCCGAGCATGACGACCTCGCGCACCTTCGTGTATCGCAACGTGTCCGCCAGCGGCACCATCAACGGCGTCGGCGCGAGCTACTTCCGCGTGCGCGGCCTCGAGTTCGCGCAGGGTCGCGGCTTCGATGCCGACGGCGAGCGACGCAGCGCGCAGGAAGTCGTGATCGACCAGAACACGCAGGACAAGCTCTTCCCGAACCGGCGCGACGTGCTCGGCGAGGTGATCCTGCTGGGCGACCTGCCGGCGCGCGTGATCGGCGTCACCCTGAAGAAGGAAAGCGGCTTCGGCAACAACGAGGCGCTGAACGTGTGGGTGCCTTACACCACGGCGCAGAACCGCATCCTCGGTCAGCAGTACCTGCGCGCGATCACCGTGCGCGTGCGCGACGGCGTATCGGGCCCGGCCGCCGAGCAGGGCATCACCAAGCTGCTCAGGCTGCGCCACGGCCGCGAGGATTTCTTCCTGTTCAATTCCGACAGCATCCGCCAGACCATCGAGCAGACCACCGCCACGATGACCCTGCTGATCTCGTCGATCGCGGTGATCTCCCTGATCGTGGGCGGCATCGGCGTGATGAACATCATGCTGGTGTCGGTGACCGAGCGCACGCGCGAGATCGGCGTGCGCATGGCCGTGGGCGCGCGCCAGGGCGACATCATGCAGCAGTTCCTGATCGAGGCCGTGCTGGTGTGCATCGCCGGCGGCCTGATCGGCGTAACGCTCTCGTGGTGCGTGGGCTTCCTCGTCACGCATCTCACGCCCAACTTCAAGATGATCTATTCCACGGCCTCCATCGTCGCCGCCTTCGCCTGCTCCACGCTGATCGGCCTCGGTTTCGGATTCATGCCCGCGCGCAACGCCGCGCGGCTCAATCCGGTCGACGCCCTGTCCCGCGAATGAGGTACACCATGTCCCCTTCCCGTCTCACGCTGCGCCCGCTGGGCGTCCTGCTCGCCGCGCTCGCGCTGGGCGGCTGCGCCAGCTTCACGCGCAGCGAGTACCAGCCCCCCGCACTCGAACAGCCCGCCGCCTGGCGCACGCCGGCCGACGCGAGCGCGCCCGCTGCCACCTCCACGGCCACGCCGGTTTCGCGCCAGCGCTGGTGGGAGAGCTTCGGCGACGCCACGCTGGACGCCCGCATCGACGAAGCGCTCGCACGCAACACCGACCTCGCCGCCGCCGCGCTGCGCCAGCAGCGCGCGCGCCTGCAGGCCGGCCTCTCGGAGACCGCGCTGTGGCCCACGCTGGGCGCCAGCGCGGGCGAATCGCTGAGCCAGCCGCTGCGCGCCACTGAGGCCAACAACCACGACACCTCGCTCTCGCGCAGCTTCTCGACGCGCCTGTCGCTGTCCTGGGCGGCCGATCTGTGGGGCAAGCTCGCCCGCACGCGCGACGCCGCCGAATGGGAGGCGCGCGCCACCGCCGAAGACCGCGACGCCGCCGAGCTGAGCCTCACGGGCAACGTCGCCACGCTGTACTGGAAGCTCGCCTGGCTCAACGAGCGCATCGCGCTGGCCGAGCAGAACCTGCGCGCCAGCGAACAGACCCGCGCGCTCACGCAGCGCCGCTTCGAAGCCGGTGCCGTGGGGCGCCTGGACACGCTCTCCGCCGAGCAGGACATCGCCAGCCAGCGCAGCAGCCTGGTGGCGCTGCGCCAGCAGCTCGAGGAGACCCGCAACGCCTTCGCGCTGCTCTTCGACGGCAGTCCGCAGCGCCGCTTCGAGGAGCCCGCGCGCCTGCCCGTCACGCCCTTGCCGCCGGTCTCGGCCGGCCTGCCCGCCTCGCTGCTGGCGGCACGGCCGGACCTGCGCGCGGCCGAGCTGCGCCTGCGCGGCACGCTCGCCAGCGGCGACGCCACGCGGGCCGGCTACTATCCCGACCTCACGCTGACGGCGGGCCTGGGCGCATCCTCGGAGCGCCTGCGCGACGTGCTCTCCAACCCGGTCGCCTCGCTCGCCGCGGAGCTCGCGTTCCCCTTCCTGAACTGGCGCCAGATGCAGCTCAACACCGCCGTCGCACGGGCCGACTACGAACTCGCCGTGGTGAGCTTCCGCCAGACCTTCCATACCGCGCTCGGCGACGTGGAGAACGCGCTCTCGGCGCGCCAGCAGTACGTCGCGCAGGGCGAGCAGCTCGCGCTGTCGCTGACCGCCGCGCGCGAGATCGAGCGCATCAACGAGACCCGCTACCGCGCCGGCGCGATTCCGCTGCAGACCTGGCTGGACGCCCAGCAGGCACGTCGCAGCGCCGAGGCCGCGGCGGCCGACAACCGCTACAACCAGCTCGCGAGCCAGGCCACGCTCAACCTCGCGCTGGGCGGCCAGCGCAGCTGAGGCGGCGGCGCCCGATGGCGCACCCCCTTGGCTGCGACGGGTGCGGCGTGGTAAGAATCAGCCCCCGCCCGCCCTCGTGAAGCTCCGCCCGCAGCGCATGAAGATCTTCCGCCACCTGACCGTCTGCGAGCATTGCGACCGCGTCTATGCGCGCGTCGAACTCGCGCGTCACGAGGTGGCCCGCTGCGCCAACTGCGGCGCCACGCTCTACCGGGCGCGCGCGCTGGGCCTGGAAGGCAATCTCGCGCTCACGCTGGCGGCCGCGATCTGCTTCGTGCTCGCCAACGCGACGCCCGTCATCCGCATCAGCCTGCAGGGCAGCCACAACGAAGCCACGCTGTGGGAATCCTTCGCCTCGCTCGCGCACGGAGCCACGGCGCCCATCGCGGTTCCGGCGCTGCTGGCCGCGATCATCGTGCCCGGCCTGCAGATCGCCCTCATGGGCTGGGTGCTGGGCTGCGCCGCGCTGGGGCGGCGCGCGCCGGGCTTCGCGGCGGCGCTGCGCGGCCTGCATGCGCTGCGCCCGTGGAGCATGGTGGAGGTCTGCCTGCTCGGCGCGCTCGTCACCATCATCAAGCTCTCGGGCTATCTTTCCGTCATTCCGGGTACCGGGCTGTGGGCCCTGGCCGCGCTGACCGTCCTCATCACCCTGATCGGCCAGCGCGACACGCACTGGCTATGGACGCTCGGCGACGAACTCGCCGCGCGCCGCGCCGGAGCCAAACCATGACGCCGCCACGCGCCAGCGAGCTGGGCCTCATCGGCTGCCACGCCTGCGGCCTGGTCTGCGAGCGCCAGACGCCGCAAGCGCCCTGCCCGCGCTGCGGCGCCACGCTGCACCGGCGCCGCCCCGACAGCCTCGCGCGATCGGCGGCCCTGCTGCTCGCGGGGCTGATCCTGTACGTGCCCGCCAACCTGCTGCCCGTGATGAGCACGACCATGCTGGGCGCGCCGGAAGAGAGCACGATCATGTCGGGCGTGATCGATTTCTGGCGCTCGGGCGCGTGGGACATCGCACTCATCATCTTCATCGCCAGCGTGGTGGTGCCCTGCACCAAGTTCATCGCGATGGGCGCGCTGCTGTGGCATGCGCGCCAGGGCAGCGCCGACGGGCGCGTGGCGCGGGCGCGGCTCTACCGGGGCGTGGAGCTCATCGGCTACTGGTCCATGCTCGACGTGCTGGTCGTCGGCATGGTCTGCGCGCTGGTACAGTTCAACGTGCTGAGTTCGGCCGCGCCGCGCATCGGCATCCTGTTCTTCGGCCTCGTCGTGATCCTCACGATGCTCTCGGCCATGCAGTTCGACCCCCGCCTCACCTGGGATGGCAAGGATGGCAATGAACGACACTCCCCCGGCTGACACCCCGGACGCGCCCGCCGCGCCACACGTCAAGCGCTCGCGCACGAGCCTCTCGCTCGTCTGGATCGTGCCCATCGTGGCGGCCCTGGTGGGCCTCTCGATGCTCGTCAATCACTGGCTCTCGGCGGGCCCGCGCATCGCGATCACCTTCGAGAGCGCGGCCGGGCTGGAAGCCGGCAAGACACCCGTGAAATACAAGGACGTCGTCATCGGCCGCGTCAGCGGCATCGCGCTCGACGCCGACCGTGCGCGCGTGCGCGTGAGCGTCGAACTCAACAAGGACGCGGCCAGCTTCGCCACGCGCGACGCCCGCTTCTGGGTCGTGCGCCCGCGCATCGGCGTGGGCGGCATCTCGGGCATAGACACGGTGCTGTCGGGCGCCTACATCGGCGTCGACTCGGGCGAATCGACCGAAAGCGCAAGCGAGTTCACGGGGCTGGAGATTCCGCCCTCGGTGATCCACGGCACGCCGGGCAAGAGCTTCCAGCTGCGCGCCGACGACCTGGGCTCGCTGGACATCGGCTCGCCGGTCTATTACCGGCGCATCCCGGTGGGGCAGGTCACCTCCTACCAGCTCGCGCCCGACGGCTCCGGCGTGACGCTGCAGGTCTTCGTGTTCGCGCCCCATGACGGCTTCGTGAAGACCACGACGCGCTTCTGGAACGCGAGCGGGCTCGATCTGTCGCTGTCGGCCGAGGGCCTGCAGCTCAACACCGAATCGGTGGCGACCGTGCTCGCGGGCGGCATCGCCTTCACCACGCCCGAGGGCGACACCGCGCCGGCCGCCTCCGATGCGCGCTTCGAACTCTTCCGCGACCAGAAGAGCGCGCTCGCCAAGCCCGATGGCGCGCCGCAGTTCCTGCGCATGCGCTTCGACCAGTCGCTGCGCGGCCTGTCCGAGAACGCCCCGGTCGAATTCTTCGGCATCAACATCGGCCAGGTGCGCTCGGTGAACGTGGACTACGACCGCGAACGCCAGCGCTTCCCGGTGATCGTGGACGCGGTGATCTACCCCGAACGCCTGGGCCGCATCCGCGACAAGGCCGATCTGTCGCACGAAGCCACGCCCGCCGGGACGGCGCAGTTCATCAGCGGCCTCGTCGCGCGCGGCCTGCGCGCGCAGGCCCGCACCGGCAACCTCATCACGGGCCAGCTCTACATCGCGATCGATTTCATTCCGAACACGCCCGCGGTGGCCTTCGATCCGCAGGCGCGCCCGCTCGTGATGCCCACCGTGCGTTCCAGCCTGGACGACATCCAGCAGCAGCTCGCGGGCATCGTGGCGAAGATCGACAAGATCCCCTTCGACAGCATCGGCCAGAAACTCGACACCGGCCTCGACGGGCTGGGCCGGACGATGCGCGAACTCAACGAAGGCGTGCTGCCCGAAGCCCGCGAAGCCATCAAGGACGCACGCGGCGCGATCGGCGATGCGCGCGGCACCTTCGGCGCGCTCAACGAAAGCCTCGCCGAAGGCGGCCCGCTGCAGCAGAACCTGCGTCGCACGCTGCAGGAATTCGAGCGCAGCGCCTTCTCGCTGCGCATGCTCACCGAACAGCTCAACCGCCACCCCGAATCGCTGCTGCGCGGCCGCCGCGAGGGCGACGTGCCGCCGCCGGCGCCCGCCACTCCGGCACGCGCCGCGCCCCGTCTCGTCCAGGAGCCCGCCCCATGATGCCCCGCACGCTGCGCCTTTCCCTCGTTCTCATCGCCGTGCTGGCCGGCTGCGCCAGCGCGCCGCCGCTGCGCCACTACACGCTGGTGCCACCGGACGCCGCGCGCGCGCCCGCCACGGCAGCGCCCCTGGGCGGCCTCATCGAGATCGCGTCCGTCACCGTTCCGGTGGCCGTGGACCGGCAGGAGATCGTGCTGCGCGACGGCCGTCAGGGCTTGCTGCTGCTCGAAAGCGAACGCTGGTCGGCCCGCCTCGGCGACGAAGTGCAGGCCGCGCTGGCCGCTTCACTCACCCACCGGCTGGGCATGCGCAACGCGGCCGACCTCCCCCATGCCCCGGACCAGAACGTGCTGCGCGTGCGCGTCGCGCTGCGCAGCCTGGAAGCCACCGCGGGCGGCAGCGCCACCCTGGCGGCCGACTGGAGCCTCGCCACGCGGGGCGCGGGGCCGGTCTGCAGCAGCCGCTTCACGGCCCCGGCGGGCGCCGGCACGGCTGCCCTCGTGACGGCCTACCAGGATCTCGTCGAACGCCTTGCCGCCGCGCTGGAGACCGCCGCGCGCGCAGGCGGCGCCTGCCCGGCGAACTGAGCCGGCGGGCTTCCCGAAGCGCCCAGGTGGCGCGTGGCGGGTGGCCACGCCGGAGTCACGGCGGCCCCGCCCCGCGGGGTTTCGTCGGGCGGACCGCGCAAACGCCCGCCGCGCCGGCCCACGATGCGCGCGCGGGG
>JAVHXQ010000004.1 GCA_031119555.1 Candidatus Dactylopiibacterium sp.
TCTTCGGGCCGCGGCGCGCTTTCGGCCGGGGCGGGCGCAGGCGCTGGAGGGCGCGGCGGCGCGGTGCGCAGCGGCGCCGAGGCCGCCGTGGCGGGCTCCGAACTGCCGGGCGCGGCGAAGAAGCTGCCGATCCAGTCCTGGAAGCGATGCAGCAGGCCGTCGTTGCGCATTTCGGGGAAGCGGGCGCGCGTGTCGACGAGGCGCTCGCGCATCGCGCGCGAGAAGAAATCCCCCACGATGGGCAGCGCGCTGTGGGCGCCCTGGCCCCAGTAGTTGCTGCGCAGCGTGATGCGCGCGTCATTGAAGCCCACCCAGGCGCCGCCGACGAGCTGCGGTTGCATGAGGATGAACCAGCCGTCGGTGTTGTCCTGCGTGGTGCCGGTCTTGCCCGCGAGGTCGCCGCGCAGCGCGAAGCGGCCGCGCGCGGCCGCGCCGGTGCCGCTGTCTATCACGGCGCGCATGGCTTCCAGGAGTTGTCCGGTGGCCGCCGCGGAGAGCGCCGGGTGCGGCGTGTCGGGCCGGAATTCCTGCAGTACGCGCCCGTTGCGATCCTCGATGCGCGTGACCATCTGCGGGGCAAGGTAGTGGCCGCCGTTGGCCAGGCTGCCATAGGCCGAAACCATTTCGAGCAGGCTCACGGGGCTGGTGCCCAGCGCCAGCGAGGGCACCACGTCGAGCTTGCTCTGGCGCACGCCCAGCGCGTAGGCCAGCCGCGCGACGCGCTCTGGCCCGACGCGCTGGATCAGTTGCGCGGTGATGCGGTTGCGCGAGTGGGCGAGGCCGTCGCGCAGCGTGACCGGCGCGTCGGTGGGCGGCTCCGGATCGCTCGGGCGCCAGACGTCGCGGCCGCTGAGCGGGATCTCCACCGCCTGGTCGATGATCGTGTCGTCCAGCTTCATGCCGCGCTCGAAGGCGGCGCCATACACGAAGGGCTTGAAGGTGGAGCCGGGCTGGCGGCGCGCCTGCTGCACGTGGTCGTAGGAATCCTCCTCGTAGCCACGGCTGCCCACCCAGGCGCGGATCGCGCCGGTGAGCGGGTCCAGCGCCGTGAAGCCGGCCTGGATGCGGGTCTTCTGCTCGCGCAGGGCACGCATGAAGGCGCCGTCGCGGGTGAGCGCGGCGAACGCGTCGTCGGGGCTGCTGCCGGCGTCGAGCGCGGCCCGGTACTCGGGCGATTCGCGCACGAAGGTCTCGACGAGCCGGTCGTTGCGCTGCCAGTGCGCGCCCCAGGCCTGGTTGGCGAGCGCCTGGAGCTGGCGCCCCTGGTGGTCGACGGCCAGGCTGGCGAGCGTCTGCAGGCGAGAATCGATCGTGGTGCGGATCACCAGGCCGTCGGCATAGATGTCATAGTCGTGCGCGTCGGCCCAGTCGATGAGCCACTTGCGCAATTGCTGCGTGAAGTGCGGAGCGGGGCCGGCGGGCGCGCTCTGGCGTTCGAAATCGAGCCGCAGCGGGCGGTGCCTGAGGGCGTCGAAACGTTCGCTGGCGAGGCGGTCGTCGCGGGTCATCTGCTCGAGCACGAGGTTGCGCCGGCGCAGCGCGCGTTCCGGGTTGAGCACGGGGTTGTAGTAGGAGGTGCCCTTGAGCATGCCGATCAGGGTCGCGCTTTCGAGCACGTCCAGCGTGCGCGCGGACTTGCCGAAGTAGGTGCGCGCGGCCATGTCGATGCCATATGCGTTGTAGAGGAAGGGCACCGTGTTGAGATAGGTTTCGAGGATTTCCTGCTTCGAGTACACGGCCTCGATCTTGAGTGCCGTGATGGCTTCCTTGAGCTTGCGCGTGAGGCTCGCGCTGCGTCCGATCTCTTCGGGATACAGATTGCGCGCGAGCTGCTGGGTGATCGTGGAGCCGCCCTGACGGCTGCCACGCAGGGTGGCCAGCGCCGCGCCTGCCGTGCGCCGCAGATCGATGCCGAAATGCGAGAAGAAGCGCTTGTCCTCGGTCGCGACCAGCGCATCGACCACGCGCGGCGAGATGTCCTTGAGCGCGACCCAGTCGCGGTTGCCCCATTTGAACTCGGCGAGCGGTTTGCCGTCCGCCGACAGCACCACGCTCGGGCGGTCGGACTTGGCCTTGCGGATGTCGCTGATGGCGGGCGTGAACGGAATCAGCACCAGCACGTAGGCCAGCAGCAGCGCCGGCAGCGCGAGGGCGCCCAGCAGCAGGTCGCGGCGGCGGGGGTGGCGCAGGCGCGAGAGCAGCGCGCGCAGCAGGGGCTGGAATCGGGAAGGGTCGAATCGGATCACGCGGCGGGCCTCATGGCGGGCAGACGGGAGCCCGTGCCGCGCGCGCGGCGCGGTCGGGGCGCCCAGTGTAGCCCGGCTCCCGCGCGCCTGCCTTGACGTGCGACGTACGCGCGCGGGCGCGTGGTGTCAGAGAAGACCGGTCAGGAAGGGCGCGAGGATGACCATCAGCACGCCCGCGACGATCATCGTCAGGCTGGCGATCACGCCTTCGTCGGTGCTGCGCCGATGCGCCGCGGCCGTGCCGGCGGCGTGGGCTCCGGCGCCGAACAGCGCACCCGCCGACACCCGGCTGCGCAGGGGCAGCACCTTGAGCAGGGTGTCGCCCAGCAGCATGCCGACCACCCCGGTGACGACCACGAAGATCGCGGCCAGATCGGCGGTGCCCCCCAGCGTGGGCGCGGCCATCATCGCGAAGGGCGTGCTGATCGAGCGCACCGCGAGGCTGCGCTCGAGCACTTCCGGCAGTTGCAGCCAGTGCGCCAGCGCCACCGAACTCGCGAATGCCACGCCCATTCCCACCACCACGCCGGCTGCGAGCGGCAGCCAGTGGCGGCGCGCGACGGCGCGGTGGTCGTAGATCGGAACCGCGAAAGCCACCGTCGCCGGCCCCAGCATCCAGCTCAGCCAGTGGCTGCGCGAGGCGTAGCTGGCATACGGCACATGCGCGCCGAGCAGGATCGCGATGAGGATCACGGGCACCACGATGAAGGGCGCGAGCCACTGGCGCGGGTAGCGCGCATGCACGCGCTTGACCGCGAAGTAGAGCGCAACGGTGAGGACCAGCCAGCCCGTGGCCGCCACGCCGCTCACGATTGCGCTCCGTCGGCGCGGGCGCGCGCCACTCTGTCCTGCAGACGCCAGACGAGATCGACGGCGAGCGCGGTGCTGACCATCACGCAGACCGTGCTGACGAGGATCACCACCAGGATGCGCGCGCCGCTCTGCCGCACCAGGGGCAGGTAATTGATGATGGCGATCACGGCGGGCACGAAGAACAGCAGCATCTCCCCGATGAGCCAGCCGGCGCCGTGGGCCAGCCAGTCGCGCCGCAGCACGCCGCTGGCGAGCAGCACGAGGACGAGCCCCAGACCCAGCAGGCTGCTGGGCACCGCGGGCAGGAAGCGGCGCGACAGCGCGTCGGCGAGTATCCATGCAAGGGCGATCAGGATCACCTGGCACACGGTGCGGCCGGCATGGTGCGCGCGGGCCAGGACAGGGGCGGAAGGCATGGGGAGGGCGCGTGGTGGAGGTGATCGCAGTCTAGTGAGGGATGATTCATAATGAAAATGAATTGTTGGAATGAAATCCATTCTCTGGAGGAATGATTGGAACTCAAGACCCTGCGTGCCTTCATCGAGGTGGTGCGTTGCGGCGGCTTCACGCGCGCGGCCGCGCAACTGCATCTGACCCAGCCCGCGATCAGCAAGATGGTGCGGGCCCTCGAAGACGAAGTCGGCGTGCCGCTGCTGCTGCGCGAAGGGCGCCGCCTGAGCCTCACCGACAGCGGCCGCGTGGTCCATGACGAGGGCCTTGCCGTGCTCGCCGCGAGCGCGCGCCTGCAGGACGAGCTGGCGGCCATCAGCCAGGTCGTGCGCGGCGTGTTGCGCCTGGGCCTGCCGCCCATGGTGGGGGCGGCCTTCTTCGCGCCGCTGGTGGGCAGGTTCCGCGACCGCTACCCGGGCGTTGAACTGCGGCTCGCCGAGGACGGCGCGCGCGACGTGGAAGCCGGCGTGCTCGCGGGCGAGCTGGACCTGGCCGTGACGGTGCTGCCTTGTGCGCGGCCGGAACTCGCGGCGTTCGAGTTTTCGAGCGAAGACCTCTGCCTGCTCGCCCCCGCGGGCTCGCCCCGGGTGCGGCAGGCCGGCGTGCCGCTGGCCGCGTTGCGCGACGAGCCGCTGGTGCTGTTCAACGAGGGCTTTGCGCTCGCCGAGCGGCTCGGCCAGGCCTGCGCGGAAGCGGGCTTCGGCCCGCGCGTGGCTGCACGCAGCGGGCAGTGGGATTTCATCGCCGAGCTGGTTGCCGCGCGGGTGGGGCTGGCCTTCCTGCCGCGCCGCCTCTGCGAGCGGCTGGGGCCGGAACGCTTCGGCTGGGCCACCTTGCTCGCGCCGCGCATCCCGTGGCGGCTCGCGCTCGTCTGGCGTCGCGAGGCCCATCTGGCGCATGCCGCGCGTGCCTTCCTGGCCCTCGCGCAGGCCGAGTTCGCGGCCCCGGCGGCGGCGGGCGGGCATGGCGATCTGTTAAATCGCGCTCGCACGGATTGATTCCTTTGCGGGAACCCATAAAGTCTGGTGGCGTCCGAGCAAGGTAGACTCCGTGGCCTGCCTCGCCCGTCATGCCGACGGAGCGACAGCCGCCAGGCCCGGCGGGCGCGGCAGTCTCATCCCCTCAGAACAAGACAAAGGAGTTGGATCATGATCAGGAAAACACTGTGCGCCGGCCTCGCCGGCTTGATCGCCCTGTCCGGCTGCGCGAACCTCGCCGACAGCAAGGCGGGCAGCGCGGGCGTGGGCGCGGGCGTGGGCGCGCTGCTCGGGGCCGGCATCAGCAAGGGCACGGGCGGCAACCACACCGGCCGCGACGCGGCGATCGGCGCCGCGGTGGGCGCGCTGGGCGGCTACGTGTGGTCGTCTCACATGCAGCGCCAGAAGGCCGAGATGGAAGCGGCCACGGCCGGCACCGGCATCGCCGTGACGCAGACCGCCGACAACCAGCTCAAGCTCGAAGTGCCCAGCGACGTGTCCTTCGACACCAACAGCGCCACCATCAAGCCCAACCTGCGCCCCATCCTCGACCGCTTCGCGCAGACGCTCAGCGCCAATCCGGCAACCACGGTGCGCGTGATCGGCCATACCGACAGCCGTGGCTCCGACGCGATCAACAACCCGCTCTCGATCAACCGCGCCGCCAGCGTGCGCGATTATCTGTCGGCGCGCGGCGTGTCGCCTGCGCGGGTGGCCATCGACGGACGCGGGTCGCGCGAGCCCGTGGCCGACAACAACAGCGACGCGGGTCGTGCCCGCAATCGCCGCGTCGAGATCTTCGTCGGCGAAAGCGGCGCCCAGGGCAGTTCCGGCCAGCCGGCCTACGGTCAGGCCCGCTACTGAGCCATCGCTTGCGCGCAATGAAAAAGCCCGCTTCGCAGCGGGCTTTTTCGTGGTGGCCGGGCCCGGTGCGTCAGGCGATCTGCACGCGGTTGGCGAGCACCTCGCCGCGCTCGAAGGCGCTGGCGTTGCCCAGCGTGGTTTCGGCGATCGCGCGCAGCGCCTCGACGGTCAGGAAGCCCTGGTGCGAGGTGATGAGCACGTTGGGGAAGATCATCAGGCGGGCGAGCTGGTCGTCCTGCAGCGGGCGGTCCGAGAGGTCGTGGAAGAACACGCCTTCTTCCAGCTCATAGACGTCCAGCCCCACGCCGCCGACCTGTCCGCTCTTGAGCGCGTCGATGAGGGCCGCGCTGTCGATGAGACCGCCCCGGCTCGTGTTGAGGATGACCACGCCGCGGCGCGTGCGCGCGAGCGACGCGGCGTTGATGATGTGATGGCTCTCCGACGTGAGCGGCAGGTGCAGGGACAGGATGTCGGACTCCTCCAGCACGCGTTCCAGCCCGGCGTATTCGAAGCCGATGTCCGCCGCGATCTGCGGGTTGTGCCAGGGGTCGTAGGCGATCGTGCGGCAGCCGAAACCGCGCGCGATGCGCAGCGCGGCCTGGCCGATGCGCCCGGCGCCCAGCGCGCCGAAGGTCTTGCCGTGCAGCGTGAAGCCCTCGAGGCTGTCGAGCGAGAAGTTCTGCTCGCGCACGCGGTTGTAGGCGCGGTGCGTCTTGCGCACCAGCGTGAGCATGAGCGCGAAGGCATGCTCGGCAACGGCCTCGGGGGAATAGGCCGGCACGCGTGCCACCTGGATGCCGTTGGCATCGGCGGCGGCCACGTCGATGCCGTTGAAGCCCGAGGCGCGCAGCAGCACGAGGCGCACGCCCGATTCCGCGAGGCGCTGCAGCACGCTCGCGGTGAGGCGGCAGTTCACGAAGGGACAGACCGCGTCGAACCCGTGGGCAAGCTCCACGGTCTTGTCGTGCAGGCGCTCCTCGAAGAACTCCAGCACGTGCTCACCGGCCGCGTTGGCTTCGCTGAGCGCGCGTTCGTCGTAGGGGTGCGTGTCGAAAACGGCTATGCGCATGGGGTTTCCTTTCCGGGGTGGGAAGACATCCAGTCTGACTCTAGTATGAAGCCCGCCGCCCGGCCCGGCGCATGCGCGTCCATCGCATCGTCCGCGCCGTCCGGCTTCGGGTGCCGGGGCGGCTACAGGTCCGCGACCTCCTCGCGCCCGGCGCTGCGCGAATCGCGTTGCAGCTGCAGGAAGATCGCGGCCGCCACCATGCCCATCACGCCGATGCTCAGGAAGGTGTAGGGAAAGACTTCGAGCACGTCGGTTTCGCCCAGCGCGCGCGCAAATCCCCCCAGCAACGCGGCCGAGGCCGCCACCCCCAGGCTCATCGAGAGCTGCATGGTGACCGACAGCAGACTGTTGCCGCTGCTGGCGTGCGCGCCATCGAGGTCGAGCAGCGTCACCGTGTTCATGAGCGTGAACTGCAGGCCGTTGGCGTAGCCCAGCAGCGCGAGCTGGACCAGCAGCAGCCACATGGGCGGCTCGAAAGCCACGCTCGCGAAGCTGGCGATCAGGATGCCCACGATCAGGGTGTTGACCGTGAGCAGGCGGCGGTAACCGAAGCGCGACACGAGCTTGCCCACCCCCAGGCGGGCCACGAGTGCCGCCAGTGCCATGGGCACCAGCATCAGGCCGGCCTGGGTGGGGGTGTAATGCAGCCCCAGCTGCAGCATCAGCGGCAGCAGGAAGGGGACACCGCCCGAGCCCAGCCGCGCGAACAGATTGCCCAGGATGCCCACGGCGAAGCTGTTGATGCGGAAGAGGTCCGGCGGAAACAGCGGCGAGCTCGCCCGCATCGCGTGCAGCCAGTAGCTCGTGAGCAGCCCGGCGCCGACGATGAGCATCCACGCCGACAGCGAGAAGGCCCACCCCAGTTCTCCCAGCCCTTCGAGCGCGAGCGAGACGAGCATGATGCCGGCCGCGAAGAGGCCGAAGCCGAGCCAGTCGAAGGGCTGCACGGATTCGGCGCGCAGCGGCGGCATGATGCGCAGCGTGAGCGCAAGGCCCAGCAGGCCGATCGGAACGTTGATGAGGAAGATCCAGTGCCACGAGAAACGCTCCGCGAGCCAGCCGCCGAGGAAGGGGCCGAGCAGGGGGCCGATGGCGGCGGGCAGCACGATGAAGCTCAGCGCGGCGAGCAGCTCTTCGCGCGTGGCCGTGCGCAGGATCGCGAGCCGCCCCACGGGCATCAGCATCGCCCCGCCCACGCCTTGCACGACGCGGCTGGCGACGAGCTGCCCGAGCGTCTGGGAATAGGCGCACAGCACCGAGCCCAGCGTGAAGAGCGCGATCGCCAGCAGATAGATGCGCCGGATGCCGAAACGGTCGGCGAGCCAGCCCGAGGCCGGCATCAGCAGCGCCACCGTGAGCATGTAGGAAATGACCACCGTCTCCATCTTGAGCGGGCTTGCGTTGAGGTCCCGCGCGATCGCCGGCAAGGCCGTGTTCACGATGGTCGAATCCAGCATCTGCATGAGCAGGCCGATCGCGATCAGCCACAGCAGCGGCTGCTGGGCGGGAGAGCGGGGCGGAAGCGGGGTGGGGGGCAAGGGCTGCGGGGTCATGATCGTCGGGGCGGGCAGGTGGAGCGGGGCCAGGATGCGCGGCATCGCATGGTGCGGGTGGGCACGGCGCTCGCAAGGGTGGGGTGCGTGCCGCGTGCGGCGTGCCACGGCTCAAGGTGCCCGGTCAGGCTTGAAGCATACGCGACGACGTTCCGTGCGGGCGTGGCGGAGGAGCTTTCGGCCCATGCGAACGGCATGTCCGGATGTGCGGCGCGGGCCAGCCCAGGGGGCTTTG
The DNA here is from genome assembly GCA_031119555.1 of Candidatus Dactylopiibacterium sp. Classification (GTDB taxonomy): domain Bacteria; phylum Pseudomonadota; class Gammaproteobacteria; order Burkholderiales; family Rhodocyclaceae; genus Uliginosibacterium. The sequence goes on from JAVHXQ010000004.1 coordinate 8,208, forward strand.
CGGCCGCGCCACGGGGAACGGTTCTCATTCCTGCAGCCCTTCCAAAAAAGCTGCACACTACAGCGCGTGAGGCCACGTCGCGCACGCGCGCCGGCAGGCGCACCGAGATTTTCGCCCATGTTCCTTTTCCGGCATGTCGCATGTGGGCCGATGATTTTTCATATCCGTTGCAGACCCGAGGATTCTTTTCCATGAAGTGCATCGCATCGTCGCTTCCCGGCCGCCTGCGCCTGCGCGACCCCCGCGTGCGCACGCCCGAGTGGCTGGCCGCCACGTGCCGTGCCCTCGAAGCCCTGCCCGCCACGCTGGAGGTGCGGGCCAATCCCGCCGCCTGCAGCCTGCTCGTGCGTTACGACGCCGACCGGCACGCGCAGGCCGCCTTCGAGGCCGACGTGCTGGCGCTGGTGGCTGCGCCGGCCGGCGTTTCCGCCGCGCGCGGCAGCGCGCCCGGGCGCAAGGCCTGGCGCCTGCGTGCCAACCGCTACGCCAAGTACGGCGCCATCGCGAGCCTGGCGGTCTCGATGGCCGCGGCGGCGGCGGGGCGCAAGCGCCTGCACATCGTCACGGGGGGCGTGTTCCTGGTGTGCCTGGGCGCCCACATGTACATCCATCGTCGTCACCTTCTGCGCTGAGCTTCGCCATGACCCGTCTCCCGACCCTGGAAGTTTTCCGTCGCTTCACCGGCAGCGTGCAGATCGCGCACCACATCGCCGGGCGCATCCGCTTCAAGCTCGGGGCCATCGAGCTCGACCAGGCCGGACGCGAAGCGCTGGCCGATGCGAAGCAGTTCCAGCACGCGCTCGACAGCATTCCGGGCGTGAAATCCATCCGTCTCAACCTGCTCGCGCGTTCCTGCACGGTGGAGTACGACCCCGCCGTGATTCCGCAGCAAGCCTGGCCGGACGTTCTCGGCGGCATCGACAGCCCCGCCTCGGCAAAGCTGCTCGGCATCCTGCGCGACAAACTCGAGGGCATGCGCGATGCGTAATTTCGACGAAGCCTTGTTGCGCCGCGGCCGCGTGGAGGCCGCCGCGCCGTTTCCGCCGCTCTTCCAGGCGCTGCGCATCGCCCTGTCGGGCGAGCACGCCGCGCGGGCCTTTCACCGCCGCGTGAGCGAGGCGTTCCCCGGCAAGGCGCCCTTCGCGGCCGCCGCGCAGCTCGTCGAGCGCCGCATCGCGCTGCTCGCACGGCTCTCGTCGCGCTACGGCGTGCCGCTGCCGCAGGATCCCTTCGCGCAGGAAACCGCGATCGCGCCCGCCTGGCGCATCAACCTGGAGCGTGCCGTGGCGGGCGAGCTGGCCACGGCCCGGCGTTACCAGCAGTTGCTCGCGCATGCGCTGCCGCCCGAACTCGCCGACGCCTTCGCGCGTCTGCATCGCGAGTCGCTGCAGAAGCAGTTGCCGCGCTTCCAGGATGCGCTGCGCAAGGCCGTCGATACCGAGATGCTGCACGCGCGCCACGGCGTGCCCGCCAACGAGGCGCACATGGAGCATGGCCCGCTGTCTTCGTTCATGGAGAAGGCGTTCTCGGTGCTGGCGGGCCAGCACTATGCCTTCGGCATGATGGCGCCCCTGTTGCGCGCAAGGCCCGCCCTGCTCGGGGGCGTGCTCGCGGGCAGCGCGGGCATGTACCTCGCCCGCAGGCGTTTGTCATCGGATTCAGGACCCACCCACGTTCGTCGCAACGGAAAGGAAGGCTGACATGTTGCAGATACTGCCCTTCGCGCTCGGTCTCGTGACCGGCGCCTTCGCCCTCAAGCTCGCGAAGAGCGAGAAGACCCGCGAGAGCCTGCGCCGCGCGCAGAGTTCGCTGCGCGGCGCGGCCGCGACCGGCCTCGCGGCGATCGAGACTTCGTCCGGCCAGATGCGCGAGAAGCTCGCCGCGCCGGCCGCCATGGTCGAGCCGGCCGTCGCCGCGACGGCACCCGCGCCCCGCGCGCGGGCACGCAAGCCGGCGGCGACCGTCGTCGACGTGGCCACGGGGGCGCCCGCCGTGGCGGCCCCGGCCCGCAAGCCGCGCGCGCGCAAGCCCGCGCCCAGGTCGGGCGGAGGTGGCGCGTGATGAAACGTCATCCCGTCGTGCCTGCGCGCAACGCCGAGATCGCCAACCAGTTCATTCGCGGCGTGGTTGCCACGGGCCTGCTCGTGGGCGTGCAGCAGAAATGCCAGCAGGGCCTCTCGGGCAAGACCGTGCTGGCCCGCGCGCTGCAGGGCGGCACGGCGCTCGCGGCCGGCGTGGCCGCGGCCAACGCGCTGCAGCAGCGCCAGACCGGCCGTGCGCTGGTGGCGGCCGCGCTCGGCGCGGCCGGCCTCGCAGCCATCGAATACGCATTGCGTCAGGAAACATCCCGGAACCCAGGAGACCCAGCATGAGCAAGAAGAAACTCAAGAAAGCCCTGCGCCGCGCGCTCGAACAGAACGCCGCCGCGAATGCCTATGGCACGTATGGCGCTTACGGCGCGGAATCCGCTGCGGCTTACGCGCCGGGCACCGAAGGGGCCGCGCAGACGCCGCTGAACGCGGGCTTCCTGTCCGGCCTGGGGTTGCCGGCGGGCTTCGGTTCGCGCCAGACCGAGCAGTTCCTGCTGGGCGCGCTGCTGGGCGCGGCCGCGACCTACGTGCTGTCCGACGAAGCCCTGCGCGCGAAGATCGTGAAGGGCGCGATGAAGCTCTACGCGGGGGTGGCTGGCGGCTTCGAGGAGATCAAGGAACAGATGGCCGATCTCAAGGCCGAAGCCGAAGCGGAGCGCGCTGGCGACGCATGATGAGCGAACGCTGGTTCAGCCTCCTGGAGTCGGCTCACCAGGTGCGCGGCCGGGGGCGCTGGCGCTATCGTTGCGCGGCCGGCACGCCGGACGACGCGCTCACGCTGGCGCGCGCGGCCGAGAACCTGCCGGGCGTGGAAGAGGCCCGGGTGAATCCGCGCGCGCGTTCGCTGGTGGTCCGCTATGACGCGGGCAAGACCAGCGCGGCCGCGCTCGAGACCGCGTTGCGGGCGCTGACGCCGCAGCGTCCGGCGGGCGCGCGCGGGGCTGCGCGCGCGACCTTGCCCGAGGCGCCCACGGGCGTGGTGACGAGCCTCGCGACCCTGCTGGGCACGCAGTACCTGCCGCCCTCGCTGAAGCTGCCCGCCACGCTCGCGGCTTCGCTGCCGCTGATGCGGCACGCCGTCTCCGACGGGCTCGAGAACGGTCTCTCCTCGCACGTGCTCGAAGCCATGGCGGTGGCGATCTCGATGGCGCGCAAGGATTACCTGGCGGCCAATACCACCACCTTCATGCTCGAGCTTGGCGAGTACCTGGAGGACTCCATCGCGCGGCGTTCCGACGAAATGCTCAAGCATCTGCTGAGCCCGGTCGGGCCCGAGGTCTGGGTCGAGCGCGACGGCGCCGAGGCCCTGATCGCGGCCGAGGACGTGCGCGTGGGCGACACCGTGATCGTCGCCACCGGCACCATCGTGCCCATCGACGGCACGGTGCTGTCGGGCGAGGGAACGGTCAACGAGGCCGCCATGACCGGTGAAAGCACGCCCGTGGCGAAGGCGCGCGGGGATTCCGTGCTGTCCGGCACGCTCATGGAGGAGGGGCGCCTGCGCGTGTATGCCGAGCAGGTGGGGCGCCGCACCGCCGCGGCGCGCATCGCCGATTACGTCGAACAGTCCTTGCACGCCAAGAGCGAGGCGCAGCTCAACGCGGCACGCCTCGCGGACCGCCTGGTGCCCATCGTGCTGGGGCTTGCGGGCACCGCCTACGCGGTCAGCGGCGACTGGCAGCGCGCCGCCGCGGTGCTGCAGGCCGACTACTCCTGCGCGCTCAAGCTCGCCACGCCGGTGGCCTTCAAGTCCGCCATGTACGGCGCGGGGCAGAACGGCATTCTCGTCAAGGGCGCGACCGCGCTCGAACGCCTCGCCGAGGCCGACACCTTCGTGTTCGACAAGACCGGCACGCTGACTTCCGGCACGCTGGAAGTCACCGATGCGCTGGCCTTCGACCGCAGCTTCTCGCCGGACGAACTCATCTGGCTCGCCGCCTCGGTCGAGGAGCACTACTTCCACCCGCTCGCGCTGGCGGTCGTGAATGCGGCCAAGAACAAGCAGGGGCGCCACTTCGATCACACCGAGGTGGAGTTCGTGGTGGCCCATGGCGTGGCCAGCGAAGTGGCGGGCAAGCGCATCGTGGTCGGCTCGCGCCATTTCGTCGAGGAAGACGAAGGCATTCCCGTGGCGCGCCACGAAAAGGCCATTGCCGGGCTCTACCGCGAGGGCAAGACGCTGCTCTACGTGGGCTACGGCGGGCGCCTGATCGGCGTGCTCGCGCTCAAGGACCGGCTGCGCGAGAACAGCGCGGCCACGGTGCGCCGCCTGCGCGAAATGGGCGTGCGCCGCGTCATCATGCTCACGGGCGATCATCAGGAGCGCGCCGCCGAGCTGGCCGCCGAACTCGGCCTGGACGGCTTTCACGCCGAGCTGCTGCCCGAGGACAAGGCCCGCCTGATCGGCGAGATGGCCGCGGCGGGCGAGCGCATCGCCTTCGTGGGCGACGGCATCAACGACGCGCCCGCGCTGGCGGGCGCCCACGTGGGGATCGCGATGCAGCAGGGCGCCGACATCGCGCGGCTGTCGGCCGACATCGCGCTGCTCGAGGACGACATCGGCCGCGTGGCCGACGCCAAGGCGCTCGCGTGCGCCACGATGCGGCTCATCCGCACCAATTACCGGCTCGCCGTGGGGCTCAACACCGGCATCCTGGGGGCGGCATCCCTGGGCATGCTGAGCCCCATCCTGACCTCGGCGCTGCATAACGGCAGCACGATCGCGATCCTGCTCAACGCGCTGCGCGGGCGCCGGCTCTGACACGCGGGCGGCGCCGCGCCGCCCGCGTCCTCAGGCCGTGACCGGGTGCGAGGCCGCCTGCCGCGCGAGCGGCGTGGCGGTGGCGATGAAGGCGTCGATATCGAGCGGGGTGTTCGCGAAGGACGTCACCAGACGCACCACGCCGGGCGCCCAGCGGTCGTGGTAGAACACGTAGCCGGCCGCGAGCAGGCCCGCGATCACCTCCTGCGGCAGACGGCAGAAGAGGATGTTCGCTTCCACCTCGCCCAGCATCTGCACGCCGGGCAGCGCGGCCAGCCCGCTGGCGAGGCGCCGCGCCATGGCATTGGCATTGCGCGCATTGGCGAGCCACAGATCGTCGGCCAGATAGGCTTCCATCTGCGCGGCGAGCAGGCGCATCTTGGAGAACAGGTGGCCCGCGCGCTTGCGCCGGAAAGCCAGTTCCTGCGTGAGCGTGCGGTCGAACAGCACGATGGCCTCGGCACCGAGCACACCGTTCTTGGTGGCACCGAAGGACAGCACGTCCACGCCGGCCTTCCACGTCATTTCGGCCGGCGAACAGCCCAGCGCGACGAGCGCGTTGGCGAAGCGGGCGCCGTCCATGTGCAGGCGCAGGCCGCGTGCCTGGCAGAGCGCGCCGATGCGCTGGATGTCGGCGAGCGGGTAAAGCGTGCCCAGCTCGGTGGCCTGGGTGATCGAAACGGACGCGGGCTGCGAGGAGTGCACGTCGCCGCGCTTGGCGCCCGCCCGTTGCGCGAGCGCGTCCAGGCTGATGCGGGCGTGCTCGCCTTCCACGGTCAGGAGCCGCGCGCCGTGCATGAAGAATTCGGGCGCGCCGCATTCATCGTTGTGGATGTGGCTGGCCGGGTGGCACAGCACGCTGCCCCAGGGCGGCGTGATCGTGGCGAGACTCAGCGCGTTGGCGGCGGTGCCGGTGGGCACGAGGAAAACGCTCGCCTCGCGCTCGAAGATTTCGCTCAGGCGGGCTTCGACGCGCGCGGTGGCGGCATCGTTGCCGTAGGGGCTGGCGGCGCCACGGCTGGCGGCGAGGATGGCCTCGGCCACGGCGGGCGATGCGCCCGCGATGTTGTCACTGGAAAAAATCTTCTCGGGTTCGACAGGGGCGGACATGCGGCATTCCGGGGGAGTGGCGGGGAGGCGTCAGTATGCCGTCTCCCCGCATCCCGCGCGACGGCGGTGTCCGTCCGCGCGTGACATGCCGCCGTGGGCGCGAGCGGGCTTCAGGCGGGCCGGCCGACCATCAGGCGCGCGCGCGACATCGCCAGATCCCGCAGGCCGCGCGTGAGGCCGCGCGCGGCCGCCGGGCTGCGCATGCCCAGCTCGAACAACACCCGCGTGCAGCGCGTGCCAAGCTGGCGCAGCGCGCGTCCGAAGCAATGCCGCGCGAAGAAATACGCGGCGGCTTCCTGCGACACGTGCGGCGAGGCGCGCAGCCAGTCGAGCGTGATGTTCACATTGGGCCGCGAGCGCGAGATGCGCTGCGGATTGTTGTCCATCACGTAGACCGACAGCGGGTCGGCGACATACACCCACGGCTGCCCGCTGGCCGCCAGGCGCAGCATCAGATCCCAGTCCTGGTGCTTCTGGAGGTCTTCGGCAAAGGGGTGCGCCAGCGCCAGATCGCGCCGCACGAGCAGCGTGGACGTTTGCAGCGCGCCCCCCTCGACCATCAGGAAATGGCTGAGGTTCTCGGCGGCATGCGGCGGCTCGTGAGTGTTCCAGGTGTGCTCCTCGCCGGCATCGTTGCGCGCGAGCAGGTTGGAGACGCAGAAGCCCGGGTCGCCGGCGGACGTCATGGCGTCGAGCTGGCGTTCCAGCTTGTGCGGCAGCCATTCGTCATCGGCGTCGAGAAACGCGATCCAGCGCCCGCGTGCGAGCCGGGTGCCGGTGTTGCGCGCGCGCGGCGCGCCACCATTCTGACGCAGGCGCACATAGCGCACGCGGGGATGCGTCTGCTCGAGCATCAAGGCGGGCGTCAGGTCGGTGGACGCATCGTCGACGACGATGATCTCGGCGGGAACGCAGGTCTGGTTCAACGCGCTGCCAATGGCGCGCGGCAGGCTGTCGGCGCGATTGAATGCCGGAATGACGACCGATACCGAATCAAACTGAGTGCTCATGGCGGACCTCCCATGAAGTTTCTTGTCCTCCCCGGGGGAGATATAGAGAGCGCTCCGGTGCACTGCACTATTTAAAATGCTTCTCAGCATTTGTGTTTTTGCGTCATTTTGTGATTAACAAACACAACGGGTATGCCTGTATCCCTGACGGGGCGCGGGTTTCGGAGGGGCGCGCACAGGGGCCGCAGCGGCCGATGACGAGGGCGCGAGGTGACCTTCAGGGAAGGTGGCGGCGGGCGTTTCTCCTGCCCGGACGGGCCGTCGGCGGCTCAGCGCCGCGCCAGGGCGCTCGCGACCAGGCCCAGCGCCAGACCCCAGAAGGCGCTGCCCACGCCCCACAGGCTCATGCCCGACGCCGTGACGAGGAAGGTGATGAGCGCGGCGTCGCGTTCCTTCTCGTGACCCAGGGCCGTGGCAAGGCTGCCGCCTATGGTGCCCAGTAGCGCCAGGCCGGCGATGGCGAGCACGAGGGCCTGCGGAAAGGCGGCGAACAGGCTGCCCATGGTCGCGCCGAAGAGGCCCGTGGCCAGGTAGAACACACCGGCCCACACCGAGGCGCGATAGCGCCGCGCGGGGTCGGGGTCGGCGTCCGGCGTCATGCAGATGGCCGCCGTGATGGCGGCGAGGTTGTAGGCAAAGCCGCCGAAGGGCGCGAGCAGGACGCCCGTGAGCCCCGTCCAGCCTACGAGCGGCGAGGCGGGCGTGTCGTAGCCGTTGGCGCGCAGGACGGCAACGCCGGGCACGTTCTGGGACGCCATGGTCACGATGAACAGCGGGATGCCCACCCCGATCAGCGTGGACAGCGAGAACGCCGGCCACGTGAAGATCGGGCGGGCGAGCGTCCAGCGCACGGTCTCGAGATGGATCGCGCCCTGCGCGGCGGCCACGGCCAGCCCCGCCACCAGCGTGAGCGGCACGGCATAGCGGGGCAGCGCGCGGCGCGCGAGCAGGAAGGCCGCGATCATGGCGCCCACGAGCCAGCCGTTGGCGGGCAGGGCGACGAAGGTTTCAAGCCCGAAGCGCAGCAGCACGCCGCCCAGCATGGCGGCGGCGAGCGAACGCGGCACGCGCTGCATGAGGCGCTCGAACCAGCCGCTCGCCCCCGCGATGCAGATCAGCGCCGAGGCGAACATGAACGCACCGATCGCCTCGGCCATGGGCACGCCCGCGAGGCCCGTGGCGAGCAGCGCCGCGCCGGGGGTGGACCACGCCGTGAGCACAGGGGCGCGATAGCGCAGCGACAGTCCGATGCAGGTCAGCCCCATGCCCAGGCCGAGCGCCCACAGCCAGGAGGCCACCTGAGCGGCGCTGGCGCCGGCGGCGGTGGCTGCCTGGAACACGATGGCGGCGGAACTCGTGTACCCCACGAGCACGGCGATGAAGCCCGCCGAAAGATGGGAGAAGACGAAGCGCGGGGAGGTGGAGGCATTCACGGCGGGTTCCTGGAGGGCAGACCGGCACGGATCACGCCGGCAGCCGGCATTGTGCCGCAAGCCGGCGCATGCCGGTCGCATCGGCAGCGCCCGGCATGCGGGCGTCAGAGCGTGCGCAGCTTGCCGCGGGCGGCTTGCGGATTGGCGTAGCCCTTGCGCGCGAGCAGTTCGGCGAGTTCGGCGTTGAGCCGCGCGAAGATGCCCGGGCCTTCCTCCTGCAGCGCGGTGCCCACCTGCACCAGCGAGGCGCCCGCGAGCAGGTGCATGAACACCTCGGCGCCGCTCTTCACGCCGCCGCAGCCGATGATTTCCTTGGCCGGGCAGCGGCGGTGGAAGGCGTTCACGTTGGCCAGCGCGGTGGGCAGCACGTAGTCGCCGCCGATGCCGCCGAAGCCGTCCTTGGGACGGATGACCACGCTTTCGTGTTCGATGTCGATCACGAGCGCGTTGCCGATGGAATTGATGCAGGTGACGAAGGCCACGAGCGGATACCGGTTCAGGACGGCGGCGGCTTCATCGAAGTGGGCGATGTCGAAGTAAGGCGGCATCTTGACGCCGAAAGGCTGCGCATAGACGCGGCTGGCGGCCTCGAGCATGCGGTCCATGGCCTCGAAATCGTAGGCGATCTGCGGTTTGCCGGGCACGTTGGGGCACGAGAGGTTGAGCTCGACGATGACGGGCCGGGCGGCTTCGCGGATCGCCGCGAGCATCTGCATGTTGTCGTCGAGCGTGAGCCCCGCGACCGACATGAAAAGCGGCTTCGCGGCGTGGTCGTGGCGCTGCGCGTAGTCCAGATAATACGGATAGCCCTCGTTGGGCAGGCCCATGGAATTGATGCTGCCCAGCGGCGTGGCGGCATAGCGCGGCTCGGGATTGCCCGTGCGCGGCGCGAGCGTGCAGCTCTTGGTGACGAGGCTGCCGGCCGCGCTCTGGAAGAGGGCATCCAGCTCGTCGTGATAGCGACAGTGCACGCCCGAGGCGTTGAGGAGCGGATTGGCGAATTCGATGCCGAGCAGGGAGGCGGACAGCAGGCTCATGGAAGCGCTTTCGATGCGAGTGGGGAACGGCCCGCGATTCTAGCGGCGCGAAGACCGCGCCCGGGTCGATCCGGTCAACCCGGCGCAGGGGCGCCGCGCACCCCGGGGCGGGGCGCGGCGGCGGGCCCGCTCAGCGTGCCGGCGCGGCGAGGCGTGCGTGCAGGCTTTCTTCGGTGAGGCTCGCCTCCCAGTCGAAGGCCGCGCCGTGCGCGTAGGCGCGCTGCACGGCGGGGCGTTCGCCCACGCGCGCCAGGTAGGCGACGATGTTGGGGAACTGCGTCATGTCCATCTTCTGCCGCTCGTGCAGCAGGACCCAGGGGTAGATCGCCATGTCGGCGATGGAGTATTCCCCGGCCACGTGGTCGCGCCCCGCGAGCTGGCGTTCGAGCACGCCGTAGAGCCGCGCGGTTTCGTCGGTGTAGCGCTGCATGGCGTAGGGAATCCGCTCTGGCGCGAACTGGTTGAAGTGATGGTTCTGGCCAGCCATCGGGCCCAGCCCGCCCATCTGCCAGTTGAGCCATTGCAGCACCGCCGCGCGGGCATGGCCGGCCTGCGGCAGGAAGCGGCCGTGTGCCTCGGCGAGCACGGTGAGGATGGCGCCGGACTCCATGAGTGCCAGCGGGCCGCCGGCGAAGTCGTGGTCGACGATGGCCGGGATGCGGTTGTTCGGGGCGACGGCCAGAAAGCTCGGCAGGAACTGGTCGTTCTTGCGGATGTTGATCGGAATGATGCGGTAGGCGAGGCCCAGTTCTTCGAGCAGGATCGCGACCTTGTGGCCGTTCGGCGTGGGGGCGTAGAAAAGATCGATCATGAAACGGGGTTCTCCACGGGAAAAATCCGATTGTGCCTGCGTTGCGGGTGCCTGCGCGAGGCCCGTGGCTCCGCCGCGGCAGGCTCAGAGGGCGTGCGTCGGCGCCCGGGCGGGAGGCGGGCGCAGGGCTTGCAACCGGGCCACGCAGGTTTCGCCAAAGCGTTCCACGGCATGCCAGTCGGTGAACTCGAAAATGCCGCGCGGGTCGGTCGGCCCGTGGGTGAGCCACATGATGAGACGGATCGCCAGGCGGTCGAGCGGGCGGCAACGCGGATAGTCGAGCCGCCCCGCGAACGCCGTGGCCACCGCGGGCTGCCAGCCCAGACGGGCGAGCAGGCGGCGCAGGTAGGGATTGCCGCCGGCGGTGTCCTTGCCGGGCTTGCGGGCCACGAGATTGACCGAGAACAGCGCGCACGGCAGATGCCGGAATCGCGAGCGCTGGGCTTGCAGGAAGGCTTCGACGGCGGGGCGGTGGCGCCCGTAGCGGATGCTTGCGCCGATCACCACGAGTTCGGCGCGGTCGAGCAAGGCCGTGTCGCAGTCGGCCAGCGCGACGAGCCGCGTCTCGCAGCCGCGCGCCGAGAGCATCGCCTGCAGGCGCGAGCAGATGGTTTCGGTATGCCCGTCGATGCTCGAATGCAGAATCAGGACGCGATACACGCGGGAATCCTCGTCGATGGCTGAACGGCCCATCTTCGCACGCCGGCACATACCGCGTCGTACGGGTGTTTGCTCCGCGCGCCAAACCTTGCCACCATTTGCGCCTGACACAACAGCGCCCGCCTGCCATGCCCGATTACCGCGTCGATATCCACGATCCGCACGCCCACCTGTTCCGCGTCACGCTGAGTCTCGCCGACCCCGCTGCCGGCGGCGAGACGCTGATGCTGCCGGCCTGGATTCCCGGCAGCTACATGATCCGCGAGTTCGCGAAGAACATCGTTTCGCTGCGGGCCCGTCAGGGCACCCGTGCCATCGCGCTCGAAAAGCTCGACAAGCACAGCTGGCGCACCGCGCCGCTCGATCCGCGCGCCGCGCTGGAAGTCGAAGCGCTGATCTACGCGTGGGATCTCTCGGTGCGCTGCGCGCACCTGGACGCCAGCCACGCGTTCTTCAATGGCACGCAGATGTTCCTCTGCGTGGCGGGGCGCGCCCACGAGACACACCGCGTGGACATCGCGCGCCCCGATGGAGCGGCCTTCGCGGACTGGAAGGTCGCCACCACGCTGCCGGCGGCGCGCGGGCGCGGGCGGGTGGACAAGGCGGGCTTCGGCCTGCGCGAGGCGCGCGATTACGACAGCCTCATCGACCACCCGGTCGAGATCGGAACCTGGCAATCGGTGAAATTCGAGGCGGCCGGCGTGCCGCACGAGATGGTCGTGACCGGCCGGGCGCGCTTCGATGCGCAGCGGCTCGCGACTGATCTCAAGGCCGTTTGCGAAAGCGTCATCGCGCATTTCGGCGCGCCGCCACCGTTCGCCCGCTACCTGTTCCTGACCATGGCGGTCGGTGAAGGCTATGGCGGTCTCGAACACCGCGACAGCACGGCGCTGCTGTGTTCGCGCAACGATCTGCCGGCGCCCGGCGAGGCCGCCCGCAGCGAAGCCTATCGCGGCTTCCTGGGCCTGTGCAGCCACGAGTATTTCCACGCCTGGAACGTCAAGCGCATCAAGCCCGCGGCCTTCACGCCCTACCGGCTGGAGCGCGAGAACCATACCCGCCTGCTGTGGGTGTTCGAGGGCTTCACCTCTTACTACGACGATCTGGCGCTGGTGCGCGGCGGCCTGATCTCCGAAACCGAATACCTCGCGCTGCTCGCCAAGACGATCACCGCCGTCGAGCGCAATCCGGGCCGTCTCCGGCAGAGCCTCGCGGAATCGTCCTTCGATGCCTGGACCAAGTATTACCGGCAGGACGAGAACAGCCCCAACGCCATCGTGAGCTACTACCAGAAAGGCGCGCTCGTCGCGCTGGGGCTGGATCTGGTGATCCGCGCGCGCAGCGCGGGCAGCCGCTCGCTCGACGACGTGATGCGGCATCTCTGGACGCACTACGGCGAAGGCTCGGGCGGCCTGCCCGAGGGGGCGATGGCAGAGGTCATCCGTGCCGCGACCGGCCTGGACCTGCGCCGCGAGCTGGCACGCTGGGTCGATGGCGTGGAAGACGTTCCGCTGGCGCGGCTGTTCAAACCCCTGGGCATCGCGCTCGCGAGACGCCCGGGGGCGCGCGCCACGGGCCTGGGCGTGCGCACGCGCGCCGAGGGCAACGCGCTGCGGCTGGCGCACGTCATCGCGGGGGGCTCCGCGCAGGCGGCGGGGCTTTCGGCGGGTGACGAGCTCGTTGCCCTGGGCGGCCTGCGCGTGACGGCGGGCAACCTCGAAGCGCTGCTGGCGCGCCATGCGCCCGGCAATGTGCTGGAGATCCTGGCGTTCCGCCGCGACGAACTCATCCACGCGACGCCGGTGCTCGATCCTCCGCGCGCCGAGGAGTGCGCGCTCGGCCTCCGGGCGGACGAGGCGGCCGAAGCGCAGCGGCAGGCCTGGCTGCGCAAACGCCCGCTGCGCTGAGGCGCACGGGGCACGGCGCGCCGCCGGGTGAGCGGCCGCCGGCCGCGCGAGGCGGCGCATCCTGTCGCGGTTGCGGCAACGGTTGCGGCGGCAAGGGGCTCGCAGGGGCCAGCGGCCATCGCGAGGGCCGCGTGTTTCCGGGTGGCGCTGCGCGTGGTGCTGCGACTACGTCCGGATCACGAAGGCCGCATCTCCCGCTGCCGGCAAAGGCCGGCCCTGCCGTCGGCGGGCCGGAGCCGGGGCGCGCGGCCCGTGCCGTTGCCCGTCCGGAACCGGCGCGAGCGCTGCTCACGATCATCGTCGCGCGGCGCGATGGGCGCGACCACGACAGGCCCGGCCGTCGCGCAACGCCTGGGCGATCTTGCGCATGGCTGGGCTGCAGCCCGACGACGGGAGGCGGGCTGGATGATCACGCGCGGGGCGTCAATGCCGGCGCCGTCGGGCGGAATGACGGACAGTGGTAAGCCTCTGCGCGTGCGGGGCGGGCGGCGCCCCCGGCTTCAGCGGAACAGGCTGCGCGCGCCCGTGTAGCGCTTGGCGAAATAGGCCAGATCGAGGCGCTCCATGCGCACCTTGCCGCGCGACGACGGAGCATGCACGAAGCGCCCGTCGCCCAGGTAGATGCCCATGTGCGAATAGGTCTTGCCCGTGGTGTTGAAGAACACGAAGTCGCCGGGCTTGAGTTCGTCGCGATCGATGCGGTAGGTCTGGGCCGCGATCTGGGCGGCATTGTGAGGCAGACGACGACCCGTGACCTTTTCCACCACCAGGCTCACCATGCCGCTGCAATCGAGGCCGGCCTCGGGGTTGCGGCCGCCGAAGCGGTAGCCCGTGTCGAGCAGGGCCATCGCCTGCATGACGATCTCGTTGGCGGTGTGCTGGTCGGCGGGGCTCGCGTAGTCCGGGCGCGCCCATTTGCCGTCGGGCGAGGTCGGCACGCTCGAGCAGGCGGCCAGCGTCAGCGCGAGCATGAGGGCCGCGAGGCCGCGCCAGCCCGCCATCAGACTTCCAGCCAGAAGGTCACGGGCCCGTCATTGACGAGGCTGACCTGCATGTCGGCGCCGAACTCACCCGTGCCCACGCTGCCGTGGCGGGCGCGCGCGAGCGTCACGAGATGGGCGAACAGCCGCGCCGCTTCGGCCGGCGGGGCGGCGGGCGTGAAGGAGGGGCGCAGCCCGCTGCGGGTATCGGCGGCGAGCGTGAACTGGGAGACGAGCAGCAGGCCGCCCGCCACGTCGGTGAGCGAGCGGTTCATGCGCCCGCCCTCGTCGCTGAACACGCGATAGGCCAGAAGCCGGTCGAGCAGCTTCGCCGCCTTGTGTTCGTCGTCCTCGCGCTGGATGCCGATCAGTGCCAGCAGGCCGGCGCCGATCTCGCCGGTCACGCGGTCTTGCACGCGCACGCTGGCCTCGCTCACGCGCTGGATCAGCGCGATCATTCGTCCACCCGGCGCAGCCCCTTGCGGTAGCGCTCGCCGTTTTCCACGTAGTGCGCGGTGCCGCGCGCGAGGCGTTCGACCTCTTCGTCGGTCAGCTCGCGGATCACGCGGCCCGGTGTGCCCACCACCAGCGAACGGTCCGGAATCACCTTGCCCTCGGGGATCAGCGCCTTGGCGCCGATCAGGCAGTGCTTGCCGATCACGGCGCGGTTCAGGATGGTCGCGTTCATGCCGATCAGCGATCCTTCGCCGACCGTGCAGCCATGCAGCATCGCCATGTGGCCGACCGACACGTTCTCGCCTATCGTGAGCGGCACGCCTTCGTCAGTGTGAAGCACGGCGCCGTCCTGCACGTTGCTGCCCGCGCCCACGCTGATCCATTCCATGTCGCCGCGCAGCACGGCGTTGAACCACACCGTCACCCGGGCGCCCAGCGCCACTCTGCCGATCACGCGGGCGGAATCCGCCACCCACACGCCGTCGCCCAGCCGGGGCTCGTTGTCATCCAGCGCGAATACCGCCATACCTTGCACATCCTCTGTCTGTCCGGGGGATGCCGCCGGCTCGCAGCGGGCGGCCCGGCCATGATAGCAGGGCAGGCGGGGCGCGTTCCGCGGCGCACGCCCTCCAGCGTGACGACCGTCCTCTGGATGGTCTTTCGGGCAGTTTGCGTCACCCCAAGTGCCGGAAATCGTCACTTCGCCGCCCACGGCTTCGGAGGACGAGCGGCAGGGCTGTCCGCGCGCCACCCCGATCGCCTTGATCCACAAGGGAAAGACCACCGGATGACGAACGGCGGGCCGCTCTGGCACACAGCTGGCATGAATGAACGCGACGGAAAACTCCGTTTCAATCTTTTACTGGAGGACTACTCATGAAGCGCGTTCAACAAGGTTTCACCCTGATCGAACTGATGATCGTCGTGGCGATCATCGGCATCCTGGCCGCTATTGCCATTCCGCAGTACCAAGACTACGTGACGCGCGCCAAGTGGTCCAAGGCCATTGCGGAGCAAGGTGCGGTCAAGATGGCAATTGCGGAATGTCTGCAGAACAAGAACGGCGCGGTCGCCGACTGCGATTCGATCACCGAACTGGATATCCGCGATACGGCCGGTACCGCCATCACGGCACTGCCGGTTCCGCAAGGCGCCACGGCTATCACGGTTCAAGCATCCGGCACGACCGGTGTTGACATCGTCATCACGGGCGGTGCCGAGCTGAACAGCTGCGCCCTCACCTTGCGCGGCACCCAAGGCGCTACCGCGCTGGCTTGGAGCTATGCAGGCGACGCCACCACGTGCGCCAAGAACAAGACCGGCGTAACGGTGTCGGGTACCTGATAGTTCGCTATCAAGAAAGCGCCCTTCTTCGGAAGGGCGTTTTTATTTGACTTCATGGCTCTGAATACATATTCGCCATTCCCGTTGCCTGGATGTTTCATGCGGCGTCTGAGTGCTGTGCAGATAGGCGCCTTTCTGGCGCTTATGCTCTTTTCCATCAGCTGGAGTCCCTGGGGGTGGAACTGGACAGACCTGCAGAGATGGTGTTTTCTGATTTCAACCTCGATTTCGCTGATGACGTTGCTGAGCGAAGGCGGGGATGCTTTTTCTGTTCCTGCACGCTTGCGCTGGCAGGTTTGTGTTCTCGTGTCGGGCGCATTGACGAGTGTCTTGCTGAGCGACGTTCCTTTCTGGTCTTTGCTTGAATTCGGTGTGTGGATGTCGCTGTGGTTGAACGCATTCGCAGTCCGTACGAGCTTGTCTCAAGGGGCTATGCGCTCCCGGTGGCTGCTCGTCTGCTTGGTTCTGGCAGTGGCGGTTTTTGTTGTTGTCCGCTTTGGCGTGTTCCTTCTTGCCTTGTCGGAGAATCCTCTGGTTGCGATGGATGCGCTCTATGGCGGATTCTCGAATGTGCGATCACTAGGCCATTTCCAGACATTGACCATTCCGGTTCTGGCCGGCGGCTTCTTTCTGTTTGGCGGGGCGAAGCGTTTTTTTTGCCTGGCTCTTTTGATCGCCTGGTGCTGGGTGGCCGTCTATACACACACGAGAGGCACGTTCCTGGCTGCTCTGGTGGTCATCTGTGCGTGTCTCTTTACGCGAGGACGGATTGGGAAGCGGCTAGCAGCGCTTATAGCGACAGCTTTTTGTTTGGCCTGGATAGCGAATGCCTTGATGCTTGCTGTACCGGATAGTGCGCTGGCTTTGGCAGCAGAAGCGTCGAATCTGAGGCACCCCGCAGGGGCCGCCAGCCTCGCCGGCCGAGAAGTCCTTTGGGGGCAGGCATGGACTCTCTTCGAACGCAATCCATGGTTTGGCACTGGTCCCATGGGATTTGCCAATCTCCATTCGCCTTTAGGGGCACATCCACACAACATCGTGCTTCAGTTGTTGGCTGAATGGGGCGGTGTTCCGACTTTTTGTCTTGCAGTTCTGGCGGGAGTCTTTGGGCACCGACTGTGGCGTCTGGTTCGTCAATGCTCGCTTGAGATTCACGAGGTGGTCGCGATCATGTCGCTGCTCGGGTTGTTGGCGCAGTCGTTGGTAGATGGCGTGTTTGTTCTTCCGTTTTCTCAGTTCTGTCTGGCTTTGAGCGCGGGTTGGGTTTGGTTCGTGCTTGCTCGGCACGATACGTCTGCCCAAACCGGGGAGAGTGCGGTCCTGCGTAAGCTGATTTGCTTTGGCGTGACTGCTTGCGTTGTGTATGTGTTTTTATTTTCTCTCGCGGATTTTTCTTTTTCTTATCCGGATCGGGCTTTCCAGAGTGTTCAGTGGCCCCGTTACTGGGCCGTGGGATTTATATAGCCATCCATTCTGGCGGGTTCTGTTGCGCGGTTAAGCGTTCCCGATCAATCGCTTTATCTCCGGCACGCACGACCCGCACGAGGTGCCGCATTGCAGCGTGCGCTGGAGTTCCGCCAGGTCGGCGCCTGCGGCGACGGCGGCGCGGATCTCGTTCTCGGATACGTCCTTGCAGTTGCAGACGATGCGGCCACGGCTGGCGCGCTCGACCGGGGGCTGGGCCAGCGGGGCGAAGAGCCAGCGGCGCACGGCGTCGGTGGGGGCTCGTCCGGTCATGAGTTCGGTGAGCCAGCCCGCGGCGGCGGTCTCGCCCGTGAGGCGCAGGCCGGTCAGCAGGCCCTCCTCGACGAGGGCCTTCTTGCTGACGGCGCGGCGGGCGTCGGTGTAGGCGAGGCAGTGCTCGCCCTGCAGCCCCATGAGGGCGTCGAGTTCGGCGAGCCAGGCGTCCGGCAGCGGCGTGGCGTGGGCGATGCGCAGCACGAGCACGGCGTGGTCGCGGCCGGCGAGCGAGAGCGTGGCATGGTCGAAGCGGCACAGCCAGGGTTCCAGCGCGGCGGCGCGCTCCAGCGCGAGGCCGTTGGCGGTGTCGGCTTCCACGGCGCTGCGCATGAGCAGCGCCTGGTGCGGGAGTTCCACTTTTTCGACCTGCACCGCCAGGTGCTTGAGCTCGGGCTGGCGGGAGTCGGGGTCGACGTGATTGAGCGTG
Organism: Candidatus Dactylopiibacterium sp.; assembly: GCA_031119555.1. Lineage (GTDB taxonomy): Bacteria > Pseudomonadota > Gammaproteobacteria > Burkholderiales > Rhodocyclaceae > Uliginosibacterium. The sequence continues at coordinate 25,974 of JAVHXQ010000004.1, forward strand.
AGTTCGTTGATGCCCGAGGAGGAGAGCACGTTGCGGCCCCAGTGCATGGCGACGAAGGCCTGGCCGGGGCGGATCTCCGCGCTCGTCCGCACGCGCAGCACGATGCTGCCGCGCCGGCTGCTGACCCGCACGAGCTCGCCATCGCGCAGGCCACGGCGCTCGCAGTCGGGGGCGGCCAGGTCGATGCAGGCTTCGTCGGCGTGCGCGTACAGACGCGCCGATTTGCCGGTGCGGCTCATGCCGTGCCATTGGTCGCGCAGGCGTCCGGTGGTCAGGCGCAGCGGGAAGCGCGCATCGGTGGTCTCGGCGGTGAGTGTGGTGACGGGCACGACGAAGCGCGCGCGGCCGTTGGCGGTGGCGAACACGCCGTCGGCGTAGAGACGCGGGGTGCCGTGCGTGGCGCCGGCCGGGAAGGGCCATTGCTGGGGGCCGTCGGCGACGAGCCGGGCGTGCGAGAGGCCCGTGATGTCCAGATCGCGGCCGCGCGTGCTGGCGGCGTGCTCCGCGAAGATGGCGGCCGTGTCTTCGTAAGGGAACAGGCGGCGCGCTTCCGCCTCGCGGCCGAGCGCGGCGCCCAGCGCATGGGCGAAGTCGCAGGCGATGCGCCAGTCGGCTCGCGTTTCGCCGGGGCCGGCGACGGCCGCTTCGACGCGCGAGATGCGGCGTTCGGAATTGGTGACCGTGCCTTCCTTCTCGGCCCAGGTCCGGGCGGGCAGCAGCAGGTCGGCGAAGGCGGCGGTCTCGGTGTTGGCGTAGGCTTCCTGGACCGCCACGAACTCGCATTTCCCGAGGGCTTCGCGGATCAACGCCTGCTGTGGCATCGAGTGGGCGGGGTTCGTGCAGGCAATCCAGAGCGCGCGCACCTGCCCGGCGCGCACGGCTTCGAACAGTTCGACGGCGGTGAGGCCGGGCGTGGCGGAGATCTCCCGCACGCCCCAGAACGCCGCCACTTCCTCGCGATGGCGCGGGTTGGCCAGCTCGCGGTGCGCGGGCAGCAGGTTGGCGAGTCCGCCCACTTCGCGCCCGCCCATGGCGTTGGGTTGTCCCGTGAGCGAGAACGGGCCGCAGCCGGGCTGGCCGATCTTGCCGACGGCGAGCGACAGTGCGATGAGCGCGGTGCCGTTGTGCGTGCCGTGGTGCGACTGGTTCAAGCCCATGCACCACAGCGACAGCGGCGCCCGGGCCTGTCCCCACCAGTGCGCGGCCTGCACGATGTCGGCCTCGGCGACCCCGCAGATGCCGGCGGCCACCGAGGGCGTCACGTCGCGCACCGCGTCGCGCAGGGCCTCGAAGCCTTCGGTGTGCTGGCGCACCCAGGGGCGATTCACGTAGCCCTCCCACAGCATCACGTGCAGCAGGGCGTTGAAGAGCCAGACGTCGGTGCCGGGCAGGATCGCCAGGTGCAGGTCGGCGCAGGCGGCGGTGTCGGTGCGGCGCGGGTCGACGACGATGATCTTCATGTCCGGCCGCGCGGCCTTGGCCGCTTCGATGCGGCGGAAGGCCACGGGATGCGCGTAGGCGGGGTTCGCGCCGGCGATCAGCAGGCAGTCGGTGTGGTCGAAATCCTCGTAGGCGCAGGGCGGGGCGTCGGCGCCCAGCGTCTGCTTGTAGGCCGTGACCGCGCTGCTCATGCACAGGCGCGAGTTGGTGTCGAGGTTGTGGGTGCCGATGAAGCCCTTGGCGAGCTTGTTGAAGACGTAGTAGTCCTCGGTCAGCAACTGGCCCGAGAGGTAGAAGCCGACCGCGCCGGGGCCGTCGCGGCGGATCACGTCGGCGAACTTCGTGGCGGCGTGGGCGAGTGCTTCGGACCAGCCGGCGCGCGCGCGCGGGGCGTCGCGCGCCACGCGCAGCTCGGGGTGCAGCAGGCGTGTTTCGGGGCGCGTGGTGAGGTGCAGCGTGGCGCCTTTCGTGCAGAGCCGGCCGAAGTTGGCGGGGTGGGCGGGGTCGCCGCGGACGTCGATGACGCGCTGGCCGTCGTGCTGGATGATGACGCCGCAGCCCACGCCGCAGTAAGGACAGGTCGCTCTGGTTTCCATGGGGTCGGTTCCGCTGTGCTGGCTGGGGGCGACGGCGCCCGTCACGGGGCGCGCGGGGCTATACGCCGAGATACACCTCGCCGTTCTCTAACCGCACGGCGAAGGTTTTCGCGCAGCCCGTGTCGGGCGCGGCGGCCTCGCCGCTGGCGAGGTCGATCTTCCAGCCATGCAGCGGGCAGGTCACGCGGCCGTCATGCACGATGCCCTGCGAAAGCGGGCCGTGCTTGTGGGGGCAGCGGTCGTGCACGGCGAAGACTTCGTCCGCCGCGTTGCGGAAGATGGCGATGTCGCCATGGCGGGCGGTCTTGACGACGCGCGAGCCCAGCGCGGGTATGTCGCTGAGGGCGCAGATCTTCTTCCAGTCGGTCATGAGGGTCTCTCTTCAGAAAAGGCGGGTGGGGCAGGGATCAGGCGTGCGTGTCGTCCTCGTCGGGCACGAAGGCGGTTTCCCATTCGTTCATGGCGGGGCTCCGGGCAGGCGGCGCTCAGGCCGTGAGGTCTTCGAATGCGGCTCTCAGCGCGGCCTCGCCCTGGGTGGCGCTGCGCTGCTGCCATGGGTCCTGGTAATCCTGCAGCGCGTAGTGCAGGCGCCCGGCGAGTTCGCGGCGCCCGTCGGCGTCTTCCACGATGCGCTGCTTCACGTGATCGAGCCCGACGCGAGCCAGCCAGTGCACGGTCCGCTCGAGATAGAAGCCTTCCTCGCGGTAGAGCTGCAGGAAGGCGGCGGAGTGCTCCATGACTTCTTCATCGCTCTTCACCTTGCAGAGGAACTGCGCGACCTCGGTCCGGATGCCGCCGTTGCCGGCCACGTAGAGTTCGTAGCCGGAATCGACGCCGATCACGCCCACGTCCTTGATGCCGGCTTCGGCGCAGTTGCGCGGGCAGCCGGATACCGCGAGCTTGACCTTGTGGGGGCTCCACATGCCGAAGAGCATTTTCTCGAGCTTCACGCCCATGTCCATCGAGCGCTGCGTGCCGAAGCGGCAATGCTCGGCGCCGACGCAGGTCTTGACCGTGCGTATGCTCTTGCCATAGGCGTGCCCGGACACCATGCCGGCGGCGTTGAGGTCGGCCCAGATGCCCGGCAGGTCGGCCTTCTTCACGCCCAGCAGATCGATGCGCTGGCCGCCAGTGACCTTGACCGTGGGCACGCGGTACTTCTCGGCCGCGTCGGCGATCGCGCGCAGCTCGGCGGGCGTGGTGAGGCCGCCCAGCATGCGGGGCACGACCGAGTAGGTGCCATCCTTCTGGATGTTGGCGTGCGAGCGTTCGTTGATGAAGCGTGACTGCGGATCGTCGCGCGCTTCGTGCGGCCAGGTGGAGATGAGGTAGTAGTTCAGCGCCGGCCGGCACGAGGCGCAGCCGTCGGGGGTCTTCCAGCCCAGCGCCTGGAGGGTGGCGGGAATGCTCGTGAGGTGCTGCTCGCGGATCGCCTGGCGCACTGCGCCGTGAGCGTGGTCGGTGCACGCGCACATCGGTTTGGCGCTGGAGTCGGCCGGCGTGTAGGCCCCGCCCACGCACGAGGCGATGATCTGTTCGACGAGTCCCGTGCAGGAGCCGCAGGAACTCGATGCCTTGGTGTGCTTGCGCACGTCTTCCAGCGTGAAGAGCCCTTGCTCCTTGATGGCTTTCACGATGGTGCCCTTGCACACGCCATTGCAGCCGCAGATCTCGGCCGTGTCGGGCAGGGCGGCGGCCTGGTTCTGGCCCTTGTGGCCCGTGTCGCCCAGATGGTTCTTGCCGAACAGCAGGTGGTCGCGGATGTCCGCGATGTTCTGGCCATCCTTGAGCAGCTGGAAGTACCACGCGCCATCGGCCGTGTCGCCATAGGCCACGGCGCCGACGATGCGGTCGTCCTTCACCACGACGCGCTTGTAGATGCCCGCGGCGGGGTCCGACAGCACGATGTCCTCGGTGCCTTCGCCGCCCGAGAAGTCGCCCGCCGAGAACACGTCGATGCCCGTGACCTTGAGCTTGGTGGAGGTGACCGAGCCCTGGTAGCGCCCGATGCCGTGCTGCGCGAGATGGTTCGCGGCCACCTTGGCCTGCTCGAACAGCGGTGCCACGAGGCCGTAGGCGGTGCCACGGTGATTCGCGCATTCGCCGACCGCATACACGCGCGGGTCGTAGGTCTGCAGGGTGTCGCTGACGACGATGCCGCGCTGGCAGTGGATGCCCGCCTGCTCGGCGAGCGTCGTGTTGGGGCGGATGCCGGCGGCCATCACGACGAGATCGGCCGGCAGCGTTTCGCCGTCGCGCAGGCGCAGCGCGCAGACCCGGCCGCTGTCGCCCTGCACCAGTTCGGTGGTGTGGGCGGCGAGGCGGAACTTCATGCCCTTGGCTTCGAGCGCCTTCTGCAGCATGCGCGCGGCGCTGCGGTCGAGCTGGCGCTCCATGATCCACTCGCCCAGGTGCACCACGGTCACGTCCATGCCGCGCAGCGCCAGACCGTTGGCGGCTTCCAGCCCGAGCAGCCCCGCGCCGATCACCACGGCGTGGCGATAGCGCGCGGCGGCGTCGATCATGGCGTCGGTGTCGGCGATGTCGCGGTAGGCGATCACCCCGGGCAGATCCTTGCCCGGCACGGGCAGGATGAAGGGCAGGGAACCGGTGGCGAGCAGGAGGCGGTCGTAGGGCGCCTCGAAGCCGTCCTCGGCGATCACGCGGCGGGCCCGTCGATCCAGGCGCGCGATCCGGCGGCCCGTGTGCAGCGTGATGCCGTTGTCGCGATACCAGGCCAGATCGTTGAGGATGATGTCCTGGATCGTCATCTCGCCGGCCAGCACGGGCGAGAGCATGATGCGGTTGTAGTTGGGGTGCGGTTCCGCGCCGAAGACGGTGATGTCGTACATGTCGGGCGCGAGCTTGCGCAGCTCTTCCAGCGTGCGCACCCCGGCCATGCCGTTGCCGACCATCACGAGTTTCTGTTTGTGCATGACGACGATCCCTCTCTCGAAGCTGTGGGCCACGGTGGCCCGGAATGAATCCAGCTACGCGGCGATCGTCGTTGATCTGCCTGCGTCGGCGGCGTTGCCGGCGCGGGCGCGCTGTTCCTGGCGGAATAGCGTGATGCGTGATGCACGACATCAAGCAATCCACATGCCACCTCGTGTGATTCCTTCAAGGCTTTGATGCGCAAGGGTTTTGTTTTCTCGCTTGAGGGCGGCCCGCACGCCGTGCCCGCGATCGGGGCAGACCCGGGCGCAGGACGCGCCGCGACGGTGCGCGCCCCGCGCGCGGATCAGCCGGCGAGCAGCGCGATGGCGAGCACGAGGTTGGCGAACAGCGAGGCCGCGGCCAGGAGCTTGAGCGCGAGCTGCGGGTCGCGCTGCATGAGCGGACGCCGGCGCGGCACGCTCAGCGGGCGGGCCGCCCCCGTCTGCAAGGCGAGCAGGAATTCCTCCGCCGTCTCGAAGCGCTCGGCGGTCTCGCGCGCGACGGCCTTGAGCAGCACGGATTCCAGCCAGCCGGGCAGATCGGGCCGGTAGCGCGTGGGCGGCACCGGGTCGCCGAAACGCGGGCGCTGGAAAGCCTCGATCTCGCCATACGGAAAGTGCCGCGTGGCCGCTTCGTAGAGCGTCACGCCGACGGCGTAGAGGTCTCCCGACGCTTGCGCGCACGCCGCGCCGAAGCTCTGCGGCGACATGTAGCTCGGCGTGCCGGGATTGTTGATCTCGCTGAAATGCTCGCCAGCGCCGCTGTCGGAGGCGGCCACGCCGAGATCGAGCAGGCGCAGCGTGTCGTCGTGGCCCAGCAGCACGTTGGCGGGCTTGATGTCGCGATGCACGATGGCAAGCCGGTGCAGCGCGGCCGTGGCGCGCAGCAGCTGCGTGCCCAGCGCGATGAGTTCCCGCGGCGTGAAGCGGTGGCCGCGCGCGATGCGCTGGGCGAGGGTTTCGCCGGCGTGCCAGTGCATGAGGTAGTAGAGATGGCCGCGCGCGGGCCAGCTCACGGTCTGCGGAAACGCCGCATCGGTCACGCGGCGCGCGAGCCATTCCTCATGCGCGAGCGCGGCGCGCTCGGCGGCCCCGGCCTGCTCGCGCAGGGTCTTGAGGACGAGGAGGCGGCCGTCGCAATCCTCGACGTGGTACAGCAGCGTCACGCGCGAAGCGTGCAGCAGGCCCCGCACGCGCAGGCCGTCCAGGGTCTGGCCGGGGTGCAGCGCGGGCGGAAGCGGCAGCTCGCGGGTGCGCGCGAGGGTGTCGCGCAGGCCGTCGGCGGGCAGCGCCTGGATGTCGAGCACGAGCGCGCTCGCGTTGTCGCGCGAACCCGCCGCGAGCGCGGCTTGGGCGAGGGCGTAGGCGCAGGCGGTGGCCTCCGCGTGATGCATCGCCAGCGCCTGCAGGCGCGCATCGCGCAGCGCGGCCCAGATGCCGTCGGTCAACAGCAGGAAGCGGTCTCCGGCGGCCAGTTCGCCTTCCGCGAAATCGGCCGCCAGGTGGCTGTCCAGGCCGAGCGCGCGCGACAGCACGGTGCGCAGCTCCGGGTGTTCCCACACGTGGTCCTGCGTGAGCTTGCGCAGCCGGCCCGCGCGCAGCAGGTAGAGGCGCGAATCGCCCACATGCACGCAGACCCAGCGCCGCCCGCGCACCACGAGCCCGGTGAGGGTGGTGGCCATGCCGGCACCGGGATCGGCGCGCGCGCCCTGCGCGAAGAGCCAGCGGTTGGTCGCGCCGAGCACTTTGTCCAGCGACTGGGCGATGCTCCAGGTATCGGGCGTGGCGTAGTAATCGCCCAGCAGGCTGCGCACCGCGAACTCGGCGGCCTCCCTGCCGCGCGCGTGACCGCCCACGCCGTCGGCGATCGCCGCGAGCAGGCCCTTGTTGTCCAGCTCGGCAGCGGCGGGCGTGACGGCGCCGACGAAATCCTCGTTGCGCGCGCGCGGGCCGGTCAGCGAGGCGTGGCCGAGCGAAACGGTCAGGGGCATGGGAGCCTCCGGGGCGGGTTCGGGGAGAGGGCCTGCGCGGGCGCGCAGCGGAGCGCGCAGCGGGGCGGGAGACTAGATGCGGGCCGCCACCGCCGCGCCCCAGGTAGTGCGCCAGCGCTGCTTGACGAGAGTGAGCCCGAGCAGCGCCACCACCGCGAGGGCCGCGAAAATCAGGAAGCCGAGCTGGTAGCTCCCCGTCGCCTGCTTGGCGTAGCCCAGGCTGGAGGCCAGGTAGAAGCCGCCGATGCCGCCGGCCATGCCGACCAGACCGGTCATGACGCCGATTTCACGCCGGAAGCGCTGCGGCACGAGCTGGAACACCGCGCCGTTGCCCATGCCGAAGGCCAGCATGGCGCCCGTGAAGCCGGCGGCCGCGAGCCACACCGTGGGCAGGCCCAGGCTTACGATGAAGAGGAAGGCGGCGGCGAGCACGTACATCAGGCTCAGCATGCGGATGCCGCCCAGGCGGTCGGCGAGGTTGCCGCCGATCGGGCGCACGAGGCTGCCCGCGAACACGCAGCCTGCCGTGAAGAAGGCGGCGCTGCGCGCATCGAGGCCGTATTCGGCGTTGAAGTAGATCGTCAGCGAAGAGGCGAGCCCCGAGAAGCCGCCGAAGGTCACCGCGTAGAAGAACATGAACCACCATGCGTCCCCGTCGCGCAGGAGGCCTGCGTAGTCGGCGAAGGATTTCGGCGGCGGGCAGTCGGGCGCGTCGCGGGCGATCAGCAGATAGATCGCGAACACCACGGCCAGCGGGATCAGCACGATGCCGAACACGTTGTTCCAGCCGCCGTAGGCGATGGCGAGGCTGGGGGCGAAGAGCGCGGCGAGCACGGTGCCCGAGTTGCCCGCGCCGGCGATGCCCATCGCGGTGCCCTGGTGTTCGGGCGGATACCAGCGCGAGGCCAGCGGCAGCGCGACCGCGAAGGAGGCGCCGGCCACGCCGAGGAAGGCGGCGAGGATCATGACCTGGGTATAGGTGTGGATGCCGAAGTGCCAGGCCGTGAAGAGGGCGCCGATCACGATGATCTGGCCGACGATGCCGGCCGCGCGCGGCCGGATCTGATCGACCAGGACGCCCATGACGATGCGCAGGAAAGCGCCGGAGAGCAGCGGCGTGGCCACCATGAGCCCCTTCTGGGCGGGCGTGAGCTGGAGGTCGGCGGCGATCTGCACGCCCAGCGGGCCGAGCAGGACCCACACCATGAAGGCGAGGTCGAAATACAGGAACGCGGCCAGCAGCGTGGGCCAGTGTCCGGCTTTGAGGAAGGATTGCTTGTCCATGGTGGCTCCGTCAGGGTTGTGCGCTCGGCAAACCGTGAAGCGGCGAGGACGGAAGCATCGACCGGGGCGGCGACGAGCTTCACGGCCTTGCATGAGCGGCCGGGGCCGCCTGCATGACGCGTTTGCGCGAAGATCGCCTTTGATCCGGTCGGGGCCGACGACGCTGTCGGCTCCGTGGGGCTGCCTTGTGGGGCGGCTCCCGCAGAGCTTCTAGCAGAAGCCGTGCCAGGTGTCTTGAATGGCTGAAAGCCTTATGGAAAGGGCTTTTGCGGCGAAGGCGCGGTTGCCGCGCGATGCGTGCGCCGCACCGCGAATGTGCGGCGCGGGCCGATCTGGTGCGGGCGCGGCGTCAGCGCGCGCGGGGGTCCGCGTGCGGGGGCAGGTAGCGGTCGGGGCGGGAACCATCCCAGACTTCGCCGTCCATGAGCACGCTGCTGCGCAGGGGGCGCGCCGGCAGGCTCACGCCCAGCGCGCGGGCGGCCTCGGCATACAGATCGGTGCGGTGGATGCTGCGTGCGATCTGCTCATGCTCGACGCGTCCGAGCATGCCCCAGCGCTGATGCTGGGCGAGGAACCACATGCCGTCGGAGAGCCAGGGGAAGCTGGCCTCGCCGTCGGCGAAGAACTGCATCGGATGCGCATCCTGCCACTGGCGGCCGAGGCCGTCTTCGTACTCGCCCAGCATGCGTCCCTGGATCGTGGCGGGCGCGATATCCAGGTGATGCGGCGCGGCGATCAGCCCGGCGGCCCGCACGCGGTTGGCCGGGCTGGCGTCGAGCCAGCGCGCCGCCTCCAGGACGGCGCAGATCAGGGCGCGCGCGGTGGCGGGGTACTCGCGCGTGAAGCGGGCGGTCGTGGCGAGCACCTTCTCGGGGTGGTCGGGCCAGATCTGCTGGGACGTGGCCACCGTGAAGCCGACGCCTTCGAGGATCGCATGCTGGTTCCACGGCTCGCCCGCGCAGAAGCCGTCCATGTTGCCGCGACGCAGGTTGATGCTCATGTCGGGCGGCGGCACGACGATGCGGTGGATGTCGTGCATCGGATCAATGCCATGCGCCGCGAGCCAGTAGTACAGCCACATGGCGTGCGTGCCGGTGGGAAAGGTCTGTGCGAAGGTCGCGCGCTGCGTGGCCTGCGCGAGGTGGCGGGCAAGGCTCTCACCGTCGCGCACGCCGTGCGCGAGCAGCGTGCGCGACAGCGTGATGGCCTGCCCGTTGCGCGACAGCGCGATGAGGATGTTCATGGCTTCCTGCACGCCGCCCAGGCCGGTGTGGATGCCATAGACCTGCCCGTACAGCGCCTGCGAGGCGTGCAGCTCGCCCGCGACCAGGCGGTCGCGCACCGCGGCCCACGAGGCCTGGCGCTCGGGCACGATGCGCAGCCCGTAGCGGCGGTCGAAGCCGAGTTCCGCCGCCATGATGAGCGACGCGCAGTCGGTGAGCGGAATGTAGCCGACGCGGACTTCCTCCAGCTCGGGGCGGTCGGAACCTTCGACGCGGGCGGACGGGGGCTGGGTACTCATGCGGTGTTCTTTCGCGACCGCCCGGGGGCGGAGGGTGACAGGGCGTCATCATGACGGCTGCGCGCGCTCCGTGACGGCGGAGCCGCCGGGAGGGCGTCCGCGCGGGTCCGATGTGATGCTTTTGTCATGAATTTTCCCCCAGCAGCAGATCGGCCGCCGCGATGAGCTGCTCCGCCACGTCGTGGATGCGACGGCCGCGCTCCATCGCCATCTTGCGCAGGGCGTGATAGGCCTCGTCCTCGCTCATGTGGCGGGATTTCATGAGCAGACCCTTGGCACGCTCGACGAGGACGCGCTCGGAGAGCTTGCGCTGCGCTTCGTCGCGCTCGCGACGCACGGTCTGGAAAGCCTCGAAGCTCGCGGTGGCGGTCTTCAGCAGCGGCGCGAGGCGTTCCGGGCTCAGGCCGTCGACCACGTACGAGGACACGCCCGCGCGCAGGGCGCGGCGGATCACGTCGTCGTCGTCGTCGCCCGCGAACATCAGGACGGGGCGCGGCAGGTTGCGGTCGAGCGCGGCGAGGTTCTCCAGCGTGTCGCGGCTGGGCGAATCGGTGTGGATCAGCAGCACGTCGGGCTGCAGCTGCTGCACGCGTTCGTGCAGGGCCAGCGCGTCGGGCAGCACCGCGGCCACCATGTGACCGGCGCGCGTGAGGGCTTCACAGATCTCCAGCGCGCGTTCGCGGATTTCGTCGATGACCAGAACCTTGAGCATGGGGGCGGAAGGTGGGGCAGGCGTGGAAAGGAAAAGCCGGCGCCAAGAGTATGCCGTCCGCGGCGTTCTTGTCATGGTCTTGCGGTGCGAGGCGCGTCTGGGCTAGAATCCGCGGTTCCCTTGCTCCACCGGTACGCATGCCGGGGAGCTGTTTTCAACCCGTAAGGAGTCCGCATGCGACATTACGAAATCGTTTTCATCGTCCATCCGGATCAGAGCGAGCAGGTGCCCGCGATGATCGAGCGCTACAAGTCCCTCGTGGCTTCGCGCAATGGCCAGATCCATCGTCTGGAAGACTGGGGCCGCCGTCAGCTGGCTTACCCGATCCAGAAGATCCACAAGGCTCACTACGTTCTGATGAACATCGAAGTCGATCAGCCGACCATCGATGAAATCGAACACGCCTTCAAGTTCAACGACGCCGTGCTGCGCCACCTCACCATCAAGACGAAGAAGGCCGTGACCGCTCCGTCGCCGATGATGAAGGAAGAAAAGTCGCGCTCGCTGACCCCCGCCGCCGCTGAAGAAGCCAAGCCCGCCGAAGGCGCCGCTTCGCAGGCCTGATGGGCGTTGCGGAAGACAACACGGTCCGCCTTTGCGGCGTGATCGTCGCACGGGAAGCCCTGCGATGGACACCCGCCCGGGTGCCGGTGCTGGAAATGCGCATCGAGCACCAGTCCCGGCAGATGGAAGCCGGAGCGGAACGCGAGGTCTTCTGCGAACTCAAGGTCAGGGCCATCGGCCCCGCAGCACAGCAGATCGAGGTCGTGGCACTGGGCAGCCGCCTGGCGATGGAAGGATTCCTCGCCGCGCGCAGCGCCCGCAACCGGGCACCGGTGCTGCACATCAGAACATTTGAATTGTTGGAAGGAAATTGATCATGGCATTCAGGCCTGCAAAGAAGGACGACAAGAAGGGCGGCAACCGTGGTGGTGGTCTGTTCAAGCGTCGCAAGTTCTGCCGTTTCTCGGCGGAAAAGATCGAAGAGATCGATTACAAGGACATCGAGATCCTGAAGGATTTCGTGACCGAACACGGCAAGATCATGCCGGCCCGCATCACCGGCACCAAGGCCGGCTATCAGCGTCAACTGTCGACCGCCATCAAGCGCGCCCGTTTCCTGGCGCTGATGCCGTACACCGACCTGCACCAGTAATCCGGGGGATACACGATGCAAATCATTCTGCTTGAAAAAGTTGTGAACCTCGGCAACCTGGGCGACGTGGTCAACGTGAAGGAAGGCTACGCCCGTAACTTCCTGATCCCGACCGGCCGTGCCAAGCGCGCCACCTCGGCCAACCTGGCCGAATTCGAAGCCCGCCGCGTCGAGCTCGAGAAGGTTGCCGCCGAGAAGCTGGCCGCTGCTCAGCAAGCCGCGACCAAGGTCGAAGGCCTGACCGTTCAGCTGGTCCGCAAGGCCGGCGTGGATGGCCGCCTGTTCGGCTCCGTGACCAACGGCGACATCGCCGAAGCGCTGGTGGCCCTGGGCCATCCGGTCGAGAAGGCCGGCGTGCGTCTGCCCAACGGCCCGATCAAGCTCGTTGGCGACAACGCGATCGAAATCGCGCTGCACACCGACGTGCTCGCCAACATCACGGTTTCCGTGCTGGGCGAACACTGATCCACGACGCCTGCGGGCGTCTGCGGGTCAAACAGAAGGCCGCGTCGTGAGACGCGGCCTTTTTGTTGCCCGCGAGCTGCGGCGGGCTTCGCGCTCAGGGGGTGGCGGGGCCTTCGAAGAGGCGGCGGCGGGCGTTGCCGAGGTGAAAGCGCATGGCCTCGGCGGCGTCGACCGACGAGCCTTTCTCGATGGCCATGAGGATCTCGCGGTGTTCGATCTGCACGCGCTCGCGCCAGATGCGTTCGCGTTCGAGCGAGAGGTTCAGCGCAAGACGCATGCCGACCTTGACCTGTTCGAAGATGAGTTCCAGCGCGGTCACGAAGAACATGTTCTGCGAGGCGCGGGCGATCGCAAGGTGAAAGTGCAGGTCCTGCTCGACGTACTCAGCGTTGTCGTCGCGCAGGCGTGCCCGTTCCATGGCTTCGAAGCAGCGGCGGATTTCCTCGATGTCGCGCGGTGTGCGCAGATCGGCCGCCAGCGCCGCGCCCGGCGCTTCGATGGCGAGGCGGAAAGCGAAGCAGCGCTGCACGTCGGCGATGCTTTCGATGGGGGCGAAGCGCTTGATGTTGCGGTCGGGCCGGCGCAGCACGTAGCTGCCGGAACCGCGCCGCGACGTGATCAGCCCGTCCAGCCGCAGGCGCGAGAGGGCCTCGCGCACCGTGGGACGGGAGACGCCATACAGCGTGGCAAGCTCGGTTTCCGTGGGCAGGCGGGCGTTCTCGCCGAACTCGCCGCTGGACATGGCCTCGATGATGCCGGTGTAGACCGCATCGACGCGGTTGTTGGTGACGAGGCGGGAAGATCTCTTGGCCGGGCTAGGGTTTTCCATCTGGCGTGGCTTCCTTGATATGCCTGACTGCTGCAGGGGCGGCAGGGTGGCCGCCGCCCCGGGGCCGGTCCATCAGGTGGCCGTGCGGCTGCGGTGCAGCATCAGCTTGCCGATGGCCAGCACGAGCAGCGCACCCGCGATGCCGAAGCCCAGGCGTGCCGTTTCCGTGTTGGGAATGACGTTCGCCAGACCCGGATCGGTCTGCACCATGTGGCCCGCGATCCAGCCCAGCAGCATGGCGCCCAGCGTGATCACGATGGGGAGCCTGTCCATGAGCTTGATGACGAGCTGGCTGCCGTACACGATGATGGGAATGCTCACGATCAGGCCGAACACGACGAGGATGATCTGGTGCTGCTCACCCGCGCCCTGGGCCGCGCCCGCGATGGCGATCACGTTGTCCAGGCTCATCACGAAGTCGGCGACGATGATGGTCTTGATCGCGGCGAGGAGGCGGTCGCTGGCGGCGACTTCATGGCCTTCGTCGCTCTCGGGCTTGAGGAGCTTCACGCCGATCCAGAGCAGCAGCACGCCGCCGGCGAGCTTGAGGAAGGGGATCGCGAGCAGCTGCAGCGCGAAGAAGATCAGCAGCACGCGCAGCACGATGGCGCCCACGGTGCCCCAGATGATGCCCTTGAAACGCTGGTTGGCCGGCAGCTTGCGACAGGCCATGGCGATGACGACCGCATTGTCGCCGCCCAGCAGGATGTCGATCATGATGATCTGGGCGACGGCCGTCCAGAAATGCGGGGTGAGAAGTTCGCTGAATTCCATGGGAAGAGATTCCGAAAAGCGGGGAGGCGCCGCGGGCGCGCCTCAAGGGCGCAGCCCCGCAGCGACACGGCCGGCAACCGCGCTGCGGTGCCGGCCGATGAGGCTGGATCAGTGGAAGAGGTTGGGCAGGGTCATCGACACGGCCGGGATGAAGGTCACGGCAAACATTGTCAGGGCGAGGGCCAGATAGAATGGCCAGATCGTCCGCATGACCTTCTCGACCGAGATCTCCGCGATCGCGCATCCGATGAACTGCGTAGTGCCCACCGGCGGAGTGTTCAGGCCGAGTGCGCAGTTGAGCAGGATCATGATGCCGAACTGGGTCGGGTCCATGCCGTACTTCATCGCGATCGGCAGGAAGATCGGCGTGCACACGAGGATCGTCGGTGCCATGTCGAGGAAGGTGCCGAGCAGGAAGAGGATGACGTTGATCATCAGGAAGATGATCCACGGATTCTCCGAGATGCTCGCCAGCGCCTGGCCGGTCAGTTCAGCGATCTGGTAGTAGGCGATGAAGTAGCCGAAGGTCGCCGAAATACCGATCAGCGCGAGCACCACGCCCGTCTTCTTCACGGCGTGCGCCAGGGCTGCCACGAATTGCGGGAAGGTCAGGCTGCGATAGACCAGCACCGTCAGGCACAAGGCATACAGCACGGCGATGGAGGCCGACTCGGTGGCGGTGAAGACACCCGACAGGATGCCGGAGACGATGATCACCACCACGAAGAGCCCCGGGAACGCCGCTGCCGCGGTGCGGCCGACAGCGGGCCAGCCGGGGAACACGCCGCGGCCATAACCGCGCTTGACGGCCATGTAATAGGCTGCGCCCAGGTTGCAGACCATCAGGATCGCCGCCGGCACGATGCCCGCGAGGATCAGCGAGGTCACGGAAGCCATGCCGCCGCACGCCAGCGTGTAGATGATGATGTTGTGCGAGGTGGGCATCAGCGCGCCGACCAGCGAGGCGTGCGTGGTGACGTTCACCGCGTAGTCCGCGTCGTAGCCTTCACGCTTCATCGCGGGGATCAGCACGCCGCCCATCGCGGACACGTCCGCCACCGGGGAGCCCGACACGCCGCCGAACAGCGTGCAGGCCACGACGTTGCTCATGCCCAGACCGCCGCGCCAGTGGCCGACCATTGCCTTGGCGAAATTCACGATGCGGTCGGCGATGCCGCCCAGCAGCATCAGCTCGCCGGCGAAGATGAAGAAGGGGATCGCCAGGAAAGTGAAGACCTGCATGCCGCCCGTCATCTTCTGGAAGACGACTGCCATCGGCAGGCCTTCATAGAGGATGGTGGCGACGGCCGACAGACCGATGGCGAACATGACCGGCACGCCGATGATCAGCGCGCCCATGAATACTGCGGAAAGAATGATCAGTGCCATGCTTGTTCAACCTCGGTGCCCTTGACCAGCGCGATGATGTGTTCGATCGAGAAAAGAAAGATGAGCGCGCCAGCGATCGTGATCGGGACGTTGTAGAGGCCCTCGGGAAGGCCCAGGGTGGGGATCTTGTAGTCCATGGCGTTGCGGGCCAGGACCGAGCCGTTGTACGACATGCAGGCGCCAAAGCCCGCCACCACGGCATGAATGAAGATTTCCAGCCACTTCTTGTACGGCTGCGGGCAGATCGCCAGCAGGGATTCCATGCCGATGTGGCCGGCGTCACGCACGCCGACGGCGGTACCGAGCATGGTCACGAACAGCACCAGCAGCAGCGCGAGCGCTTCCGCCCAGGTGGGGGTGTCGTTGAGCACGTAGCGACCGAATACCTGATAGAGCACGCACAGGATCACCAGGCCCAGGCCGGCGGTCGCGATCATCAGACAAAACTTAGAGAGTGCTGCGCAGATTCTTGTGTACATATCTGCGGGGTCCTTCCTGCGAGATGAGACAGAAACCCGGCCGAAGCCATCTCCGGCCGGGCTGTGAGGCTGACGGACTTACTTGACGTCCTGGATGCGCTTGACCAGATCCTTCATGTGCGGCGTGGTGATGAACTTGGCATACACCGGCACCATCGCGTCCTGGAAGGGCTTCTTGTCGACTTCGACGATCGTCGAGCCGGCCTTGCGCACGATGCCTTCCGACACCTTCTCGCGTTCAGCCCAGAGCTTGCGCTGCACGGTCGTCGATTCCTTGGCGGCATCGGCGATCAGCTTCTGGTCGGCGGGCGAGAGCTTGTCCCAGATGACCTTCGAGAAGATCACGATTTCCGGGTTCATGAGGTGCTCGGTGCGGCTGTAGAACTTGGCCGATTCAAAGTGCTTGGAGCTTTCGTACGACGGCCAGTTGTTTTCGGCCGCGTCGATCAGGCCGGTACGCAGGCCGACATACACTTCACCCATGGGCATCGGCGACGGGTTGGCACCCATGGCCTGGGCCATCGCCACCATCAGGTCGGACTGCTGCACGCGCAGCTTCAGGCCCTTGGTGTCGGCCAGCGTCTTGATGGCCTTCTTGGCGTAGATCGAGCGGGTGCCCGAATCGTAATAGGCCAGGCCGATGTAGCCCTTGGCGTTGCAGGAGGAGAGGATTTCCTGGCCGGCCGCGCTGTCCAGGGCCTTGTGCAGGTGGTCGGTGGAGCGGAACAGGAAGGGCAGGCTGGGGACCAGCGTTTCCTCACAGATGTTGTTCATGAGGTTCAGCGGCACGCGCGCCATGGCCAGCGCGCCGAGCTTGACCTGCTCGATGACTTCCTTTTCCGTACCCAGGGTGCCGTTCGGGTATACCTTCAGGTCGATGCGACCGTTGCTGCGCTTGGCGAGGTTCTCGCTCATGGAACGCAGGGCCTTGGTGTTCGGATAGTCCTCACCCCAGATTTCCGAAACCTTGAGTTCGACCTTTTGCTGCGCGATGGCGCCGGACATGAAGCCGGCTGCCAGCAGCGAAAGCACAATCTTCGAGATAGATGACCGCATCGTATGTGTCTCCTGTTACTACCTGTCTGTGATGGGACAGCGTGGCTGTCGCGAGGCCGCTGCCATACAGGACTCGTCTCGTTGTATGACAAATCAGCGGGACGGAAAGTAACATCCGCTCTAGCCTTTTTAAAGTACGTGATAACGCCGTCAGGGTTTACCCAAAAGTTTAGGTGTATACCGGTAACATCCTGTTGTTTAAGGGAAAATTCCATTGTGTCAAGTGCATGTTTGAGCCGCTTTTAGATTACGCGAATCCCATTTTCCAGTAGTGCGTTCTGATCCCGGACAAAAAGGCAGACATTATTCTTGTCAGACACAAGCAGGGGTTGTGCAAAAGGTGTCATGACGAAAAATGGACGTAAAAACCATTTCAAAATAATGGCTTATACGTCCACTCGGGCAGGTGCATGGGCGATGAAACGCAAACGGGCCGCCCGCAGGCGACCCGTCGCTTTTCGTGCCGTGAAATCAGTGCGTGTGGGCGACGACGAAGGCCTTGACGGCCTCGGTGCTCACCTCCATGACTTCCACGCGCTGGGGCAGGCTTTCGATTTCCTGCATCGCGGCGGGGCGCCAGGGCTTTTCGCCGAGGGCTTCGACCAGGGTCTCTTCGAACTTCGCGGGCAGGGCGGTTTCCAGCACGATGGTCGGAATGCCCGTCTCCCGGTGTTCGTATGCCACCTTGAGGCCGTCCGCGGTGTGCGGGTCGATCATGAGTCCGCTGGCGCGGTAGATCTGGCGGATGGTGTCGAGGCGGTTCGCATGCGACGACGAGCCCGAGACGAATCCGAACTCCGCCAGACGGCCCCAGTGGGGCGTGGCGGTGAGGTCGAAATGCCCGCCCGCGTCCACGGCCCGCCAGAGATCCCGCACCACGGCGGGATCGCGCCCGACGAGGTCGAACACGAAACGCTCGAAATTCGACGCCTTCGAGATGTCCATCGACGGACTGGACGTGACATGCACGTCGGCGGTCTTGCGCGGGCGGTAGAGGCCGGTGCGGAAGAACTCGTCGAGCACGTCGTTTTCGTTGGTGGCGAGAATCAGCTTGTGGATGGGCAGGCCCATCATGCGCGCGATGTGGCCCGCGCAGATGTTGCCGAAGTTGCCCGAGGGCACCGCGAAGCTCACCTTCTGGTCGTTCGTGGTGGTGGCCGCGAGCCAGCCCTTGAAGTAGTAGATGACCTGGGCGGCCACGCGGCCCCAGTTGATGGAATTCACCGCGCCGATGCGGTGCCGGGTCTTGAATTCAAGATCGTTGGACACGGCTTTCACGATGTCCTGCGCATCGTCGAACATGCCGCGCACGGCGATGTTGAAGATGTTCGCATCCTGCAGCGAATACATCTGCGCGCGCTGGAAGACACTCATGTTCTCGCGCGGCGAGAGCATGAAGACGCGCACGCCGCGCTTGCCCCGCATTGCGTACTCGGCGGCCGAACCGGTGTCGCCCGAGGTGGCACCGAGGATGTTGATCTCTTCGCCGCGACGCGCGAGGACGTACTCGAAAAGGTTGCCGAGCAACTGCATCGCCATGTCCTTGAAGGCGAGCGTGGGCCCGTTCGAGAGCTCCTGCAGGTAGAGGCCTTCTTCGAGCCGGCGCAGCGGCGTGATCTGGCTGGCGTCGGAGTCGGCGCGACCGTTGCAATACACGCCTGCGGTATAGGTCTTCGCGCAGATGGCGCGCAGGTCGTCAGCGGGGATGTCGGTGGCGAACTTCGAGAGGATCGCGAAGGCCAGCTCGGCGTAGCTCATCGCCCGCATGGCGGTCAGCTCGGCGTCGCCGATGCGGGGATAGGCGACCGGCAGCGACAGTCCGCCGTCGACCATCAGGCCGCCGAGCAGGATGTCGGAAAAGCCCAGTTGCGGCGACTGGCCGCGAGTCGAGAGATATTTCATGTATGCGCCGGGGAGGCCGCGGAGCCGGATGGGCGGGCGTCGCGACCGGCTGGGCGCTCCGCCTGGCTTCCGAATCGCGCTGCCTGCGCCCTTCTCCTTTGTGTCAGTTCAGCTCTTCAAGGCGGATCTTCGTGACCGCGCCGACGATGGTATCCAGAGCCTCGATCTTGGTGATCGCGGCGTTGACCTGACCTTCGATGGCCACGTGCGTGAGCAGGATCAGATCGGTCTGGTGTTCGCCCGCCGCCGGCTCCTTCTGCAGGATCGCATCGATGGAGATGCTGCTCTCGGCGAGGATGCGCGTGATGGCGGCGAGCACGCCCGTGCGATCCTCGACCCGCATGCGCAGGTAGTAGGCGGTTTCGGTGGCTTCGATCGGCAGGATGGGCAGGTCGACGATGCGGTCGGCCTGGAACGCCAGGTGCGGGACGCGATGCTCCGCCTCCGCCGTCGCGAGGCGGGTGATGTCGACGAGGTCGGCGATCACCGCCGAGGCCGTGGGTTCGGCGCCGGCGCCCTTGCCGTAGTAGAGCGTGGTGCCGACCGCATCGGCCTGCACCTGGACGGCGTTCATGGCCCCTTCGACATTTGCGATCAGGCGGCTGGCGGGAATCAGCGTGGGGTGCACGCGCAGCTCGACCCCTTGCTCGCGGCGGCGCGCGATGCCGAGCAGCTTGATGCGATAACCCAGTTGCTCGGCATATTTGATGTCCACGGCCTCGAGCCGGGTGATGCCTTCGACGTAAGCCTTGTCAAACTGCACGGGAATGCCGAAGGCGAGCGCGCTCATGAGCGTGGCCTTGTGCGCGGCGTCGATGCCCTCGATGTCGAAGGTCGGATCGGCTTCGGCGTAGCCCAGTGCCTGGGCTTCCTTGAGCACTTCGGCGAACGGCAGTCCCTTGTCGCGCATCTCGGAGAGGATGAAGTTCGTCGTGCCGTTGATGATGCCCGCCACCCACTGGATGCGGTTGGCCGAGAGGCCTTCGCGCAGCGCCTTGATGATGGGAATGCCGCCCGCCACGGCCGCCTCGAAGGCGACCGTGACGCCGCGCGCCTGGGCCGCGGCGAAGATTTCCTTGCCATGCACGGCGAGCAGGGCCTTGTTGGCCGTGACCACGTGCTTGCCATTTTCGATGGCGGCGAGCACCAGATCCTTCGCGATGGTGTAGCCGCCGATGAGCTCGATGATGACGTCGATGTCCGGGTCGCGCACGAGCTCGAAGGCGTCGGCGGTGATGCGGGCCGCGCCGCCGGTGACCTGATGGGCGAGTTCGGTATTGCGGTCCGCCACCGCGGTGATGCGGATCGGACGCCCCGCGCGGCGCGTGATCTCTTCGGCGTTGCGCGAGAGAACGGTCCAGGTGCCACCGCCAACGGTGCCAATGCCCAGCAGGCCTGCATTGATTGGTTTCATACGAGCTGTTTCTTGAAGTTGTGAGCCGTGATGAAAAAGCCTTCACGGAAATAGAAAGCGTGCGCGCGGAAGCGCTGCACGCCCGAATCGAGGGTGAGGCCGCCCGCCCCGAGGGCCCGGGCGCGCGCGCCCAGCGCCTCGATGAGCGCATGGCCCGCGCCTTGCGATCGCTGCGACTCATCGGTCACGAGGTCGTCGACGTAGAACTTGATGCCCCGTTCGCTGTAAGTGTCTTCATGGCAGCGCCAGAGCGCGAGCCCGGCCACCGCCTCGTCGTGAAGTGCCAGCGTCACGCGGCCGCCGCCGGCGCAGACGCGCGACATCTTGGCAACATAATCGGCCGGCAGGTCAGGGCGCAGCTGACGATGAACGGTTTCGGCGCGCGCGAGCCAGAGCGGCTCGCGGATCGCGCCGGCCGCGTCGCACAGATCGAGGATGCGGAACTCAGGCATGACGCTTGCGATAACCATCGAGGAAGCGGGCCAGGCGGTTGATCGCTTCACGCAGCGTTTCTTCGTGCGGCAGGAACACGATGCGGAAGTGGTCGGGCGTTTTCCAGTTGAAACCGGTGCCCTGCACGAGCAGCACGCGTTCGGCCTCGAGCAGCTCGAGGATGAACTGCTGGTCGTCCTTGATCGGGTACATCTTGGGGTCGAGCCTGGGGAACGCGTAGAGCGCGGCGCGCGGCTTGACGCTGCTCACGCCCGGGATCGCATTGAGCAGTTCGTGGGCGATGTCGCGCTGGCGCGCGAGGCGCCCGCCGCTGCGCACGAGATCGTTGATGCTCTGGTATCCGCCCAGCGCGGTCTGGATCGCGAGCTGTCCCGGCGTGTTGGCGCACAGGCGCATCGAGGCCAGCATGTTCAGCCCCTCGATGTAGTCGCGCGCATGGCGCTTCTCACCCGACACCACCATCCAGCCTGCGCGGTAGCCGCAGGACCGGTAGTTCTTCGACAGGCCGTTGAAGGTCAGGAACAGGATGTCGTCGGCGAGCGAGGCGATGCTGGTGTGCACGGCATCGTCGTAGAGGGTCTTGTCGTAGATCTCGTCGGCGAACACGATGAGCTGGTGTTCGCGGGCCACCTGCACGATCTCTTCGAGCACTTCGCGCGGGTAGAGGGCGCCCGTCGGATTGTTCGGATTGATGATGACGATGGCGCGCGTGTTCGGCGTGACCTTGCGGCGGATGTCGGCCACATCGGGCATCCAGTCGGACTGTTCGTCGCACATGTAATGCACCGGCGTGCCACCGGAAAGGGCCACCGCGCCGGTGTACAGGGGGTAGTCGGGGGCGGGCAGCAGGACTTCGTCGCCCGTGTTGAGCAGCGCGTTCATGCTCATCACGATGAGTTCGGAAGCACCGTTGCCCAGGTAGACATCGTCCACCGTCACACCGGCGATCTTCTTTTCCTGACAATAATGGACGATGGCCTTGCGCGGCGCGAAGAGCCCCTTGGAATCGGTGTAGCCCGCCGCGTCGGGCAGGTTGCGGATCATGTCCTGGATGATCTCGTCCGGGGGCAGAAGACCGAAGTGCGCGACGTTGCCGATGTTCAGCTTCATGATGCGCTGGCCTTCTTCTTCCATCTGGCGCGCGCGTTCGAGCACCGGCCCGCGGATGTCATAACAGACGTTCGCGAGCTTGGCCGACTTCACCACGGCACGCGCCGCGGCGGCCGAAGCGTTCTTCGTGCTGTCCGGGGTTGCGAGGTGAAGTGCATGGCCTTGTTTCATGATGGAAGCTCCGGTTGCGGGCGGATTTGCCCATGGACCCACTATGATAGCGAAAGCCCGGCCTTCACTGGCGTCTTCGCTGCAAGGTCGCGCGCCGGCCAGAATTCCTGCATGCATGGAGGATGCGATGAAGCTCAGCAAGGAACACACCGAGGGCGTCGTCCTCATCGACGCCTACGATGCCTCCAGCGTGACGGTGGCCGGCGAGGCGCATGCCGCGAGCCTGCTCGTGAGCCCTGACGCGGGGGCCCGCAGCTGGGCCGTGACGGGCATCGACGCCCTGACGCCGCAGCGCCTGCAGGACGTCGTGTCCGCGCGGCCGGCCGTGGTGCTGATCGGCACCGGGCGGCGCCAGCGCTTTCCGCCTTCCACGGTGCTGCGTCCGCTCATCGAGGCGCGGATCGGTTTCGAGATCATGGATACGGGCTCGGCCTGCCGCACCTACAACCTGCTCGCGGCGGAGGGGCGCAAGGTGCTGGCGGCGCTCATCGTCGACGAGGCCCCCTAGCCGAATCAAGGGCTTGGAAAAGCCCTTCTGGCGGCGTGTTGCGGGGCGTCGCGAATGCCGATACGCTGGCACGCAATGGGCCGTTGCCCATGCGAGGAGCCACCAGAATGTCATCGGTACGCGTTCCTGATCTCACGCTGCCCGCCACGGGCTTCCCTCAGGAAATATCGCTCGCCGCTCAAGCGGGCAAAAAACTCGTTCTCTACTTCTATCCGAAGGACAACACGCCCGGCTGTACCACCGAGGGCATCGACTTCGCGCGCCTGCACGACGCGTTCGTCGCCGCGGGGGCCGTGGTGTTCGGCGTCTCGCGCGACAGCGTGAAATCGCACGACGGATTCAAGTGCAGGCACGCCTTCCCCTTCGAGCTGCTCTCCGATGCCGACGAGGCCCTGTGTCAGGCGCTGGACGTGATCCGTCTGAAGAACCTGTACGGCAAGCAGGTGCGCGGCATCGAACGCAGCACCTTCGTCTTCGATGCCGCCGGACGGCTCGTGCGCGAGTGGCGCGGGGTGAAGGTGCCAGGCCATGCGCAGGACGTGCTCGATTTCGTGAAAGGACTCTGACGCCGCAAGCCTGGGTTCGTCGCCCGCCCTCCCGTGTTCCTTACTGGTTCAGACGACATGGCTACCCGCAAAAAAGCAATCGCGCCCCTCCCCACCAAGCTTTTCGTGCTCGATACCAACGTGCTCATGCACGACCCGACAAGCCTTTACCGCTTCGAGGAGCACGACATCTTCGTGCCCATCATGACGCTGGAGGAGCTCGACGGACACAAGAAGGGCATGTCGGAAGTCGCCCGCAATGCGCGCCAGGCGAGCCGCACGCTGGATGAGGTCGTGACCGCCTGCGGGGCCGACATCGGCGCGGGGATCGCGCTGGAAGGCCCTTCGCGCGGGCTCGCGTCGGGCCGGCTCTACCTGCAGACCGAAGCCATCGATCCGCGCCTGCCCATGTCGGTGCCTACCGCCAAGGCCGACAACCAGATCCTCGCGGTCGTGATGTTCCTGCGCGAACGCTTCCCGGGGCGCCCGGTGATCCTGGTGTCCAAGGACATCAACATGCGCATCAAGGCCCGCGCGTTGGGTCTGCTGGCGCAGGATTACTTCAACGACAAGGTGCTGGAAGACTCCGACCTGCTCTATACCGGCATGCGCGAGCTGCCGCCCGATTTCTGGGAAACGCATGGTCGCGAAATGCAGTCCTGGAAGGAAGCGGGGCGCAACTACTACCGTGTGCGCGGACCGCTGTGCGCCGACATGTTCGTCAACGAACTCGTGTTCCAGGAGGGTGAGAAGCCGCTGCACGCCATCGTGAAGCAGAAGGAGGGGCCCAGCGTGGTGCTCGAGTCCCTGATCGACTTCACGCACCAGAAGAACAACGTGTGGGGGATCGTGGCGCGCAACCGCGAGCAGAATTTCGCGCTCAACCTGCTCATGAATCCCGACATCGACTTCGTCTCCCTGCTCGGGCAGGCCGGGACGGGCAAAACGCTCATGACGCTCGCCGCAGGGCTCACCCAGGTGCTCGAGACGAAGCGCTACGTGGAGATCATCATGACGCGCGTGACCGTGCCGGTGGGCGAGGACATCGGTTTCCTGCCCGGCACCGAGGAAGAAAAGATGGCGCCGTGGATGGGCGCGCTCGAAGACAATCTCGACGTGCTCAATGGCAGCCCCGAGGACGGCGGAGGCTACGGCGGCGAGTGGGGCAGGGCCGCCACGCGCGACCTGATCCGCACGCGGATCAAGGTCAAGAGCCTCAACTTCATGCGCGGGCGGACCTTCATCAACAAGTTCCTCATCATCGACGAAGCCCAGAACCTGACCTCCAAGCAGATGAAGACGCTGATCACGCGCGCGGGTCCCGGCACCAAGGTGGTCTGCCTGGGCAACATCGCCCAGATCGACACGCCTTACCTCACGGAGGGGAGTTCGGGCCTGACCTACGTGGTCGACCGCTTCAAGGGCTGGAGCCATTCCGGCCACATCACGCTGCAGCGAGGGGAGCGCTCCCGGCTCGCCGACTACGCGGCCGAGGCCCTTTAGGCCGGCAAGACAGAACGCGGCGACTGCCCTGGGCGGTCGCCGCCCTGCCGTGGCGGAGCCGTGCTGCCTGCAGGGAGAATGCCTCCTTGGTACGGGTTTTCCCTTGTTCGGCCGGGATCTACGTGCGGCAGCCTGACCCCGATAGGTGGTCAAACTTTGGGTTTACAGCAGGAGGAAGCGAAGGTTATATTTCGGCGCATGCGATTCCTGCCCTTCTGTCTCTCCCTCGCTTTTCTGCTGTCCGCCGCCAAGGCGTCCGCACAGGAAGCCGCCTCGGCCGATGCCGCCGGGCAGGAGAGCGCCGTGTCCACGCTCATCGACAAGGGCTTCGGTTTCCTGGGGATCAAGTACCGCTTCGGCGGCACGGGCCCCGAAATGGGTGGCTTCGACTGCAGCGGCCTCGTGCGCAAGGTCTTTGGCGACGCGCTGGGCCTGAATCTGCCGCGCACCGCTGCCGAAATGGCGCGCCTGGGCGACAAGATCGGCTCGCAGGATCTGAAGCCCGGCGATCTGGTGTTCTTCAACACCATGCGCCGCGCTTTCTCCCATGTCGGCATCTACGTAGGGGACAACAAGTTCCTGCATTCGCCCTCCAAGGGCGGGGTGGTGCGTGTAGAGGAGCTCGACAGTTCCTACTGGATGAAGCGTTTCAATGGTGCGCGCCGCCTCATCTCCGATGCGCAGGCCGCTCCCTACGCCCCTCCGCGACTGCTCGCGAAACCCTCCGAAGAAGCCGAGATGCGCTGAAACTGGCGCAGGCGGCAGGCAGATGAAACCGGCTCGCGCCGGTTTTTTA
Organism: Candidatus Dactylopiibacterium sp.; assembly: GCA_031119555.1. Taxonomy (GTDB): domain Bacteria; phylum Pseudomonadota; class Gammaproteobacteria; order Burkholderiales; family Rhodocyclaceae; genus Uliginosibacterium. The sequence goes on from JAVHXQ010000004.1 coordinate 51,005, forward strand.
TTTTGTCTTTGCCTCGTTTTACGTCCGGCCCGTGGCCAGGCCGGCGCGAGCGTCATGCTTGAGCCATGGACGGCGCCGGGGGCATGTTAGAATCGTGCGCTTCCGGTCGAATCCAACATTGTCTTGAAAAACGCCCCCAACGATTCTTCCTCTCCCCTGGTCGAGGTCCGCGACCTGCGCTTCGGATACGGTGATCGCGACGTCCTGCACGGCGTGAATCTTGTCGTGCCGCGCGGCAAGGTGGTGGCGATCATGGGGGGCTCCGGCTGTGGCAAGACCACGCTGATGCGCATGATCGGCGGGCAGTTGCGTCCGCGTGGCGGCTCGGTGACGGTATGCGGCGCGGAGGTCTCTTCGCTCGACCGCGACGCGCTGTACGCGCTGCGTCGGCGCATGGGCATGCTGTTCCAGTTCGGCGCGCTCTTCACCGACATGTCGGTGTTCGACAACGTCGCATTCCTCATGCGTGAGCACACCGATCTGCCCGAGACCATGGTGCGCGACCTCGTCCTCATGAAGCTGCATGCGGTGGGGCTGCGCGGTGCGGCGGACCTCATGCCGAGCGAGCTCTCCGGCGGGATGGCGCGGCGCGTGGCGCTGGCGCGCGCGGTGGCGCTCGATCCGCAGCTCATGATGTACGACGAGCCCTTCGCGGGCCTGGACCCGATCTCGCTCGGCGTGATCGGCCAGCTCATCCGCAAGCTCAACGACGCGCTGGGGGCGAGTTCCATCGTGGTGACGCACGACGTGCAGGAGTCCCTGCAGATCGTCGATTACATCTATTTCCTGTCGGGCGGCAAGGTCGTGGCGGAAGGCACGCCCGATGAGATCCGGCATTCGACCGATCCGTGGGTGCACCAGTTCGTCTGGGGCGAGACCGATGGTCCGGTGCCGTTCCAGGTGCCGGCGCAGGATTACGCCGAAACCTTGCTGGGGGAACGCCGTGCTTGATTCCGTGGGTGAATTCTTCCGTCGCATCGGAGCGGCGGTGGGCAACGGCGTCTGGCGCCTCGGTTACGCGGCGCGGTTTCTGGCCGCCGTGCTGCTGGGGTCCGGCACGAGCTTTCGCCGCATCAACCTCACGATCCGCGAGATTTACTTCGCCGGGGTGCTCTCGCTGCTCATCATCATGGTCTCGGGGCTGTTCGTGGGCATGGTGCTGGGCCTGCAGGGGCATGACACCCTGGCCCGCTATGGCTCCGAGGAAGCGCTCGGGGTGCTCGTGGCGCTCTCCCTCGTGCGCGAGCTGGGGCCGGTCGTGGCGGGGCTGCTGTTCGCCAGCCGCGCGGGGTCTGCCATCACGGCCGAGATCGGCCTCATGAAGGCCACCGAGCAACTCGATGCGATGGACATGATGGCCGTCGACCCGGTGGCGCGCATCGTCGCGCCGCGCTTCTGGGGGGGCGTGATCTCGATGCCGCTGCTCGCCGCGCTGTTCTCCGCGATGGGCGTGCTGGGGGGCTATCTCGTGGGCGTGGTGATGATAGGGGCCGACTCCGGCAGCTTCTGGGGCCAGATGCAGGCGGCCGTCGATTTCCAGCGCGACATCCTCAACGGCGTCATCAAGAGCATCGTGTTCGGTGTGGCCGTCTCGTGGGTCGCGGTGTTCGAGGGTTACGATTCCGATGCCACGGCCGAAGGCGTTTCGCGCGCCACCACGCGCACCGTCGTGACTTCTTCGCTGGCCATCCTGGGCCTGGATTTTATTTTGACCTCGTTGATGTTCAGGGGCTGACAATGAAACGTACAACCATCGATATCTGGGTGGGCATCTTCGTCGTGATCGGCCTGGGTGCCCTGCTGTTCCTTGCGCTTCGCGTGGGTAACCTGGGCAGCGCGAAGGTGCGCGACCCCTATGAGCTGCAGGCGCGCTTCGACAACATCGGCGGCCTCAAGGCGCGCGCGCCGGTCAAGAGCGCGGGGGTGGTCGTGGGCCGCATCGAGCGCATCGTTCTCGACCTCGAAACCTACCAGGCCCTCGTGACCCTGCAGATGGACGGCCGCTACCATTTCCCCAAGGATACGTTCGCAACCATCAACACCTCCGGCCTGCTCGGCGAGCAGTACATCGGCCTGGAGCCTGGTGGCGACCCCGAGGAAATCCCCGCGGGCGGCGTCATCAAGAAGACGCAGTCCGCCGTCGTGCTCGAAAAGCTCATCAGCCAGTTCATGTTCAACACCGCCGAGGGCAATGCGCCTTCGGGTGGCAAGTGACGCAGGAGGTCCTCATGGTCGTCCGCAACACAGCAAGAGCCATTCTGCCCGCGCTGCTGGCGGTGCTGGCCGGATGCGCCACGACGGGCAATCCGGCCGATCCGTTCGAGCCGGTCAACCGCAAGATCTACGCCGTCAACGACACGCTGGACCGCTACGCCCTGAAGCCGGCGGCGGAAGGCTACCGCGACGTGGTGCCGCTGCCGGCGCGGACCAACGTGAGCAACTTCTTCGGCAACATCGAGGATGTCTGGACGGGCTTCAACAACCTCCTGCAAGGCAAGCCGCGCGAGGGGTTCAGCGATTTCGGCCGGTTCGCCGTGAATTCCACGGTGGGCATCCTGGGCTTCTTCGACGTGGCGAGCGACATCGGGCTCGACAAGCACGACGAGGATCTGGGGCAGACGCTGGGCCGCTGGGGCATGGGTCCGGGGCCCTACCTGATGCTGCCCCTGTTCGGGCCGAGCACGGTGCGCGATACCGCCGGCGCGATTCCGCGCCAGCTCGTCGATCCGGTTGCTTCGGTCGAGCGTATTCCGGTGCGCAATGCCGTGCGCGGCCTGAGGGTCGTGAATGGGCGCGCGCAGTTGCTGGGCGCCGACAGCGCGCTCGACGACGCAGCGCTCGACCGCTATTCCTATCTGCGCGACTTCTACCTGAAATCCCGTCTGAATCAGGTCCATGACGGGAACCCGCCGCGCGAGAAGGATGACTATTATGAGTAGGCCCCGCCACGGAGACGCATCATGAAGATTCTGAAGACCCTGCTTGCCCTGTGCATGACTGTGCTGGCCGCCCAGGCCCTGGCCCAGGAAACCCCCGACGCGCTCGCGCGCCGCGTGATGAACGAAGTGATCGCGGTCGTGAAGAGCGACCCGGCGATCCAGGCCGGCGACTCGCGGCGCATCAACGAGCTTGTCGATGCCAAGGTGCTGCCGTACTTCGATTTCCGCCACATGACCGCGCTCGCGATGGGGCGGGAGTGGCGCGCCGCCACGCCGGCGCAACGCGATGCGCTGACGGCCGAATTCCGTTCGCTGCTGGTGCGCACCTATTCGAATGCGCTCTCGCAATACAAGAACCAGACCATTGACTTCAAGCCGCTGCGCATGCAGGCCGCCGATACCGATGTCATCGTGCGCACCGAAGTCCGTCAGCCCGGCGCCAAGCCCGTTTCCATCGACTACCAGATGGACAGGCAGGCCGACGGCTGGAAGGTCTATGACGTCATGGTGGCCGGCGTGAGCCTCGTGACCAATTACCGCGAGACCTTCTCGCAGGAAATCAAGGCCGGCGGCGTGGACGGGCTCATCAAGAGTCTCCAGGCCAAGAACGCGCAGACCGGAGCGAATCACAAGTGATAGCCCAGCGCGACGGGCGCTTCATCGTGGAGGCGCCCCTCCATCTGCAGACCGCCACCGCCTTGCTCGCGCAGGGCGAGGCACTGTTCGGCGCGCAGGATGCGCAGCTCGATCTTTCCGCCGTGGAGTCGGTCGACTCCTGCGCCATTGCGGTGGTGCTGGGCTGGCTGCGCGCGGCGCGCGCGGGCGGGCACCGGCTCCGCGTCGTGGCCGCCACGCCCGCTTTCATGAGCCTGGCGAGCCTGTATGGCGTAAGCGAGATCCTTTTCGACGGAACGGAACGCCCCGCCAGTGAGCCCGTCTGACGTTCCCGCGATCGAAGTCCGCCAGGCCACCAAGCGCTTCGGTTCGCTGCAGGCGCTGGGTGGCGTCGACCTGGAGATCCGCCAGGGCGAGTTCTTTGCCTTGCTCGGCCCCAACGGCGCGGGCAAGACCACGCTGATTTCGGCGCTGGCCGGTTTGCAGCGCCTGAGTTCGGGCAGCATCCGCGTGATGGGGCATGACGTGGTGTCCGATTACCGCGCCGCGCGTCGCGCGCTCGGCGTGGTGCCGCAGGAACTCGTGTTCGATCCCTTCTTCTCGGTGCGCGAACTGCTGCGCATCCAGTCTGGCTATTTCGGCCTGCGCCGCAACGACGACTGGGTGGACGAACTGCTCGTGAGTCTCGATCTGGCCTCCAAAGCCGATACCAACATGCGCGCGCTGTCGGGCGGCATGAAGCGCCGGGTGCTCGTGGCGCAGGCGCTGGTGCACCGGCCGCCGGTGATCGTGCTCGACGAGCCGACCGCGGGCGTTGACGTGGAATTGCGTCAGACGCTGTGGCAGTTCATCCGCCGCCTCAACGCCGACGGGCACACCATCGTGCTGACCACCCACTATCTCGAAGAGGCCGAGGAGCTCTGCACGCGCATCGCCATGCTCAAGGCCGGGCGCATCGTGGCGCTCGACTCCACGGCCGGCATCCTGCGCCGCGTGAGCCAGCGCGTGCTGCGCGTGCGCGTCGAGGCCGCCGCCGCGCTGCCGCTGGCGCTGGCCGGCCTGGGCGCGGAGCTGGAGGCGGACCTGATCCGCGTACCCTTCGAGACGCACGACCAGATCGAGGGGCTGCTCGGACGCGTGCGCGAAGCGGGCCTGCGCGTGCAGGAGGTGGAGATCTCGCGGCCCGATCTCGAGCAGGCCTTCATCGAGATCATGCAGGGGGCGGGCGCATGAGCGGGTTCCGCACGCTGCTGTACAAGGAAACGCTGAGGTTCTGGAAGGTTTCGTTCCAGACCGTCGGCGCGCCCGTGCTGACTTCCGTGCTCTATCTCATGATCTTCGGCCACGTGCTCGAAGGCCGTCTGCAGCCCTTCGATGGCGTGAGCTACACGGGCTTCCTGATTCCCGGCCTGGTGATGATGAGCGTGCTGCAGAACGCCTTCGCCAACAGTTCGTCCTCGCTGATCCAGAGCAAGATCACGGGCAACATCGTGTTCGTGCTGCTGCCGCCGATCTCGTGGTTCGAATTTTTCTCGGCCTACGTGGTGGCCTCGGTGCTGCGCGGCGTGGTCGTGGGCACGGGCGTGTGGCTGGTGTCGCTGGGTTTCGCGAGCACGGGCGTCGCGCATCCGTTGTGGGCGCTGGCCTTCGTGGTGCTGGGTGCGGGCCTGCTCGCCACGCTGGGTGTGATCGCGGGGATCTGGGCCGACAAGTTCGACCAGCTCGCGGCGTTCCAGAATTTCCTGATCATGCCCCTGACGATGCTGTCGGGGGTGTTCTATTCCATCCATTCGCTGCCGCCGGTCTGGCAGAAGGTGTCGCACCTGAATCCGTTCTTCTTCATGATCGACGGTTTCCGCTTCGGCATCTTCGGCCAGTCCGACGCCTCCCCCTGGCTGAGTCTCGCGATCGTCGCCAGCGCCCTGCTGGCGCTCGTCGCGATCAGCCTGGCGATGCTGCGCAGCGGCTACAAGCTGAGAGGTTGACGATGTTCCAGGCGAGCGAGATCCAGCGCTTGATCGGGCAGGGCCTGCCCTGTGAATTCGTGTCCATCGAGGGCGACGACGGCGTGCATTTCTCCGGCATCGTCGTGAGCGCGAGCTTCGAAGGCAAGATGCGCGTGCGCCAGCACCAGGCCGTGTACGCCACGCTGGGCGCGCTGATGGGCAACGAGATCCACGCGCTGCAGCTGCAGACCTTCACGCCCGCGCAATGGGCCGAGTTCCAGAAAACGCTTTGATCAACAACGGCCTCCGGGCCACATGAAGAGGAATGCGCGGGGCAGGGCGAGCCGACCGCCGCCGCCCGCGCGCCTCCGCAAGGAAACCATGGACAAGCTCCTGATTGAAGGCGGCTCCCGCCTGGCTGGCGAGATCCGCATCTCCGGCGCCAAGAACGCCGCCCTGCCGCTGCTGTGCGCGGCGTTGCTCACCGACGAGCCCGTCACCTTCACCAACTTGCCCCGCCTGAAGGACATCGGGACGCTGCTGCGCCTGCTGGCCGACATGGGCGTGAGCGTCGAGCAGGAAGGCGAACGCGTCACGCTGCACGCCGCGCAGATCACCAAGGCCGAAGCGTCGTATGAACTGGTCAAGACCATGCGCGCCGCGATCCTCGTGCTGGGGCCGCTCGTGGCCCGCTGTGGCGAGGCGCGCGTGAGCCTGCCGGGCGGATGCGCGATCGGCGCGCGCCCCGTCGACCAGCACATCAAGGGGCTGCAGGCGATGGGCGCCGAGGTGACGGTCGAACACGGCTACGTGCTGGCCAGGTCGCCACGCCTCCAGGGCGCGCGCCTCTTCACCGACATGGTGACCGTGACCGGAACCGAGAATCTCATGATGGCGGCCTGCCTGGCCGACGGCGTGACGGTGATCGAGAACGCCGCGCGCGAGCCCGAGATCGTCGATCTGGCGAGCTGTCTCGTCTCGATGGGCGCGCGCATTTCGGGCGCGGGCACCGACGTGATCCGCATCGAAGGCGTCGCCCGCCTGCACGGCACCACCCATCGCGTCATGCCCGACCGCATCGAGACCGGCACCTACCTTTGCGCCGCCGCCGTGACCGGTGGCGAAGTGCGCCTGCTCGACACCTCGTCGGCCTATCTGGACGCCGTGATCGACAAGCTCATGGACGCCGGCTGCGAAGTCACCACCGAGCGCCACGCGATCCAGCTCAAGGCCCCGGCGCGCCTCAAGGCCGTGAGCCTGCGCACCTCGCCTTACCCCGCGTTCCCGACCGACATGCAGGCGCAGTTCATGGCGCTCAACTGCGTCGCGGAAGGGTCGGCGGTGATCCGCGAGACCATCTTCGAGAACCGCTACATGCACGCGGTGGAGCTGCAGCGCCTGGGCGCGAACATCCGCATCGACGGCAGCACCGCTTTCGTCAATGGCGTCTCCCGCCTGCAGGGCGCGACCGTGATGGCGACCGATCTGCGCGCCTCGGCGAGCCTCGTGATCGCCGGCCTGGTGGCCGAGGGCGAGACCGTCATCGAACGCATCTACCACCTCGATCGCGGCTACGAGCAGCTCGAGACCAAGCTTGCCGCGCTGGGCGCCCGCGTGCGCCGGCTGAGCTGAGGATGGCCACCGTGAGCACCTTCACCGGCATCACGCTTGCGCTCTCCAAGGGGCGGATCTTCGAAGACACGCTGCCGCTGCTGGCCGCGGCGGGCATCGAGCCCGCCGAGCGGCCCGAGGATTCCCGCAAGCTCATCATCGAAACCAACCGCCCCGACGTGCGCCTGCTGATCGTGCGCGCGTCCGACACGCCGACCTACGTGCAGTACGGCGCCGCCGACCTCGGCATCGCCGGCAAGGACGTGCTCATCGAGCATGGCGGCGCGGGGCTCTACCAGCCCGTCGATCTGGGCATCGCCCGGTGCCGCATGAGCGTGGCCGTGCCCGAGGGCTTCGATTACGAGGCCGCGGTGCAGCGCGGCGGGCGCATCCGCGTGGCATCGAAGTACGTGCGCATCGCGCGCGAGCACTTCGCCGCCAAGGGCATGCACGTCGATCTCATCAAGCTCTACGGCTCGATGGAACTCGCCCCGCTCGTGGGGCTGGCCGACGTCATCGTCGACCTCGTGTCGACGGGCGGCACCCTGCGCGCCAATCACCTGCGTGAAGTCGAGGAAATCATGCAGATCAGCTCCCGCCTGGTCGTGAATCAGGCCGCGCTGAAGGTCAAGCGCGAGCTGCTGCAACCCGTCATCGAAGCTTTCTCCGGAGCCGTCAAAGCATGAACGTGCGACGCCTGAACGCGGCCGCCCCCGGCTTCGCCGCCGCCCTGGATGCCCTGCTGGCATTCGACAACTCCACCGACGCGCGCGTCGACGCCGCCGTCAGCGAGGTGCTCGCCGCCGTGCGCGCGCGCGGCGACGAAGCCGTGCTCGAATACACGCGCCGCTTCGATCAGCTCGATGCCGCCGATGCCGCCGCGCTGGAACTGCCCCGCGCGGTGCTCGACGAAGCCCTCGCGACCCTGCCGGCCGCCCAGCGCGACGCGCTCGAGACCGCCGCCGCCCGCGTGCGCGCCTATCACGAAAAGCAGCGCCTCGAATCCTGGCAGTACGCCGAAGCGGACGGCACGCGCCTGGGCCAGAAAGTCACGCCGCTCGACCGCGCCGGCCTCTACGTGCCCGGCGGCAAGGCCAGCTATCCCAGCTCGGTGCTCATGAACGCCATTCCCGCCAAGGTGGCCGGCGTGGGCGAACTCATCATGGTCACGCCCACCCCGCGCGGCGAACGCAATCCGCTCGTTCTGGCGGCTGCCGCCATCGCGGGCGTCGATCGTGTCTTCACGATCGGCGGCGCGCAGGCCGTGGCCGCGCTGGCCTACGGCACGCGCACGATTCCCCAGGTCGACAAGATCGTCGGCCCCGGCAATGCCTACGTGGCCGAAGCCAAGCGGCGCGTGTTCGGCACGGTCGGCATCGACATGGTGGCGGGCCCCTCCGAGGTGCTCGTGATTTCCGACGGCTCTGGCAACGCCGACTGGGTGGCGATGGACCTCTTCGCCCAGGCCGAGCACGACGAAGTGGCGCAATCCATCCTGCTGTGCCCGGACGCGGCCTTTCTCGACGCGGTGGCCGAAGCCATCGCGCGTCTGCTGCCGCAGATGCCGCGCCACGAGATCATCGCCGCCTCGCTCGCCAACCGTGGCGCGCTGGTGCAGGTGGCCGACCTCGACGAAGCCTGCGCGATCGCCAACCGCATCGCGCCGGAGCACCTGGAACTCGCCATCGAGGAGGCCGAGCCCTGGGTGGAGAAGATCCGCCACGCGGGCGCGATCTTCGTCGGCCACGCCTCGGTCGAGTCGCTCGGCGATTACTGCGCCGGCCCCAACCACGTGTTGCCGACGATGCGCAGCGCGCGCTTCTCGTCGCCGCTGGGCGTCTACGATTTCCAGAAGCGCAGCAGCATCATCCACATGTCGCGCGCCGGTGCCGCGGCACTCGCCCCGGTGGCGGCCACGCTCGCCTATGGCGAGGGCCTGCAGGCCCACGCCCGCTCGGCCGAGTACCGTCAGTGAGCGGCACCGCCGCGCCGACCCCGATCACGCCCGACTGGCCCGCGCCGGCACGGGTGCGCGCGTATTCCACGACGCGCGCGGGGGGCGTGAGCACGGGCGCCCATGCCGGCCTCAACCTGGCCACTCACGTCGGCGACGATCCGGCCGCGGTGGCGGCCAACCGGCAACGCCTCGCGCGGCATGCCGGCGTGACGCCGTGCTGGCTCGAGCAGGTGCACGGCGTGGACGTGGCCGCCGCGATGCCGGGCGACGCCGAGCCCTGTGCGGACGCGAGCTTCACGCGCACGCCGGGGCGCGCCTGCGTGGTGATGACCGCCGACTGCCTGCCCGTGCTGCTGTGCGATGTCGCCGGCCGCGTGGTGGCCGCCGCCCATGCCGGCTGGCGGGGGCTGGCGGGCGGCGTGCTGGAGAACACCCTGGACGCCATGGGCGAGGCGCCTGAAAACCTGCTGGCCTGGCTGGGACCGGCCATCTCGCAGCCGGCTTTCGAAGTGGGGGAAGAAGTCCGCACGGCATTCGTGCGGCATCTTGCCGAGGCCGAAGCGGCTTTCGCACCCGGCCGCGCGGCCGGCAAGTGGCAGGCCGATCTCTATCTGCTGGCGCGCCAGCGCCTGGCCGCGCGAGGCGTGCGGCACATTTCCGGTGGCGGCCGCTGCACCTTCTCCGAAGCGGAGCATTTCTTTTCGGCGCGTCGCGATGGCACGCGCAGCGGGCGCCAGGCGTCGCTGATCTGGCTGGCCTGATGCCTCCCGGCCACTTGCCTGGCCACGCTCGCCCGCCAGGGTGGCGCGCGGCGTGATCCACGCTCGCGGCTTTCAGAACGGCCAGCGCGAAGCGGTGCGGATGCGGCACGCGCAGCCTGTCGCGCACCAGCCCCGGGTAGCCGGCGGCCGGCGCCGATCTGCAGCACCAGCAGGGGCGTGCTCACGCTGAGCAGGCGGCGCGGCAGCGCCGGGTCGCCCGCGGGGATGCCCGCGCGCCCCTCCGGATGAGGCCCACCTGCGCGGCCTTGCGTGGGATCTCCGTTTCGAACGACACATCCAGATGTTCCGAAGAGCCCGGGCGCTGCGCCGCCTGCACGACGGAATGCCATCCTTGGTGTTCGCTCCGCGCTTTCTGCCCCCTGTGCTCGATGAGGCGCAGCAGCTTCTCGCGCGGTGGCGGGCTGCCCGTGCGCCAGGGTCTCGAGCCCGGCGCTGTCGCTGCCCCTGCGGCAGACCATGCTGCAGACCTTCCTGCGGGTCATGCCGCTGGCCGGGCCTGCTCACGCCCGTGCGCAACATGCCGGCGGCGCTGCAGGTGGCGACCTGGGCCAGCCCCCTGCGCTTCGGCGTCGGCATCGTGCGGCGCGTCTATCTGGAAGGCGCGGGGCTGGCCCACGTGTGGCCGGAGTTCCTGCCCTGCCGGTGATTGCCGCCGCGAAGCTGCCGCGCGGGGCGTGGCTGTTCCGCAAGCGCCTGTCATGGGCCCGGCGCGCGGGCCGGGCCGCGCGCGTCAGGCGAGGATCTCGTCGAGCGCGTTCAGCAGGGCGTCGCATTGCGCGTCGGTGCCGATCGTGATGCGCAGGAACGCGTCGATGCGCGGCTGGCGGAAGTGCCGCACGATGATGCCGCGTTCGCGCAGCGCCTGGGCAAGGGCCGCGCCTTCGTGGCCGGAGTGGCGCGCGAAGATGAAGTTCGCGGCCGACGGCAGCACCTCGAATCCGCGTGCCGTCATCGCCGCCACGAGACGCTCGCGGCTCGCGATCACCTTGTGGCGCGTGGTGTCGAACCAGGCCACGTCCTCGATGGCGGCGGCGGCGCCGGCGATGGCCATGCGGTCGAGCGGATAGGAGTTGAAGCTGTTCTTGACGCGTTCGAGCGCTTCGATGAGCGCCGGGTGGCCGATCGCGAAACCCGCGCGCAGACCGGCCAGCGAGCGGCTCTTGGAAAGCGTCTGCACGACGAGCAGGTTGGGGTAGCGCTGCGTGAGCGCCACCGCGCTCTGGCCGCCGAAGTCGATGTAGGCCTCGTCGATCACGACGACGGCCTCGGGCTTGCCGGCCACGAGGCGTTCGATCTCGGCGAGCGGCAGCAGGCGGCCGGTGGGTGCGTTGGGGTTGGGCAGGATCACGGCGCCGGCGGCGCGCGCGAGGTAGTCGTCGATGCGGATCGCGAACGCGTCGTCGAGCGCGATGGCTTCCGCCCGGATGTCGTAGAGCCCGCAATAGACGGGATAGAAGCTGTAGCTGATGTCGGGGTGGAGCAGGGGGGCGTCGTGCCGCAGCAGGCCCATGAACGCATGCGCGAGCACTTCGTCGGAGCCATTGCCCACGAACACGCAGGCCGGCGGCACCTGGAAATGCTGCGCCACGGCCTGACGGAAACGGTCGGAATTGGGGTCCGGGTACAGCTTCAGCGTGTCGCCCGCTTCGGCCGCGATCGCGGCGAGTGCCCGGGGAGACGGGCCGTAGGGATTTTCGTTGGTGTTGAGTTTGACGAGATTGGCGATTCGGGGTTGCTCGCCAGGGACGTAAGGCGTCAAGCGATGAACGATATCGCTCCAGTAAACACTCATCGGAATTCTTCCCGGAATGGAGGGGGATGCCGCGCCGCGCATGGTGCGGCACGCGCCCAATGCTATCATAGGCACTGCCCGCGAAGCCTTGCGCAGCGGGCCTTCGACACGTTCACTACAGGGTCATGCCATGAGGCAAGCCGAAGTCAGCCGCAACACCCTCGAAACCCGCATTTCCGTCCGCATCGATCTCGACGGCAGTGGCCGCGCCGAGCTCGCCACGGGCGTTCCCTTCTTCGATCACATGCTTGAGCAGATCGCCCGTCACGGCCTGATCGACCTGTCGATCAAGGCGCAGGGCGATCTCCACATCGATGCCCACCATACCGTGGAAGACGTCGGCATCACGCTGGGGCAGGCCTTTGCCCAGGCCGTGGGCGACAAGAAAGGCCTGCGCCGCTACGGTCACGCCTACGTGCCGCTCGACGAGGCGCTTTCGCGCGTGGTGGTCGATCTGTCCGGCCGCCCCGGGCTCGAGTACCACGTGACCTACACGCGCGCGCGCATCGGCGAGTTCGACGTGGACCTCGCGCGCGAATTCTTCCAGGGCTTCGTGAATCACGCCGGCGTCACGCTGCACATCGACAACCTGCGCGGCATCAATGCGCACCATCAGTGCGAAACCGTGTTCAAGGCCTTCGGTCGCGCCCTGCGCGCGGCCGCCGAGGTCGACGAGCGTGCGGCGGGCGCGATGCCCTCGACCAAGGGCACGCTCTGATTCCCCGAAGGCGCGGCGCGCCTTCCCGTCTCTCCGTTCCGGTGCAACAGCAAAAATGAAGATCGTCGTCGTGGATTACGGCATGGGTAACCTGCGTTCGGTTGCCAAAGCCATCGAGAAGGTCGCGCCCGCGGGCGCGAGCGTGGGCATTACCAGCGAGGCGGCGGCGATCCGCGCGGCCGACCGCGTGGTGGTGCCGGGGCAGGGGGCGATGCACGACTGCATGCGCGAATTTCTCTCGCGGGGCCTGCGCGAGGCCGTGCAGGACGCCGCGCGCAACAAGCCTTTCCTGGGCATCTGCGTGGGCATGCAGATGCTCTTCGACCATAGCGAGGAAGGCGACACGCCGGGGCTGGGATTCGTGGCCGGACGCGTGCGTCGTTTCGCTGACGGCATGCTGGCGCCCGATGGTGCGCGCCTCAAGGTGCCGCACATGGGCTGGAATGCCATCGAGCCGGTGGCTCCCCACCCGGTGTGGCAGGGAATCCCGGCCGGCGAGCGCTTCTACTTCGTGCATAGCTACTACTGCGAGCCCGCGCAGGCGGCGATGAGCGCAGCCACGACCGACTATGGTCTGCGCTTTACGTCGGCCGCGGCCCACGCTAACATTTTTTCGGTACAGTTCCACCCGGAGAAGAGCGCTGCGGCAGGCCTGCGGCTGCTGTCGAACTTCCTTCAATGGCAGCCCTGATTCCGGCGCAGCATTCCTCTGCGACATTCTTCCGCGCGTGAGGCGGCGAAACCCGGCACCCGGAACGTTTCCGCCGCGCATCCTTTCCCGCTACCCCGAGCATCCGACCCTCACACATCATGCTGCTGATCCCCGCGATTGATCTCAAAGACGGCCACTGTGTCCGCCTGCGCCAGGGCGACATGGACGACGCCACCGTATTCTCCGAAGATCCGGCGGCCATGGCCCGCCACTGGCTCGACCAGGGCGCGCGCCGCCTCCATCTGGTCGACCTGAACGGCGCCTTCGCCGGCAAGCCCCGGAACGAGGCCGTGATCAAGGCGATCTGCGGTGAAGTGGGCGACGAGATCCCCGTCCAGCTCGGCGGTGGCATCCGCGATCTGGACACCATCGAGCGCTATCTCGATCACGGCATTTCCTACGTCATCATCGGGACGGCGGCCGTCAAGAACCCCGGCTTCCTGCACGACGCGTGCAGTGCCTTCCCGGGCCACATCATCGTGGGCATAGACGCCAAGGACGGCAAGGTGGCGGTGGATGGCTGGTCCAAGCTCACGGGCCATGACGTGATCGATCTGGCGAAGAAGTTCGAGGATTACGGCGTGGAGTCGGTGATCTACACCGACATCGGCCGCGACGGCATGCTCAACGGCGTGAATATCGAAGCCACCGTGAAGCTCGCGCAGGCCTTGCGCATTCCGGTGATCGCCAGCGGCGGCCTCGCCAACCTGGCGGACGTCGACGCGCTTTGCGCCGTCGAGGCCGAAGGCGTGGTCGGCGCCATCACGGGTCGCGCCATCTACGAGGGCACGCTCGATTTCGCGGCGGCCCAGGCACGTGCCGACGAACTCAGCGGCGAGGCAGACTGAAGCCATGCTCGCCAAACGCATCATCCCGTGCCTCGACGTGACCGCCGGGCGCGTCGTCAAGGGCGTGAATTTCCTCGAGCTGCGCGACGCGGGAGACCCCGTCGAGATCGCCCGTCGCTACGACGAGCAGGGCGCCGACGAACTCACCTTCCTCGACATCACCGCCAGCTCCGACGAGCGCGACATCATCCTGCACATCGTCGAGCAGGTGGCCGATCAGGTATTCATTCCCCTCACGGTGGGCGGCGGCGTGCGCAGCGTGGCCGACGTGCGCCGCCTGCTCAATGCCGGTGCCGACAAGGTCAGCATCAACAGCGCCGCGGTGAGCAACCCCGACCTCGTCGCCGAAGCGTCGGGCAAGGTCGGCAATCAGTGCATCGTGGTCGCCATCGATGCCAAGCAGACCGCGCCCGGGCAGTGGGGCGTCTTCACGCATGGCGGACGCAAGCCCACGGGGCTGGACGCCATCGAATGGGCGAAGAAGGCCGAGTCGCTCGGCGCCGGTGAAATCCTGCTCACGAGCATGGACCGCGACGGCACGCGCGTGGGCTTCGATCTCGCGCTCACGCGCGCGATCTCGGACGCGGTGAACATCCCCGTGATCGCCAGCGGCGGCGTGGGCAACCTCGACCATCTGGCCGACGGCGTGATCGAGGGGCGCGCGGACGCGGTGCTGGCGGCAAGCATCTTCCATTACGGTGAATTCACCGTGAGGCAGGCCAAGGAACTGATGCGCGCGCGCGGCGTGGAGGTGCGGCTGTGAGCGGCGGGCGCTGGCTGAACGACGTCGCCTGGGACGAGCAGGGCCTCGTGCCGGCGATCGCCCAGGATCACGCGACCGGCGAGGTGCTGATGTTCGCCTGGATGAACCGCGAGGCGCTCGCGCTGACCATCGAGCGCAAGGAGGCCGTCTACTGGTCGCGCTCGCGGCGCAAGCTGTGGCACAAGGGCGAGGAGTCCGGCCACGTGCAGCGCGTGCTGGAGGTTCGTCTCGATTGCGACGGCGACGTGGTCCTGCTCAAAATCGAACAAGTCGGCGGGATTGCGTGTCATACCGGCCGGCGCAGCTGTTTTTTCAATCGCCACGCCGGCGAGGCGGGCTGGGAAGCGGTCGACCCCGTGCTCAAGGACCCCGCCGAGATCTATGGCAAGACTCCCTGAGAAAGCGCGTTCATCATGATCGATCCCGAAGTCCTGCAGCGGCTCTCCGCCACCCTGGAACAGCGCAAGGCCGCGCCGCCCGAATCGTCCTACGTGTCGAGCCTCTACGCCAAGGGCACCGACGCGATCTGCAAGAAGGTGGCCGAGGAAGCCGCCGAAACCATCATGGCCGCCAAGGATGGCGACCTGCGGCACATCGTGTATGAAGTGACCGACCTGTGGTTCCATTCGCTGATCCTGCTGTCCCAGTTCGGCCTGTCGGCCGACGACGTGCTCGGCGAGCTGCGTCGCCGCGAGGGGATCTCCGGCATCGAAGAAAAGAATGCGCGCCCATCATGACCGACTGCCTGTTCTGTCGCATCGTCCGCGGCGAGATTCCCGCCACCCGGGTCTATGAGGACGACGAGATGCTCGCCTTCAAGGACATCCATCCCAAGGCCGCCGTGCATCTGCTGCTGATTCCCAAGAAGCACATCGCCACGCTGGCCGACGCGGGCGCCGACGATGCGCCCCTGCTTGGCCGCCTGCTGGCCAGGGCGCCGCAGCTTGCGCGTGAACACGGCGCGGGCGAGGGGTTCCGCACCATCATCAACACCGGTCGGGATGGCGGACAGGAGGTGTATCATCTGCACCTGCACATTCTGGGCGGTCAGGCGATGCCCGCCCTGATCAAATACTGAGGAGAGTGACGATGGGTTCTTTGAGTATCTGGCATTGGCTGATCGTTCTGGTCATCGTGATGCTGGTGTTCGGTACCAAGAAGCTGCGTAACATCGGCGAGGATCTCGGTGGTGCGGTCAAGGGCTTCAAGCAAGGCATGAAGGAAGGCGGCGAAGACAAGCCCGCGACGCCGGCCCAGACCCTCGAAGGCCAGGCGCGCGAGAAGGACTGAGCCAGCCGGCTTGCTTGCACGAATGGCGGGGGCGCGCGAAGGCGCCCCTTTTTGTTTGCCTGTCCGCTTGAATTCACGGGTATCCCATGTTTGACATCGGTTTTTCCGAACTCCTCCTGATCGGCATCGTGGCGCTGGTCGTGTTCGGCCCCGAGGAGCTTCCGCGCGTGGCGCGCACGGCAGGGCTTTTGCTGGGGCGTCTGCGCCGTTACGTGGCCGACGTGAAGTCCGACATCTCGCGCGAGATCGAGGCTTCCGAAATGAAGAGCCTGGTCGCGGAGGTGCAGGATTCCGCCCGCAGCCTGCAGCAGACCCTGAATACCCAGGCCGCCGCGCTGCAGGCCGATTTCGACGCGCTGGCAAAGCCTCTCGAGGACGTTCGTTCGGGGCTGGAGGCCGAGGCGGCCTCCGTGCGCCAATCGGCGCTGGAACCCGAGCTGCCGGCGGTGCCGGGCGACGCCGGGCCCGCGCTGGCGGAACCGCCCGCAACCACCGCCGACGCTCCACCGGTGCTGGATGCGCCCGAACCCGCTCCCGCGCTGCCCCAGGCACTGCCCGCGGATTTCTTCGCACCGCCCGCCCCCGCGCGCACCCCCCCGGAAGAGGCTGGAACGCCTGCCGCGGATGACGGCCAGCTCGACCTCTTCGGGCGGCCGGTCGAACCCTCACACGCCAGGAAGGAATGAATCCGGTGGACCAGCAAGAGAGTTTCATCTCCCACCTCGTGGAGCTGCGCAACCGCCTCATCAAGTCGCTGCTCGCCGTGCTGGTGGTTTTCCTGTGTCTCGTCTGGTGGGCCCAGGACCTCTACGCCATGCTCGCCGCCCCGCTGCTTGCCGTGCTGCCGCAGGGCGGGCAGATGATCGCGACCGACGTGGTGGGCGTGTTCCTCGTGCCCATCAAGGTCGTGGCCTGGGTGTCGCTGCTGGTGGCGATGCCCGTGGTGCTCTACCAGGCCTGGGCGTTCGTGGCGCCGGGCCTGTATGCCCACGAGAAGCGCCTGGCGCTGCCCGTGATGCTCGCGAGCTGCGTGCTCTTCGTGCTGGGCATGGGCTTTGCCTACTTCGTGTTCTTCCCGGGCATGTTCAAGGTCATGGCGAGCTTCACGCCGCACGGCGTGGCGTGGATGACCGACATCGACAAGTACCTGAGTTTCGTGATGGGGATGTTTCTCGCCTTCGGCGCGGCCTTCGAGGTTCCGGTGGTCGTCGTGCTGCTCGTGATCATGGGCGTGGTGAACAGCCAGAAGCTCGTCGAGGCGCGCCGCTACGTGATCGTCGGCGCCTTCGTGGTCGCCGCGGTGGTGACGCCGCCGGATGTGACGTCGCAGTTCATGCTGGCCGTGCCGATGTGCCTGCTCTATGAAGTCGGGATCATCGTCGGGCGCATGCTCGAACGCCGTCGCGACGCCTGAGCGGCGGGCGCCTCAGTCGGTGCCGCGCAGCCCCGCGAGCGGCCGCTGCGCCACCTGCACGACGGCTTCCATGCGCTTGCCGTTGCGCAGGATCGCCATGCGCGCGAGCTGACCGGGCGGAAGCGCGGCCACGTCGGCGAGCACGCCGCGCGAATCCTCCACGCGCTTGCCGTCTATGGTCACCAGCATGTCGCCCGGCTGCAGGCCCGCGCGCGCGGCGGGGCTGTTGCGCGCGATGCCCGCGATGAGCACGCCCTTGGGGGGCAGGTTGAGAGCCTGCGCGAGCTCGGCCGTGACCTCCTGAACCTGCACGCCGATCCAGCCCCGCGTGACCTGTCCGTTGCGGATGATCTGATCCATGATGGCGCGCGCCGAAGGCGCCGGGATCGCGAACCCGATGCCCTGCGAGCCGCCCGAGCGCGAGTAGATCGCCGTGTTGATGCCGACCAGCCGGCCCTGGGTGTCCACCAGCGCGCCGCCCGAATTGCCGGGGTTGATCGGCGCGTCGGTCTGGATGAAATTCTCGAACGTATTGATGCCCAGGTCATTGCGGCCCAGCGCGCTGACGATGCCCATCGTCACGGTCTGGCCCACGCCGAAGGGGTTGCCGATCGCGAGCACGACGTCACCCACGCGCACGCTGTTGTCGGTGGCGAAGTGGATCGCCGTGAGCGCTTCGCGTGCGTCGATGCGCAGCACGGCCAGGTCGGACTCGGGATCGCGGCCGACGAGGCGGGCCGGGAACTTGCGCCCGTCGTTGAGCGCGACTTCTATGGAATCGGCTGCGTCGATGACGTGGTTGTTGGTCAGGATGTAGCCATCGTTGCTCACCAGCACGCCCGAGCCCAGGCCGGACCTGCGCTGCGGCAGCTCGCTGTCGGGCACGCCGAAGAAGCGGCGGAAGAACGGGTCGTTGAGCAAGGGGTTGTTCGAGGCCGGGACTTCCTTCGTCGTGAAGACATGCACCACGGTAGGCAGGGCCGTCTGGGCGGCGTTGGCGTAGCTGTCGGGGCGCGGCTCGGGGGGCTGCGCCAGCGCGCCGGACAGGGGCAGGGTGCCGGGCTGGGCGGCGGGGGGCGTGCCGGGCCACGCGGGATGGCTGATCCATTCGGGCTTGAGCGTGCTCACGACGAACAGGGCCGCCAACACGATGGTGACCGTCTGGGCGAAGATCAGCCAGAGCCGTTGCATAATTTCCCGTCTGCGGACTTCGGGGCCGCTATTGCTTTGATGCGCGGATGGCGCGAATGGAAGGAGTGGAGTCGTGAAACGCAGCGAATTGCAGGCATCCCTTGAAACCCTGCTGGAGTGCGGTCGCTTCAATGATTATTGCCCAAACGGTTTGCAGGTGGAAGGCCGCGAGAGCGTGCATCGGGTGGTCTGCGGCGTCACCGCGAGCCGGGCGCTGCTCGAGCACGCGGTGCATGTCGGGGCCGACGCGATCATCGTGCATCACGGCTGGTTCTGGCGCGGCGAAGATGCCCGCGTGACCGGCATCAAGCGGCAGCGGCTGGGGCTGTTGATGGCGCATGACATCAACCTCTTCGGTTATCACCTGCCACTGGATGGCCACGCCGAACTCGGCAACAACGCCCAGCTTGGCCGCCTTCTGGGGTGGCAGGCGGAGGGCCTGGCGGCCGTGCAGCCGCTCGTCCATCTGGGGCGCCTGCCGCGTCCCATGCCGGCCGGTGAAGTCGCCCGCCTGGTGGCCGCCCGGCTTGCGCGCGAGCCCTTGCTGATCGCCGACCCCCAGCGCCCGGTGAGTCGCGTGGCGTGGTGCACGGGCGGCGCCCAGGGCTACTTCGAACATGCGATTGCCGAAGGCGTCGATCTTTACCTGTCGGGCGAGGTGTCCGAGCAGACCACGCACCTCGCGCGCGAGAGCGGCGTGGCCTACCTCGCCGCGGGGCATCACGCCACCGAGCGTTACGGCGTCCAGGCGCTCGCGCAATGGCTGCGCGACGTGCATGCGCTGGAGGCGAATTTCGTGGATATCGACAATCCCGTCTGAGCTTGCGCGATCCTGCCCGGATTGGAGAATTCCCCCATGGGAGCGCGGGCGTCAGCCCAAATGATTCGGGGTAGAATCCCCGCACCCTGCAGAGATCCACGCCCGTTGCCGGCCCTTTCCGGGCGCACCCAGCGGCGACGTGGCGTGAGCCCGGGGTTCCGTCGTGCGTTTTCCGTTCATTGACGACTCAAATCGCCGGTTTTCCGCGCCCCATGGCGGAGTGCCGCGCGCAACAAGGGCAAATAAATGAAGATCCATGAGCATCAAGCGAAAGAAATCCTCCGCAAGTTCGGCGTCGTCACGCCGCGCGGCATCCCGTGTTTCAGTGTCGACGAAGCGGTTGCCGCCGCGGAGGAACTCGGGGGCAGCATCTGGGTGGTAAAGGCCCAGATTCACGCGGGCGGCCGTGGCAAGGGCGGTGGCGTGAAGCTCGCGCGCTCGCGCGATGAAGTCCGCGCGCTGGCCTCCGAAATCCTGGGCATGCAGCTCGTCACGCATCAGACCAGCGCCGAAGGTCAGAAGGTGCGCCGGCTGCTGATCGAGGAGGGCGCCGACATCCGCAAGGAATACTACGTGGCCGCGCTGACCGACCGCGCCACGCAGAAAGTGGCCATGATGGCCTCCTCCGAAGGGGGGATGGACATCGAGGAGGTGGCGCACAACACGCCCGAGAAGATCATCAAGGTCTTCGTCGACCCCGCCACGGGCCTGACCGACGCGCAGGCGCGCGAGCTGGCCGCCGGCATCGGCGTGCCCGAAGCCTCGATTCCCCAGGCCATCGACACGCTGCAGCGCCTGTATGCCTGCTACATGGAAACCGATGCCTCGCTCGCCGAGATCAACCCGCTGATCCTCGAAGGCAACGGCAACATCAAGGCGCTGGACGCCAAGTTCAACTTCGACGCGAATGCGCTCTTCCGCCATCCGGAGATCGTGGCGTACCGCGACCTGGACGAAGAGGACCCGGCCGAGATCGAAGCCTCGAAGTTCGATCTCGCCTACATCTCGCTCGACGGCAACATCGGCTGCCTCGTCAATGGCGCGGGCCTGGCGATGGCCACCATGGACACCATCAAGCTCTTCGGCGCCGAGCCCGCCAACTTCCTCGACGTGGGGGGCGGCGCGACGACCGAGAAGGTCACCGAGGCCTTCAAGATCATGCTGCGCAACCCGGCCGTCAAAGGCATCCTCGTCAACATCTTCGGCGGCATCATGAAGTGCGACACGATCGCCAATGGCGTCGTGACGGCCGCGCGCGAGGTCAAGCTCGCGGTGCCGCTCGTGGTGCGCATGAAGGGCACCAACGAGGATCTGGGCAAGAAGATCCTTGCCGAGTCCGGCCTGCCCATCATTTCTGCCGACACCATGGCCGAAGCCGCCCAGAAGATCGTTGCCGCCGTGGCCTGAGCCACGGACCAGGAGCTCACTACATGTCCATCTACATCAACAAAGACACCAAGGTCATCACCCAGGGCATCACCGGCAAGACCGGGCAGTTCCATACCGAGAAGTGCCAGGAGTATGCCAACGGGAAGAACTGCTTCGTCGCCGGCGTGAATCCCAAGAAGGCCGGCGAGGCCATCTTCGGCATTCCCATCTACGGCACCGTGAAGGAGGCCGCCGCCCAGACCGGCGCCACCGTGTCGGTGATCTACGTGCCGCCGGCGGGGGCTGCCGCCGCGATCTGGGAAGCCGTCGAGGCCGATCTGGATCTGGCCATCTGCATCACTGAGGGCATCCCCGTGCGCGACATGCTGGAAGTGCGCAACCGCATGAAGGCCAAGGAAGCCGCCGGGGGCAAGAAGACGCTGCTGCTGGGGCCCAACTGCCCCGGCCTCATCACGCCCGACGAGATCAAGATCGGCATCATGCCGGGCCACATCCACCGCAAGGGCCGCATCGGCGTCGTGTCGCGCTCGGGCACCCTGACCTACGAGGCCGTCGCGCAGCTCACCGAAATCGGGCTGGGTCAGTCCAGCGCGGTGGGGATCGGTGGCGACCCGATCAACGGACTCAAGCACATCGACGTCATGCAGGCCTTCAATGACGACCCCGAGACCGATGCCGTCATCATGATCGGCGAGATCGGCGGGCCCGATGAGGCCGAGGCCGCGCAGTGGTGCAAGACCCACATGAAGAAGCCCGTGGTCGGCTTCATCGCGGGCGTGACGGCACCGGCCGGCAAGCGCATGGGACACGCCGGCGCATTGATTTCGGGCGGTGCCGATACCGCCGACGCAAAGCTTGCGATCATGGAAGAGTGTGGCTTCAAGGTCACGCGCGATCCGTCGGAAATGGGCAAGCTGCTCAAGAGCCTGCTCTGAGCGGACTCCGCACATGAAAAGGGCCGCGTGAGCGGCCCTTTTTTTCATGCCGCGCCCTGGCGTGAGCAGCGGGCCTTGCGGCGTGCGTTTGCGCCAGGTCGCCCGTGGCGACCGGACGGGGGAGTACACTTTGCAACCCGTTGTTTCTCCCCCGGATCGTTTTGACCATGGAAGCGTTGATGCAGCACGAATTCTGGCTCGCAGTGGGCCAGATCATCATGATTGATATCCTCCTTGGCGGCGATAACGCCGTCGTGATCGCCCTGGCCTGCCGCCAGCTCCCTCCCGCGCAGCGCACGCGCGGTGTCCTGCTGGGCACCCTGGGTGCGATCCTGCTGCGCGTGATCCTGATCTTCTTCGCGCTGAGTCTGTTGCGGCTGCCTTTTCTCAAGCTCGCGGGAGCCTTGCTGCTGCTGTGGATTGGCGTGAAGCTGCTGCTGCCCGAGGATGATGCCGGGCACGGTGAAATCCAGGGCAGCGAGCGTCTGTGGTCGGCGGTGAAGACCGTGATCGTGGCCGATTTCGTGATGAGCCTCGACAATGTGATCGCGGTCGCCGGCGCGGCCGAAGGGGCGGGCGGCGACCACAAGATGGCGCTCGTGGTATTCGGTCTTCTCGTGAGCATCCCCATCATCGTGTGGGGTAGCCAGCTCGTCATCCGGCTCATGGAGCGCTTTCCGTCCGTCGTGGTGTTCGGGGGCATGCTGCTTGGCTGGATCGCCGGGCACATGGCGGTGACCGACCCGGTGCTGGTTCGCTGGACGACCGACGCGGCGGGCCATGTGGCGGCCTCCGTGAGTTACGGGGCGAGCATCGCGGGAGCGCTTCTGGTCTACGTGCTGGGGCGCTATTTCGGGGCGCGTCGCGAGGGGGCGGGACAAAACGACAGCTGATGTGACGCAGTTCGCTCCACGCGTCAGCTGGTTGGCCGTCGCGCCGCTCGGGGTGTCATACTGCACCGTACGCGCCATGAAGGGTTTCGGTGGTGCCCGGTGCAGTACGGCCCGGACAGTTTGCACGAGGAATGAATGGCGAAGCTGATTCTGAGCATGGATGGCCTGGTCCTGAAGGAAATTCCTTTGAAGAAGGAAAGGACCACGATTGGCCGCAAGCCGCATAACGACATCCAGATCGACAACCTCGCGATCAGCGGCGAGCACGCGGTCATCGTCGTGATCCTCAACGACGCTTTCCTCGAGGATCTCAACAGCACCAACGGCAGCTACGTCAACGGGCAGTCGGTCAAGAAACACGTCCTCAAGGACAACGACGTGGTCGAGCTGGGCAAGTACCGCCTCAAGTTCCTCAAGGACGCGCCCGACGCGAACCTCGCCGCTTCCTTCGAAAAAGCATTCGTGAGTTCGGCCGAGGCGGCTCGCCTGGGCAGCGGTCCGCGCGGTCATACCGAGACCATGGTGGGTTTCGGCGGCGAAGGCTCGGTCACGCAGACCGAGCGCTGGGCGGGCGAGTCGTCGTCGGAGCCGGCCGCGAGCGCGGTGTCCGCGGCGGGCGATGCGCTCGGCGTGGTTCAGGTCATCAGCGGGCGCAATGCTGGGCGGGAGCTTGAGCTTTCCAAGTCGCTCACCACGCTGGGCAAGCCCGGCGTGCAGGTCGCGGTGATCACGCGCCGGCCGCATGGCTACTTCATCACGCACGTGGAGGGCGACACCTTCCCCATCCTCAACGGCCGTCAGCTCGACGCGCAGGCCCACCTGCTCGGCGACCATGACGTCATCGAGATCGCGGGGGTGAAGATGGAGTTCTACCTGCGCAGTCACGCGAGCTGAGCCCATGAAGCTCGAGGTCCTCGGTTGCAGTGGCGGCATCGGGGGGCGGGAGTTCCTGACGACGTCGCTGCGCATCGATGACGACATCCTGATCGATTGCGGGACGGGCGTGGGGGTGCTCGATGTGGACGCGCTCGCGCGCATCGACCACGTGTTCCTGACCCATTCCCACCTCGACCACATCGCGCTTCTGCCGATGCTGATAGACAGTGCGAGCGAGCGGCGTGACCGCCCGCTGCACGTGCATGGTGCGCCCGAGACCCTCGCGGCCCTGCGTGCGCACGTATTCAACTGGACGATCTGGCCCGACTTCACGGTCCTGCCCGGCAGCGGCGCGGGCGCCGGGGCGCCGCTCCTCACGCTGGAATCGCTGGCGGTGGGGGACAGCCTCGTGCTGGGCGACCGGCGCATCACGCCGATTCCGGCGGAGCACGCGGTGCCCACGCAGGGCTACGTGGTGGGATATCCGGGGGGCAGCCTCGCGTTCTCGGGTGATACCACGCTGTGCCCGGCGCAGATCGCGGCACTCAACGCGGTGTCCGACCTGCACATGCTCATCATCGAGACGGCGTTGCCCGACGCGCGCAGCGAAATGGCGCTCGTGGCGCGCCACCTTTCGCCGCATACCCTGCACGATGCGCTGAGCCTGCTCACGGGACGGCCGGAGGTGTACGTCACGCACCTCAAACCCGGTCATTCGCGCACGCTGCAACACGAAGTGCTCGATTACACGGGGCCCCTGCGGCTGGAGCTGCTGCGGCAGGGGCAGGTCTTTGACCTTTGAGGGCTGATGCGCCGCTGCGCGCGGCGCCGGGGGGGCTGGCGGCCGGGTACGGCGCGCCAGCGCGGCGGAGCTTACGGCTGCGCGCCGCCGATGATTTCCTTCACTTCCCACTTGCCCGCGCGGACTTCATAGACCGTGATGCCGCCCTGGGCGAGGTCGCCGCGAGCATCGTAGGAGATGTCGGGCGCGGTCACGCCGGCGTGATGGATGCCGGCCAGTACGGGCAGATACTTCGCGGGTTCGCTGGAATCTGCCTGCAGCATGGCGGCCACCATCACGCGCGCCGCGTCATAGCCATACGGCGAGTAGATCTCGGGTTCGCCGAAACGGTCGCGGAAGCGCTTGAGGAAATCGGCACCGCCGGGCATCTGCTCCATGGGAACGCCGGCCAGCGAGGCGATGGTGCCGTTGGCGGCATCGCCGGCGAGCTTCAGGAAGGTCTCCGAGCGCGTCATCTCACCCGAAACGAGCGGAGTCTTCAGGCCGATCTGGCGCAGCTGCTTGGCCAGCGGACCCGACTGCGCGTCGGTGCCGCCGAAGAACACCGCATCGGCGCCACGGCTCTTGATGCGCGTGAGGATGGCCATGAAGTCGCTGGCCTTGTCGGTCGTGAACTCGCGCGCCACGATCTTGCCGCCGGCGGCCTTGGCCGCCTTCTCGAACTCGTCGGCCAGCCCCTGACCGTAGGCGGTGCGGTCGTCGATGATGGCGATCTTGCCCGCGCCCAGCTTCTCAACCACGAAGCGGCCCATGACCGAGCCCTGCTGGGTGTCGGAAGTCATGGAGCGGAAGGTCGTCTTGAAGCCCTGTTCGGTGAAGGCCGGCGCCGTCGCCATGGCGATCTGCGGAATGCCGGCGTCCGAGTAAACCTTTGAAGCGGGAATCGAGGTGCCGGAGTTGAAGTGGCCGATCACGCCCGCCACGCCGCCGTCGAGCACGCGCTGTGCGACCTGGGTGGCGGTGCGCGGATCGGCCATGTCGTCTTCGGCCACGAGCTGGAACTTCACGGGCTGGCCGCCGAGCTTGGGCTGAGCGGCGTTGGCGTCGTCGATCGCGAGCTGCACGCCATTCTGGTAGCCCTTGCCATAGTGGGCCTGCGGGCCCGTCAGCGGCGCGGCGAAGCCGATCTTGACGACGCGTTCGGTGGCTGCGGGTGTGCCTTCCTGCTTCTGGCCACAGCCCGCCAGCACGAGGCTCGTGGCGAAGGCTGCGGCTAAGGCGTGCTTGAGAGAGTTGTTCATATGGTGTGCTCCAAGTTGAGGGTCAGAGGCGAAAATCTGGACATGCGCAGATGCGAGCCAGAATCATGCCAGATGGATGGGACTGTGCGGCGCGCGGCGCATGCCCGCAAGCAGGGCAAGCCGCTAAGGGAAAATCGGGGTACGCTGTCTGGCGCGCGGAGGGGCGCATCACGCCCGGCGCGTCGAAAAACAAGGAGCAGCGCATGAAGGTGTCCGTGATCGGGATGGGAGCTGTCGGGACGGAAATCGTGGGGTTTCTCGTCAATATGAGCGAGGTGGCGCAGATCGTCGCGGTCGACCGGCTCAAGAGCAAGGCCGAGGCCGAGATCTGGGATTTCTCCCACACCACGCCTTTCACGCATACCAAGAATCCTTCCCTCGTGGCGGGGGAATATCCCGACACCGCGAACAGCGACATCGTGGTCATCACGGCGGGCGCGCAGCTCCAGCAGGGGCAGTCGCGCGACGATCTGGTGCGGGTCAACAGCGCGATCCTGCGGGCGATCATCGCCGACGTGGAGCGTTATTCGCCCGGTGCGATCGTGATCAATGTGACAAACCCCGTCGACGTGATGACACAGGTGATGCTGCGTGCATCGAGCTACCCGTCGTCGCGGCTCATCTCGGCGGGCACGCTGATCGACACCGCGCGCTTCCTGCGCATCCTGAGCGACCACGTGGGAATCGATCCGAAGAACATCTACGGCTACATGCTCGGCGACCACGGCGCGACGGGCTTCATTCCCTGGAGCCTGTGCAAGGTGTGCGGGCTGGACGTGGACAGCTACTGCCGCCTCAATGGCCTGCCGCCGGTCGACCGCGAGGCGATCCGCCGTCAGGTGCTGGAGGCGGGGTTCCGCATCTTCGAGCGCAAGGGCAACACCAACCACGGCATCGCGGCCAGCGTGTTCCGGGTGATCCGCGCGATCACCGCCAACGAACAGTCCATCCTTCCGCTGGGAGTGCTGCTCGACGGCCAGTTCGGCATCCATGATCTGGTCATGAGCGTGCCCTGCGTGGTCGGGCGCCCCGGCGTGGAGCGCGTGCTCAACTACGATTTCACGCCCGAGGAGCAGGCCGCGCTGCGCGCCTCCGAAACCCATCTGCGCGAACTGCTGGCGCTGGTCTGACGCGCATGCGCGCCGGCTTCCCGCCCGGCGCGCGAAGCACCGGGCGGGCGCGGCGTCATGCCACGTCATCCGTCATGGGCACGCAGGCGCAGAAGAGATGGCGGTCGCCGTGGACGTCGTCGATGCGATTCACGCTGGGCCAGAACTTGTTCTCGCGCACGTAAGGCAGCGGGAAGACGGCTTCGTCGCGGCTGTAGGCGCGCGTCCAGTCGGCGCTGATGACATCGTGCTGCGTGTGCGGTGCGTGGCGGAGCGGCGATTCGGCCGCCGTCAGCGTGCCGGCCTCGATGTGGCGGATCTCGGCGCGGATCGCGCGCATCGCGGCGACGAAGCGGTCGAGCTCGGCGAGATCCTCGGACTCGGTGGGTTCCACCATGATCGTGCCCGCCACCGGGAAGCTCATCGTCGGCGCGTGGAAACCGTAGTCCATCAGGCGCTTGGCGATGTCCACCTCGCTGATGCCCGTGGCGGCCTTGATGGGGCGGATGTCGAGGATGCATTCATGTGCCACGCGGCCCTGGCTGCCGGTGTAGAGCACGGGGTAATCGTCCTTGAGACGCTGTGCCACGTAGTTGGCGTTGAGGATCGCCACCTCGGTCGCCAGACGCAGACCGGGCGCGCCCATCATGCGGATGTACATCCACGAGATCGGCAGGATGCTCGCCGAGCCGAAAGGCGCGGCGCTCACGGCCCCCTGGCCGGCGTGCGCGCGCTGCGCGTCGCCCGTCGGCGCCACGACGTGATCCGCCATGAAAGGTGCCAGATGCGCGGCAAGGCCGATCGGCCCCATGCCGGGGCCGCCACCGCCGTGCGGGATGCAGAAGGTCTTGTGCAGATTCATGTGGCTCACGTCGGCGCCGATGGCGGCGGGCGAGGTGAGGCCGACCTGCGCGTTGAGGTTGGCGCCGTCCATGTACACCTGGCCGCCAGCCTGGTGCACGAGGCTGCAGATTTCCCGGATCGATTCTTCGAACACGCCATGCGTCGACGGGTAGGTGATCATCAGCGCGGCCAGTCGCGGACCATACTCGGCAAGGCGCGCGCGCAGGTCGGCGAGGTCGACGTTGCCGCGCTCGTCACAGGCCACCACGACCACTTCGAGGCCGCACATCTGGGCGGTGGCGGGGTTGGTTCCATGAGCCGAACGCGGGATCAGGCACACGTCGCGATGCGCCTCGCCGCGCGCGGCCTGGTAGCGGCGGATCGCGACGAGGCCGGCGTATTCGCCCTGGGCGCCGGAGTTGGGCTGCATGCAGATCGCGGGGAAACCGGTGACCGCCGACAGATAGGCCGCCAGGCCCTCGATCATCGCCAGATAGCCGGCAGCCTGCTCGCGGGGCGCGAAGGGGTGCATGGCGCCGAACTCGGGCCAGGTCACGGGGATCATCTCGCTCGTGGCGTTGAGCTTCATGGTGCAGGAGCCCAGCGAGATCATCGAGTGATCGAGTGCGAGATCGCGATTCTGCAGGCGCTTGAGGTAGCGCAGCATCTGGTGTTCGGTGTGATGGGTGTTGAACACCGGGTGCGTGAGGATGGCGTCGCGGCGCAGCAGGGACTCGGGCAGCAGCGTGCCCGCGATGGCGGCGTCGAGCGCGTCGATGCGGGCCGCGTCGAACGCGCCGGTTTCGCCCGCGAAGGCGTCGAGCAGGGCGACGAGGTCGGCACGGGTGTGGGTTTCGTCGAAGCTCACGCCCAGCGTGTCGGCCGACACCTCGCGCAGGTTGTAGCCGGCGGTGCGCGCCGCGGCCAGGAGGCGTGCGGTGTCGGCGCCGGTATGTATGTCGAACCCGCCAAAGAAGTTGTCGGTGCGTAGCGCGAAGCCGGCTTCGGTGAGCCCGGCGGCGAAGATCTTGGCGAGCCGATGAATGCGCCGGGCGATCGTGCGCAAGCCCTCGGGGCCATGCCAGATGGCATACAGCCCGGCCATGTTGGCGAGCAGGACCTGCGAGGTGCAGATGTTGGAATTCGCCTTCTCGCGGCGGATGTGCTGCTCGCGCGTCTGCAGCGCCATGCGCAGCGCGGACTTGCCGCGTGTGTCCCGGGACACGCCGATGATGCGCCCGGGCAGGCTGCGCGCATGCGCTTCGTGCGTGGCGAAGAACGCCGCGTGGGGGCCGCCGAAGCCCATCGGCACGCCGAAGCGCTGACCGGAGCCGAAGGCGATGTCCGCGCCGATCTCGCCGGGGCTTCTGAGCAGCACGAGGGCCATCAGGTCGGTCGCGACGGCCACGCAGGCGCCGCGCGCGCGCGCCGCGGCGATCAGGGCGGCGTCGTCGCGGATCTCGCCGTGACGGTCCGGATACTGCAGCAGCACGCCGAAACAGTCGCCGTCGGCGGCGGTGGCGGCCGGGCCCACGCGCAGCTCGAAGCCGAAATAGGTGGCGCGCGTGCGCAGCACGTCCAGCGTCTGCGGGAACACGCCCTCGTCGACGAAGAACACGCTGGAGGCGGATTTCGACACGCGCCGCGCCATGGCCATCGCTTCGGCCGCGGCGGTGGCCTCGTCGAGGAGCGAGGCGTTGGCGAGCTTGAGGCCGGTGAGGTCGCTGACCATCTGCTGCCAGTTCAGCAGGGCTTCCAGGCGCCCCTGCGCGATCTCGGCCTGATAGGGCGTGTAGGCCGTGTACCAGCCGGGGTTTTCCATCACGTTGCGCAGGATGACGGCGGGCGTCAGCGTGCCGTAATAGCCCATGCCGATCAGCGACGATTTCACGACGTTGCGGCGCGCGAGATCCCGCAGTTCGGCGAGCGCCTCGTGTTCGGGAACCGGCCCATCGAGTGGCAGCGGCGCGGCCAGGCGGATGTCGGCCGGAACGGTCTCGGCCATCAGGGCTTCGAGCGACGGCAGCCCGAGCGCGGCGAGCATGCGGGCCCGCGCGGCGGCATCGGGGCCGATGTGGCGGGAGAGAAAGGCGTCGCGGGCTTCGAGCGCCGAAAGCGGGAGCAGGGGCTGTGTGGACATGTTCGGGGCAGGGGCGGAGGGGAGGGGCGGGCGGCGCGTCAGCGGCCGCGCCGCAGGCGCAGGATGGTGAAGATGAGCCAGATGCCGATCAGCAGGGCCGTCAGCCATTTGCCGCGCGTGAGGATCAGCATGGCGAGACTCATGCCCGCCGCCACGAGGGCATGCAGCAGGAGCTCGCCGAACGGATCGCGCGGTGGCCGGGCCACGGACGGGCGCTGGCGATCAGGCCGCGTCGACGATCTTGCCGTAGGCTGCCGCGTCGAGCAGGCCGGCAAGGTCGGCCGCGTTGGCCGGCCTGAGCTTGAAAAGCCAGGCGCCGTAGGGGTCGGTGTTGATCGATTCGGGGGCGTCCACGGCGGCGGTGTTGGCTTCCACGATCTCGCCGGCCACGGGGGCGTAGATGTCGGAGGCGGCCTTCACCGACTCGATCACCGCGACTTCTTCTTCGGCCTTCACGCTGCGGCCCGCGGCCGGCAGGTCGAGGAAGACGATGTCGCCGAGCGCGCCCTGGGCGTGGTCGGTGATGCCTATCGTCAGCGTGCCGTCGGCTTCGGTGCGGATCCACTCGTGGGATTCGGTGTAGCGCAGGTCTGCGGGAATGCTCATGGGGGCTCCTGATAGAACGTGAAAGGGTGAGGTGAAATGATGAGGGGTGCGCGCGCCGGGGGCAAAGCGAAGTCTGCGCGCTTTCGCGGCGGACTTCCGCCTGCGTTCAGACGAGAACCTTGCCGCGTCGCACGAAGGGCAGCTTCACGATGCGCGCGGGCAGGCGCTTGCCACGCACGTCCACCTCCACCCGGTCGCCCACCACGACGCCGGCGGGCAGGCGGGCGAAAGCGATGGAAGCGTTGAGGCTGGGGGCGAAGCTGCCGCTGGTGGTTTCGCCTTCCCCCAGGGCCGTGAAAACGCTCATGTGGCTGCGCAATACGCCGCGCCCTTCGAGCAGCAGGCCCGCGAGCTGGCGGGTGGGGGGCGTGGCCTCGAGTGCGACGCGGCCGATGAAGGGGCGCGCCCGCGAGAAATCGACGGTCCAGGCGAGGCCGGATTCGAGCGGACTCACGGTTTCGTCCATGTCCTGGCCGTAGAGGTTCATGCCGGCCTCCAGGCGCAGCGTGTCGCGCGCGCCCAGCCCGACGGGGGCGACGCCCTGCGCCGCGAGCGCCCGCCAGATCGCTTCGGCCTGCGCAGCCGGAAAGATCAGCTCGTAGCCGGCTTCGCCGGTATAGCCCGTGAAGCCGATCATGATGTCGCCCATGCGCGCGGCCTGGAAATAGCGCAAGCCGGCGGTGGCGGCTGCGCTGCCGGGCAGGGCGGCGTGCACGGCGGCCTGAGCCTGCGGACCCTGCACGGCGATCAGGGCGAGGTCGCGGCGCGCGGTGAGGGTCACGTTGCCGCCACCGGGCAGGCCGCGCGCGACTTCGCGCATCCACGCGAGATCCTTGTCGGCGGTGCCGGCATTGACGACCACGCGGTAATCGTCCGGGGCGAAGAAATACACGATCAGGTCGTCGATGACGCCGCCGTCCGGCCCGAGCATGCAGGAGTACAGCGCGCGCCCCGTCTCGGTGAGCTTGGCCACGTCGTTGGCGAGCAGGTGCTCGAGAAAGGCCTGGGCGCCCGCGCCGGTGATGTCGACGGCCAGCATGTGGGATACGTCGAACATGCCCGCGCGTTCGCGCACGAGGCGATGTTCCTCGAGCTGGGAACCGTAGTGTATGGGCATGTCCCAGCCGGCGAAGTCGACGATGCGCGCACCGGCGGCGACATGGATGGGGTAGAGCGGAGTCTGCTTGGCCATTCTGGCTCCGTGGCAAATGTGGAGGCGAAAAATGAAAAGGGCCGTGCCCGCAGCGCGGAACCGGCCCCCATCTGTCCTTGGTACCTGAGAGATTGCGCCGGGTGTGGCGCGTGCCCCTTCGGTGGGTGCCCGAACGGCACCGCTCTCCAGATTTGCGTTCTCCGTCCGGTCCTTTTGCCTGAGCGTTCCCGGGGGGTTACGCCTTCGGCGGCTGCCGCTTCGCAGCGCTCTCCCGAACGAAGCCGCGAATTTAACCCGGTCGCGTGCCGAACTCAATATGGCACACCGATATTCGCGCCGCTTGCCGCAGCCAGCCGACGCCACGCTGCTAGACTTTGCGCATGAATGCCATTCTGAACGCGGACCTGCACAGCCACTCCACGATGTCCGACGGCCTGCTCGCGCCGGCCGATCTGGTATGCCGCGCGCATGCCAACGGCGTGGATCTGCTCGCCCTGACCGATCACGACGAGATCGCCGGGCTGGCCGAGGCACGCGCGGCCGCACAAGGGCTCGGCCTGCGCTTCGTGAATGGCGCCGAAGTTTCGGTGTCCTGGCAGGACCAGTCCGTGCACATCGTGGCGCTGGGGTTCGATGCCGCCCACGCCGGCCTGCGCGACGGACTCGCGCGCGTGCGCGGCGGCCGCGATGCGCGCGCCCGGCGCATGAGCGACGCCCTCGCGGCGATAGGCATCCGCGGGGTGTATGAGGGCGCGTTGCGTCACGCCGGCAATCCGGCGCTGATCTCGCGCGCGCACATTGCGCGCCACCTCGTCGAGATCGGTGTGGCGCGCGACGTGGCGAGCGTGTTCGACCACTACCTCGTGCGGGGCAAACCCGGTTTTGTCGATCACGAATGGGCCACGCTCGAGGAGGCCGTGGGCTGGATTCACGCTGCGGGCGGGCTGGCGGTGATCGCCCATCCGGGGCGGACCCGTGTGAGTCGTGCCGGCATGGACCTTCTTTTCGCGCGCTTTCGCGATCTGGGGGGCGATGCGATCGAGGTGGTATCGGGCACGCAATGCGGCCCGCAGGCGCTGGAGTTCGCGCGCGTGGCGCGCCGCTATGGCTTTCTTGCTTCGCGCGCGTCGGATTTCCACGGCCCCGGCGAGAGCGCGGTGGATGTGGGCCGCGCCGAGCGCCTGCCCGCCGGGCTTGCGCCGGTCTGGGATCGTTTGGTGTAAGGTGCGGGCTTTCTTTTGAAGGCCCGGCCGCCGTCTGGCGGGGCCTCACCCGGATCGACGATGGCCCAGTATTTCGAGATGCATCCCGTTCAACCCCAGGCGCGGCTGATCCGACAGGCCGCGCAGGTCCTGCGTGAAAGAGGCCTGATCGCACTGCCGACCGAATGCGCTTACGCGCTCGTGGGCCTGACCGGGGACGCGGACGTGCTGGACCGCATCCGGCGCATCCGCGGGGTGGATGATCGCCACCATTTCACGCTGATGTGCCGCGATCTTTCCGAGATCGCCACCTATGCGCGCGTCGACAATGCGCAGTACCGTCTGCTCAAGGCCTGCACGCCCGGCCCCTATACCTTCATTCTGGAAGCCACCAAGGAACTGCCGCGCCGCGTGCTGCACCCGAAACGCAAGACGATAGGCCTGCGCGTGCCCGAGCATCCGGTCGTCAGCGCGCTGCTGGCCGAAGCAGGCGAGCCCCTGCTGACTTCCACGCTGATGTTGCCGGGTGATGATCTTCCGCTGACCGAGGCAGACACCATACGCGAGCGCCTGGAGCGCCAGCTCGACCTCATCATCGACGCCGGCGCGTGCGGGCTCGAAGCCACTACAGTGGTCGACCTCACGTCCGGCGCACCCGAGTTGTTGCGGGCGGGCAAGGGCGCACTGGAGCCGCTGGGCCTGTAGAATCGCCCGTCATGTACACGCTGCTTGTCGATATCGCGATCTGGGCCATTCCGGTCGTGCTGGCCATCACCCTGCACGAGGCCGCGCATGGTTACGTCGCGCGTCTGTTCGGAGACCCGACCGCCCATCTGGCCGGGCGCATCACGCTCAATCCCGTCAAGCACGTCGATCCGGTGGGAACCCTGCTCGTGCCGGGCGGCATCGTGCTCATGAACGCGCTCACGGGCGTCGGCTTTCCGCCGTTCGGCTGGGCCAGGCCGGTTCCCGTGGATTTCGGCCGCCTGCGCAAGCCCAAGGCCGACATGCTGTGGGTCGCCGCCGCCGGGCCGGCGACGAATCTCGTGCAGGCCATCGCATGGGCCGTGATCCTGGGAGTGGCGCTGCGCGTGCAGGTCTCGGCCGATTCGCTGTGGCTGGAGATGGCCACGCGCGGCATGATCGTCAATATCGGCCTCATGGTGCTCAACCTGATTCCGATTCCGCCGCTCGATGGCGGGCGCATCGCTGTCAGCCTGTTGCCCGTGCGCCAGGCGATCAGCTGGTCGCGGCTCGAGCCCTACGGTTTCTTCATCCTGATCGCGCTGCTGTACTTCGGCCTGCTGGACCATCTGTTCCGCTGGGTGGTGCAGCCCATCCTGCGCTTCCTGCTGGCTCTCGCGGGCGTCTGAGCGTGGGCCGTCTGAGGCGAGGCCGGGGCGCATGAACGAGACCACCCTTTCCATGCCGCAGGCGCAGGGCACGCTGGTGCTCGCGCGCATCCATGGCGAGCCGCTCACCGCGCTGCCCTCCGATCTTTATATTCCGCCCGACGCGCTGGAGATCTTTCTCGATACCTTCGAAGGGCCGCTCGATCTCTTGCTGTATCTGATCCGCCGCGCCAATCTGGATATCCTGGATATTCCGATGGCGCCCCTGACCGAGCAGTATCTGCGCTACGTGGAGGCGATGCGCGCCTCCAATCTCGATCTCGCGTCCGACTATCTGCTCATGGCCGCGACGCTGCTGGACATCAAGTCGCGCATGCTGCTGCCGCGTCCGCCGCGCGAAAATCCGGCTGATGCCGAGGAGGATCCGCGCGCCGAACTCGTGCGTCGGCTCGTCGAATACGAGCGCATCAAGCAGGGTGCGCGCCTGCTCGACGGCATTGCCCGCGTGGAGCGCAATTTCGAGTGGGTGGCCGTGCAGGTGGCGGAGAAGACCGTCGAACGCCTGCCCGACGTGAGCCTCAACGATCTGCAGGAGGCGTGGCTCACGCTCCTGCGGCGCGCGCGTCTGAACCGCACCCACCATATCCGGCGTGAAACGCTGTCGGTACGCGAGCACATGAGCGCCATCCTGCGTCGCCTGCGGGAGGGGGACGAGCTGCCGTTCGAGGCGCTGTTCGACGTCACGCACGGCATTTCCAGCCTGATCGTGGGCTTTCTCGCGGTGCTCGAACTCGTCAAGGAACGACTGGTCAGGATCAGCCAGAACGCGCCCATGGAAACGCTTTATGTCCGACTTGCCTACGCCTCTCATGAACCCGTCGAATCCGTTGCCTGACGAACTGCCCGACGAGGTGGCCGGCTTGCCGCAGGACGCCGGAGAGGCGCCCGACGGCGGGCTCGATCTGGCTTTTGCGCGTCAGGTGCTCGAAGCCGCGCTGCTTTCGGCGAGCGAACCGCTGCCGCTTGCCACGCTGCGGCGCGTTTTCGAGCCGGACCTCGGCACCCCGCTGTTGCTCCGCCTGCTCGCGGAGCTGCAGCGCGAGTGGACCGGACGCAGCGCGGAGCTCGTCCGGCTCG
The DNA here is from genome assembly GCA_031119555.1 of Candidatus Dactylopiibacterium sp. GTDB lineage: Bacteria > Pseudomonadota > Gammaproteobacteria > Burkholderiales > Rhodocyclaceae > Uliginosibacterium. The sequence goes on from JAVHXQ010000004.1 coordinate 86,081, forward strand.
CCAGCGGATGGCGCTTCCAGACCCGCGCCGACCTGCAGCCCTGGCTCGACCGTCTCAAGGAAACGCGGGCGCCGCGCTATTCGCGCGCGGTGCTGGAAACATTGGCGATCATCGTGTATCGTCAGCCCGTCACGCGCGGAGATGTCGAAGACATCCGTGGCGTGGCCGTTTCCAGCCAGATCATCAGACTGCTGGAAACCCGAGGCTGGATCGACACGATCGGCCATCGCGACACTCCGGGCCGCCCGGCCCTGTATGCCACCACCCGAAAATTCTTGGATGATCTCGGTCTGCGCAGCCTGACAGAGCTGCCTCCCTTGGCCGAGCTTGAAGGAGTACTCGATCTTGTCGACACCGCAGAAGGCGCGTCGTCCGCGCCCGCGCAACAACAAGAAGAACAGCCCCCTGCGTCGCCCCGCCCCGACGGCGTCCTCGGCGCCTGAAATCGATTTCGATTCCCCCGACTTCATCGAAGGCGAACACGACGGCCAGCTTGCCTTCATGGGGCGTCTCGAACAGACGCGCGATCTCGACCTCGGCTTGCCTTCGGGCGCCGGGCGCTGGGGTCGCGGCGGTCCGGGGGCCGGCGCTTCGAAAGTGGTGGCTCTGCCCGGCGAACGCATTCAGAAAGTGCTCGCCGAAGCGGGCTATGGTTCGCGCCGCGAGATCGAGGAATGGGTGGTTGCCGGGCGCGTGAGCGTCAACGGCGAGCCGTCCTTCCTGGGGCAGAAGATCGGCCCCGGCGATCGCGTGAAGGTCAATGGCAAGCTCGCGAACCTGCGCTTTGCCGCCGAGCAGAAAAAGCGCGGGCCGCGCGTGCTGATGTATCACAAGCCCGAGGGCGAGATCGTCTCCAAGGATGATCCCGAGGGCCGGCCCAGCGTGTTTGATCGTCTGCCCATGATCAACAAGGGCCGCTGGATCGCCATTGGCCGCCTGGACTTCAATACTTCCGGCCTGCTGCTCTTTACCGACAATGGTGAGCTGGCCAACCGCATGATGCATCCGCGCTACGAGATCGACCGCGAGTACGCCGTGCGTCTGCTCGGCGAACTCACCGACGAGCAGAAGACCGAACTCACGACGGGCATCACGCTCGATGATGGTCCCGCGAAATTCACGACGCTGTCCGACGAGGGCGGCGAAGGCGCCAATCACTGGTATCGCGTCACGCTTTCCGAAGGGCGCAACCGCGAAGTGCGGCGCATGTTCGAGGCCATCGGCCTGACGGTCAGCCGCCTGATGCGGGTGCGGTACGGCAAGGTGGATCTGCCGGGGCGTCTCAAGCGCGGCATGTATGAAGAGATGGCACCCGAGCAGGTGGCCCAGCTGACGGGCAGCCCCGTCGAGCAGCGCCAGCAGCGTCCCGAGGAGAAGCGTCGCGCCCAGGCCAGCCGCGGTCCGCGCAGCACGCGTCCGCATGCCAAGGAAGCCCCGCCGCGGCCCGAGAAGGCCGATGGAGAGGCCGGCGCGCCGCGTCGCTCCCGAGGTGCGCGTCGCAAGCCGCGACCGCAGGGCGACGGTGTGGCCGCGCTGGGGGGTGCCGAGCAGAAGCCTTCCGTAAAGCCGGAAAGCGCGACGGGTGATAGTCAGCCCGCCGCTCGCAAGCCGCGGCGCCCGCGTGGCCCGCGTCGTGCGAAGCCCGCTGCGGTATCGAACGAGGGGTGATTCTGTCGGGGCCGCGCGAGAAGCTTCGCGCGGCCGTCTGTTTGCGGGCAGGAATTTACGGACGGCCCCGTCTGTGCTATAATCCATCCGTTTTGTTGATTCAGATCAGGCGCTTCTGGTCTGGTTGCTTTGTCAGATGGGCGTTCCGCCCATTTTTTATTTGTGGCGCCGAAATGGATCTTTTCAGCCTTGTAGAACGCACTCTGGCCGGTATGGGGTATGAACTCGTGGATATCGAGCTCTCCCCCGGCGGCCGTCTGCTGCGCATCTATATCGATATCGAGCGCGGTGTGACGGTGGATGACTGCGCGACCGTGAGTAATCAGCTCCAGCGCGTATTCGAAGTCGAGAACGTCAGTTATGACCGCCTCGAAATCTCCTCGCCGGGCCTTGACCGCCCACTCAAGCGCGAGCAGGACTTCGAGCGTTTTGCCGGGCAGGAAGCCCAGATCCGTATCCGCATCCCGATTGGCAATCAGCGTAATTTTGCAGGCGTGCTGGGGGGCGTGCGCGAAGGCGCCGTGCTGCTGCAGACCGAGAAGGGGGAGCTTGCCTTGCCGCTCGATCAGATCGAGCGCGCGCGCCTGGTTCCGAAATTTTGACGTATTCGCTTTCAGGGGATTGAAACAATGAGCCGCGAGGTTTTGCTGCTTGTGGACGCTCTGGCACGTGAGAAGAACGTGGCCAAGGATATCGTCTTTACCGCGCTGGAAATGGCGCTGGCTTCTGCCACCAAGAAGCGGATTCACGACGACGCTGACGTGCGCGTGAGCATTGATCGCGATTCGGGGGACTATGAGTCTTTTCGCCGCTGGGTCGTGCTGCCCGATGCCGAGGTCGAGAATGACGAGGCCCAGATGGGCATCATCGACGCGCGCGAGCAATTCCCCGACATCGAAGTGGGCGAATATGTCGAGGAACCGCTTGAGCCTATCGATTTTGGCCGTATTGGCGCGCAGGCCGCCAAGCAGGTGATCCTGCAGAAGATCCGCGACGCCGAACGCGAGCAGATCCTCAACGACTTCCTGAACCGGGGCGAGCACCTGGTCACCGGCAGCATCAAGCGCATCGAGCGTGGCAATGCCATCGTCGAGTGCGGTCGCCTCGAAGCCGTGTTGCCGCGCGACCAGCAGATTCCGAAGGAAAACCTGCGCGTGGGCGATCGCCTGCGCGCTTTCCTGCTGCGCATCGATCGTGGTCAGCGCGGCCCGCAACTGATCCTCTCGCGCGCCGCGCCGGAATTCATCACGCGCCTCTTCGAACTCGAAGTGCCCGAAATGGAAGACGGCCTGCTCGAGATCAAGGCCGCCGCGCGCGACCCTGGCCTGCGCGCGAAGATCGCCGTCAAGTCGAACGATCCGCGCATCGATCCCATCGGCACCTGCGTGGGCCTGCGAGGCTCGCGCGTGACCGCCGTGCGCAACGAACTGGGTGGCGAGAACGTGGACATCGTGCTGTGGTCGGCCGAGCCGGCACAGTTCGTGATCAACGCGCTGGCGCCCGCCGAGGCGAGCTCCATCGTCGTCGATGAAGAGACGCACACCATGGAAGTCGTTGTCGATGAGAGCAATCTCGCGATGGCGATCGGCCGCGGTGGCCAGAACGTGAAGCTCGCTTCCGAGCTCACGGGCTGGAACATCAACCTCATGACCGAGCAGGCCGCAGCCGAGAAAACCGAGGCTGAGCAGGCTCAGGTGCGCAACCTCTTCTGCGACAGGCTGGACGTCGATGAGGAAGTCGCCGACATCCTGATTGCCGAAGGTTTTTCCTCGCTCGAAGAAGTGGCCTATGTGCCGCTCGCCGAAATGCTCGAGATCGAAGCCTTCGATGAAGACACGGTCAACGAGCTTCGTCAGCGTGCGCGTAACGTGCTGCTGACCGAGGCGATCGTCAATGAGGAGCATCTCGAAGGTGTGGCGGAAGACATGCTTTCGCTCGAAGGCATGGACAAGGCGCTCGCGGCGAAACTTGCCCAGGGAGGCGTGAAGAGCCGCGATGAGCTGGCCGATCTCGCCGTCGACGAGCTGGTTGAACTGGGTGGGCTGGATGAGACCAGTGCCAAGAATCTGATCACCAGGGCGCGTGCGCACTGGTTCGAGTAAGCGGGGGGAGAAGTACACGATGGCGCAAATGAGCGTGGCGGAGTTTGCCACCGAACTGAAAATGCCGGCCCCGGCATTGCTGGAGCAATTCGCACGGGCCGGTGTTAGCAAGACCAATGCCGCAGATCCTGTCAGTGAGCAGGACAAGACGCGTCTGCTGGATTACCTGCGTCGCTCGCACGGCAATGACGCGGCGGCCAAGTCGAAAATCACGCTGACCCGCAAGCAGACGACGGAGATCAAGGCTGCCGACGCAACCGGCAAGGCGCGCACGATTCAGGTCGAGGTGCGCAAGAAGCGCACCTTCGTCAAGCGCGACGATCTCGAATTCGGCTCTGAAGCCGGTGCTGAAGGGGCCGAAGCGGCTGCGTCCGTCGAACCGCTCGAAGCTGCCATGGTGGAAACGCCCCCGGCGCCTCCTGCTGCGCCCGTGATCGAGGCTGTCGAACCGCCGCCGGTTGCGCCCCAGCCTGCCCCGGAACCCGAACCTGAGCCGGAACCGGAGCCCGAACCTGTCGTCGAGATCGCACCGGAACCCGAACCCGAGCCGGAACCCGCGCCTGAGCCCGAGCCCGAGCCTCAGGTGGTAGCGCCGGCCGAGCCCGTCGTGGCGCCCGTGGCCGCCGAGAAGCCCGCGAGTGCGTCGGTTGGCAAGCTGTCCGTTGCGCCGCGTGCCGAAACGTCCCGCGAACGCGAAGAGCGTCGTCATCGTGAGCTGCTCGAACGCCAGGCCGCCGACAAGCGGACGCGTGAAGCCGAGGCGATTGCCCGCAAGGCCGCCGCCGAAGCACGCATCAAGGCCGAGGCAGAAGCTGCCGCCGCCGCGGCCACCGCCGCGGCCACCGCCGCCGCGAAGGCGAAGGAAGCCGGCGCCCGCAAGGAAACCGGCAATACGCTGCATCGTCCGAACAAGCCGGCGACGGCGGACGCTGCCCGCAAGCCGGGCAACGCCCCGCCCGCACGCAGCGGCGCGGGTCGCGACGATGATTCACGCAACAAGCGCAGCGGCCTCAAGACCCGGGGTGACTCAGGCGGTGCGGGTGGCTGGCGCAGTGGTCAGAAGGGCGGCCGTGGCGGTCGTCACGGCAACGACCACATGACGGCCTTCCAGGCGCCGATCGAACCCGTGGTGCGCGAAGTGCACGTGCCCGAAACCATCTCCGTGGCCGACCTGGCCCACAAGATGTCGGTCAAGGCCAACGAAGTCATCAAGAAGATGATGATGATGGGGCAGATGGTCACCATCAACCAGGTGCTGGACCAGGAAACCGCGATGATCATCGTGGAAGAGATGGGCCATACCGCGCTGGCGGCCAAGCTCGACGATCCGGAAGCCTTCCTGATCGAGGGCGACGAGGCCAAGGACGTGACGCTGGAGCCGCGTGCGCCGGTCGTGACCATCATGGGCCACGTCGACCACGGCAAGACCTCGCTGCTGGACTACATCCGTCGCACCAAGGTGGCGGCGGGCGAAGCCGGCGGGATCACGCAGCACATCGGGGCCTACCACGTGAAGACGCCGCGCGGCGTGATCTCGTTCCTCGACACCCCGGGTCACGAGGCCTTCACGGCCATGCGTGCCCGTGGCGCGAAGGCCACCGACATCGTGATTCTGGTGGTTGCCGCCGATGATGGCGTGATGCCGCAGACCAAGGAAGCCATCCACCACGCGAAGGCCGCAGGCGTGCCCATCGTGGTGGCGGTCAACAAGATCGACAAGCCCGAAGCCAACCCCGAGCGGGTCAAGCAGGAACTGGTGGCCGAAGGCGTGGTGCCGGAAGAGTACGGCGGCGATTCGCCGTTCTGCCCGGTGTCGGCCAAGACCGGCGCGGGGATCGACGAGCTGCTCGAGAACGTGCTGCTGCAGGCCGAAGTGCTGGAGCTGACCGCTGCGATCGATGCGCCCGCCAAGGGTCTCATCATCGAGGCGCGCCTCGACAAGGGCCGTGGCCCGGTGGCCACCATGCTGGTGCAGAGCGGCACGTTGCGACGCGGTGACGTGGTGCTGGCCGGGGCGACCTTCGGTCGCGTCCGGGCCATGCTCGACGAGAACGGCAAGCAGATCGCCGAGGCCGGCCCTTCGATTCCGGTCGAGATTCTGGGTCTGTCGGAAGTTCCCGCCGCGGGCGACGAAGTCATGGCCATCGCCGACGAGCGCCGTGCGCGCGAAATCGCGCTGTTCCGCCAGGGCAAGTTCCGCGACGTGAAGCTCGCCAAGCAGCAGGCCGCGAAGCTCGAAAACATGATGGAGCAGATGAAGGAAGGCGACATCAAGACGCTGCCCCTCATCGTCAAGGCCGACGTGCAGGGTTCGCAGGAAGCGCTCGTGCAGTCGCTGCAGAAGCTTTCCAACGAGGAAGTGCGCGTCAACGTCATCCACGCAGCGGTGGGCGGCATCTCGGAGTCCGACGTCAATCTGGCGCAGGCATCGCAGGCCGTCATCATCGGGTTCAACACGCGTGCCGATGCCGGTGCGCGCAAGGTGGCCGAGACCTTCGGCGTGGATATCCGCTACTACAACATCATCTATGACGCCGTGGATGAGGTGAAGCAGGCGCTGTCCGGCATGCTGGCCCCCGAGAAGCGCGAGCAGATCACGGGTACCGTGGAGATCCGCCAGGTGTTCGTGATTTCCAAGGTGGGCACGATCGCGGGTTGCTATGTGCTCGACGGCTTCGTCAAGCGCAATTCGCGTGTGCGTATCCTGCGCAACCACGTGGTGGTGCACGACGGGGAACTCGAGTCGCTCAAGCGCTTCAAGGATGACGTCAAGGAAGTGCGGGCGGGCTACGAATGCGGCCTGTCCCTGCGCGGCTATAACGACATCCATGAGGGCGATCACCTCGAAATCTACGAAATCCAGGAAGTCGCCCGCACGCTCTGAGGCTGGCCTTTCCGGAAATCCGGCAAGAGAAGAAGCAAGCGGGCCCTGCGGGGCCCGTTTGTGTTGGAGATAACCATGGCAAAAGAATATTCGCGCGCCACGCGCGTGGCTGAGCAGATCCGGCGGGAACTGGCAGAGCTGATCCGGCTCGAGCTGAAGGACCCGCGCGTCGGTCTCATTTCCCTGACCGATGTCGAGCTCACGCCCGACTACGCGCACGCAAAGATCTTCTTCACCTCGATGCAGGGCGAAGAAGGCGTGGAGGCGATTCTCGCCGGCCTGCGGCGGGCGGGCGGTTTCCTGCGCCGCGAGCTGGGGCGCCGCGTGCGCATCCACACCACGCCCGAGCTGCACTTCGTTTATGACCGTTCGGTCGAGCAGGGCAGTTACATGTCCGCGCTCATCGATCGCACGGTGGCCGACGACCGCGCCCATCGGGGCGAGGATGCGCCGGAAGAAGAGGCGCGCGACGCCGATGACGCAAACGAGGGGCGTTCATGAGCGAGGCGCCGCCCGTGCGCAAGCGCTGGCAGATCGTCGACGGTGTGTTGCTGCTCGACAAGCCCGCCGGCCTGAGCTCAAACGATGCCCTGCAGAAGGCGCGACGCCTTTTCTCGGCAGCGAAAGCCGGGCACACCGGCACGCTGGACCCCATGGCCACGGGCTTGCTGCCCCTGTGCTTCGGTGAGGCGACGAAGTTCTCGAACCGTCTGCTCGAAGCCGACAAGACCTACGCGGCGACGCTGCTGCTGGGCGTGACGACGCAGACCGGCGACGCCGAGGGCGAAGTCGTGCTGACGCGCCCGGTCGGGTGTGACGAGGCCGCCGTCCACGCCGCCTGCGCACGCTTTCTGGGAGAGATCGAGCAGGTGCCGCCGATGTATTCCGCGCTCAAGCATCAGGGCCGGGCGCTGTACGAATATGCCCGGCAGGGCGTGGAAATCGAGCGCGAAGCGCGCCGCGTGACCATTCACTCGCTCGAGGTCCACCGAATTGCGCTGCCCGAGGTGGAAATCCTTGTGCGATGCTCGAAAGGGACTTATATTCGCACCCTTGCCGAAGATATCGGCGAGGCCTTGGGCTGCGGTGCGCATCTCACGGCCTTGCGCCGCACCAGCATCGGTTCGCTCGAAATTGGGCAGGCCCTGACGCTGGAAGCGATCGCGGAGGTGGATGAAGCAGCGCGTCCCGCGCTGCTTGCAAAGCCCGACGCACTCGTGGCGCATCTCGATGCAATCCAGCTGGACGCCAGCCAGACTGATCGAATCCTGCACGGGCAGGCGATCCGCTTGGCAGGTGACGCCCGTCAGGTGCGTCTGTATGGCCCTCATTTTCTCGGTTTGGGAGAATTCAACGGTACTGGCGAGCTGCGGCCGGTCCGGTTGATCGTTTTCAATGCAGCTTGAAGCGTTCTCGTGCGGTCGTTGTGACCGGGCGGGCGCAATAATCAGTCAGAAAGAGAATCAGACATGGCAATTTCCATCGAACAAAAGGCCCAGATCGTCGGCGACTTCCAGCGCGCCCAGGGTGACACCGGTTCCCCCGAAGTGCAGATCGCGCTGCTGACGGCCCGCATCAACGGTCTGACCGACCACTTCAAGGCCAACGTCAAGGATCACCACTCCCGCCGCGGCCTGCTCAAGATGGTCAGCCAGCGCCGCAAGCTGCTGGACTACTACAAGAGCAAGAACTTCCAGGGCTACCGTGCCCTGATCGAGCGTCTCGGCCTGCGCAAGTAATGCGCGCACCCGGGTGCTTGCGGCGAACGGGTCTGCGGACCCGGCGCTGAAAGACCACGAAGCCGGCGGGCCAACAGGGGCTTGGCCGGCTTTGTTTTAGGTAATGCCCCTTCCGGGCGGCAATTTCTGCGTCGCCCAACGATTTCTCAGCAGTAAGTCAGCCGTGCCCGCAGGATGTCTGCCGGGCGAACCGCTTCATGTGAAGCGTGCATCCAGAAAGGATAATTCCGTGCCTCAAGCCATCAAGAAAAGCTTCCAGTACGGTCAGCACACCGTCACCCTCGAGACCGGCGAGATCGCTCGCCAGGCTCATGGTGCCGTGATCTGCACGATCGATGACACCGTCGTGCTGGCGACCGTCGTGGCGGCCAAGGACCCGAAGCCGGGCCAGGATTTCTTCCCTCTCACCGTCGACTACATGGAGAAGTTCTACGCCGCGGGCCGTATCCCCGGCGGCTTCTTCAAGCGCGAAGGGCGCCCGACCGAGAAGGAAACCCTGACCTCGCGTCTGATCGACCGTCCGATCCGCCCGCTCTTCCCCGAGGGCTTCTACAACGAAGTGCAGGTCGTCGCGACCGTGCTCTCGCAGAACCCTGAAGTCGATGGCGACATCCCCGCCATGATCGCCACCTCGGCCGCCCTCGCGATTTCCGGCGTGCCCTTCAATGGCCCCATCGGTGCCGCGCGCGTCGGTTACGTCGATGGCCAGTACGTCCTCAACCCCACGACCACCCAGCTTGCCTCCAGTGAGATGGATCTCGTCGTGGCCGGTACCGAAGCTGGCGTGCTGATGGTCGAATCCGAAGCCAAGCAACTGTCCGAAGACGTCATGCTCGGCGCCGTGGTGTTCGGTCACCAGCAGATGCAGGCCGCCATCCAGGCCATCCACGAACTCGTCGAGGTGGCAGGCAAGCCCGAGTGGGAATGGGTCGCGCCGGCGAAGGACGAAACGCTGATCGCGCGCGTCAAGGAAATCGCCCAGGCCGAACTCGAAGCCGCCTTCGCGACGACCTCCAAGTCGGTCCGCAGCGGCATGCTCAAGGACATCACCAAGAAGGCCGTGACGGCACTCGTGACCGGCGAAGAAGGCGCGCCGCGCGACAACGACGTCAAGAACGTGCTCTTCGAGCTGGAATCCGCCATCGTGCGTGGCCGCATCCTCGCGGGCGAACCCCGCATCGACGGCCGCGACACCCGCACCGTGCGCCCCATCAGCATCCGCACCGGCGCGCTGCCGCGCACGCACGGCTCCGCGCTGTTCACGCGCGGCGAAACCCAGGCGATGGTCGTGACCACGCTGGGCACGGGCCGTGACGAGCAGATCATCGATGCCATCGTCGGCGAGTACAAGGAGCGCTACATGCTCCACTACAACTTCCCCCCGTACTCCACGGGCGAGACCGGCCGCGTGGGTTCGCCCAAGCGCCGTGAAATCGGCCACGGCCGCCTGGCCAAGCGCGCGCTGGCCGCCGTGCTGCCGGACGCCAAGGAATTCGGTTACACGATCCGCGTCGTGTCGGAAATCATGGAATCGAACGGTTCCTCTTCGATGGCGTCCGTCTGCGGCGGCTCGCTGTCGATGATGGATGCCGGCGTGCCCCTGAAGGCGCCGGTGGCCGGCATCGCCATGGGCCTGATCAAGGACGGCGGTCGTTTCGCCGTGCTGACCGACATCCTGGGCGACGAGGATCACCTCGGCGACATGGACTTCAAGGTGGCCGGCACCGCCACTGGCGTGACCGCGCTGCAGATGGACCTGAAGATCGACTCGATCTCGCCGGCCATCATGAACAAGGCGCTGGAGCAGGCCAAGGAAGGCCGTCTGCACATCCTGAACATCATGAACGACGCACAGGCGGACACCTCCGAGCTGTCGGCCTACGCTCCGCGCATGATGTCCTTCAAGATCAACCCGGAAAAGATCCGCGACGTGATCGGCAAGGGCGGCGCCGTGATCCGCGCGCTGACCGAAGAAACCGGCTGCGTGATCGACATCCAGGACGACGGCACCGTCACCATCTCCTCTGCCGACCAGGCCAAGTCCGACGAAGCCAAGCGCCGCATCGACCAGATCACGGCGGAAGTTGAAGTCGGCAAGATCTACGAAGGCCCCGTGCTGCGCATCCTCGACTTCGGCGCGATCGTGAACATCATGCCGGGCCGCGACGGCCTGCTGCACGTCTCGCAGATCGCCAAGGAGCGCGTCAACAACGTGTCCGACTACCTCAAGGAAGGTCAGGTCGTGCGCGTGAAGGTGCTCGAGACCGACGAGAAGGGCAAGGTCAAGCTGTCGATGAAGGCCCTGCTCAACGACGAAACGCCTGCCGCCTGACCGCTGCGAAGCCTCCCGCCGCCGGAGGCGCCGAGCAGGCGCCCCCCGGGGGCCGGTGAATTCCGGCAACAAGAACGCCTCGCGAACTCCGCGAGGCGTTTTTGTTTCTGCTGCCAGGATGTCCGAACCGAACTATGGACTGCGGCGCCCAACGAACGATCCCTTCGCAAGGCGCCAGTCTTGTACTGGGCCCGTTGGTCGGCAGGGAAGATATACGCCACTTCCCCCACAGAAGTTGCCCCACTCCCTGTAAGCCTCTTTTACCCGCTTGCCCACCAGGGCTATCGAATTTGCGGCGCGGCGGTTTTCTTTTGTTCCCATTCCCGCCGCCGGCCCTCAAACCTTGCTGGTTTGCCTCAACT
>JAVHXQ010000056.1 GCA_031119555.1 Candidatus Dactylopiibacterium sp.
GCCTGCCACGGTCACGCCCACCACCCTGCCCGCCGCGCGTGGTGCGGCCGTAACCGCCAGCACGGCGGCAACGGCCGCGCTGGCGCCGCCTCCGCCGGGGCCGCGCGCGTGGTCGTACACGGGCCACACGGGCCCGCAGGCCTGGGCCACGCTGACGCCCGCCAACGCGCTGTGCGCGCGCGGCACGCGCCAGTCGCCGATCGACATCCGCAACGGCCTGAAGGTGGACCAGGACGCGCTGGGCATCGATTACAAGCTTTCCTACTTCAACATCCTCGACAACGGCCGCACGATACGCGTGGGCTACGGGCGCGGCTCCACGCTGTCGGTGATGGGACGCCGCTACGAACTCCAGCACGCGGATTTCCACAGCCCCGCCGAGATTCGCGTGGAGGGCCGCAGCTTCGAGATGTCGATGCAGCTCCTGCACCGCGACGCCGAGGGCCGTCTCGCGATCCTCGTGGTGCTGCTGCGCGAGGGCCGGGCGAATCCGCTGATCCAGACGCTGTGGAACAACCTGCCGCTCGAACGCGACGACGAATACACCGCCCAGACGCCGATCCAGATGGCCGACGTGCTGCCCGCGCAACGCGGGTATTACGCCTTCATGGGCTCGCTCACCACGCCGCCCTGCAGCGAGGGCGTGCTGTGGCTGGTGCTCAAGGAGCCCGTGGAACTCTCGCGCGAGCAGATCGACATCTTCCGCCGCTACCATGATGACAACGCGCGCCCGCTGCAGCCAGCCAACGCGCGCATCGTCAAGGAGTCGCGCTGAGCCGCGCGGCCGGCCTCAGCCCGGCGCGGGCGCGTCGGCCGGGGCGGGCAGGGTCTGCACGTGCAGGGTCTGGGTGGGGAAGGCGAACGCCAGGCCGCGCGCGTTGCAGTGCTCGAGCAGCGCCAGGTTGATCGCCTGCTGGGCATCCATGTAGGCCAGATAGTCGGGCGTGAGCATCACGTAGACCACCTCGAAATCCAGACTGGACGCGCCGAAGGCCTTGAAGTGCGCGCGGTCGAAGCGCGTGCCGGGCGTGGCTTCGACGATGCCGCGCAGCGCGCCGGGCAGCTCGCGCAGGGCGTCGGGCGGCGTGTCGTAGGTCAGGCCGAAGCCAAACACGATGCGCCGCTCGTTCATGCGCTTGTAGTTGCGCACGCGGCTCTTGAGCAGATCGTTGTTGGCGAACACGAGTTCCTCGCCCGAGGTGCTCTGCACGCGCGTGGTCTTGAGACCGACGTGCGTGACCGTGCCCGTGAGGCCGTCCACGTTGATCGCATCCCCCACCACGAAGGGCTTGTCGAGCGCGATCGAGAGCGAGGCCAGCAGATCGCCCAGGATGTTCTGCACGGCCAGGGCGACCGCGATGCCGCCGATGCCCAGGCTGGCCACGAGCGTGGTGATGTTCACGCCCAGGTTGTCGAGCAGCGAGAGCAGCGTCACCACCCACACCAGCACGCGCAGGATGAACGAGATCACGCCGAAGTTCGTCACGGCCGCGCCGTCGCCGGCCTTGCGGCTGGCCTCCAGGCGCAGCTCGACCCAGCTCGCGACCGCGCGCGCGGCCCAGATGCCGGCCTGCACGATCAGCAGGATCATCATCGCCTTGTAGGGCAGCGCGGCGGTGTCGGCGGGCAGGCGGATCTGCGTGAGCCCGGCCAGCACCGACAGCCAGATCATGAAGGGCAGCTTGGTGGAGGCGAGCACGTCGGCCAGCACGTCGTCCCAGATCACGCTGGTCTGGCGGCTGATCCGGTGCAGGCGGGCGACGAGCACGCGGCGCGCGGTGATCAGCGCGAACAGGGCGATCAGCGCCGCGCCCAGCGCGTACAGCAGTTGCTCCAGGGTGTTCTGTTCCAGCAGGAATTTCAGGGTATTCATCGGTTCTCGTTTTCAGACAGCGGAAAATCAGGGGGTCACGACCTCGCCCGCGATCTCGAGCAGGCGACGCAGGAAGCGCGGCACGTCGCCCTGCTCGGCCAGCATGAAGCGCGCGCGGCTGGTCGGGAGCGCTTCGACGCGCACCGTCAGCCAGTCCGCCGGCGCCTTCTCGAAGACGATGTCGTCGGTCACGTCGTCGCCCGCGAAGATCGCGCTGCTGCAGCCCGAAATGCGCAGCAGCGAATGCACGGCATCGAACTTGTCGGGCGCGTTGCCGGGCAGCAGGTTGACGACGAACTTGCCGCCGATCACGCGCGGTGCGGGTTCGAGCGAACGGATCGCGGCGTGGATGAGGTCGCGCGCGGCATGCGGGTCGTGCGCCTGGCGGTAATGCAGCGAGAGCGAGTAGTCCTTGTCCTCGACCTGCACGCCGGCCGCGTCGAGGCGGGCCTTGAAGTCGCGCAGGATGCGCTCGCGCCAGGGCGTGATGTCGGCATGCAGCCCGCCGTCGGCGGGCAGGCCCTCGGCACCGTGGTTGCCGACGATGAAGCGCGGATTGAAGCCGAGCCGGCCGGACACGTCGGCCACCGAGCGGCCGGTCACGATGGCGACCGGAAAGAAGCTGCCCAGGGGCGTGAGCAGGCGCGAGACTTCCTGCGGGGCGCGCGCATCGCCGGGATTGCTGACGATGGGCGCCAGCGTGCCGTCGAAATCCAGCGCAAGCAGCGGACGGCGCTGGATGATCTCGCGCATCGCGCGTTCGCCCGCGGGCGAGAAGAGTCGCTGCATCAGCGGCCCTCCCCCGACAGACGCGCGCTGATGCGCTCGTTGCGGCGCATGCGCGCCGCGTCGAGCAGCATGTTGGCGGCCCAGCGGTAGATGTTGTCCTCGCTGACGATGCTGCGCAGGCTGCGCATGCGCTCGGCCTGCTCGGCGGCGGACATCGTGAGACCGTGGTAGATCGCGTCGGCGGTGCGTTCGACGTCGTAGGGATTGACGATCAACGCCGCGTCGAGCTCACGCGCGGCCCCCGTGAATTCGGACAGCACGAGCACGCCGCGCAGATCTTCGCGCGCCGCCACGAATTCCTTCGCGACGAGGTTCATGCCGTCATGCAGGCTGGTGACCACGCACACGTCGGCGCCGCGGAAATGCGAGGTGACCTGCTCGGCGTCCTGGTTCTCGGCGATCAGCTGGATGGGCTGCCAGCGCGGCGTGCCATGGCGGCGGTTGATGCGATCGGCGAGCTTGGTGGCCTGCTCCACGAAGAGCTGGTATTCGTCGAGCGCCGAGCGCGTGGGCGCGGCAAACTGGGCGAAGGTGAATTGCCCGCGCAGCTCGGGGTATTTGGTGATGAGGCGATCGACCGCGTGGAAGCGCTCGATGATGCCCTTGGTGTAATCGAAGCGGTCGATCCCGACGGCCACGAGCTGCTTGGCGTCCAGCCCGAGACGGTCGCGCAGGGCCTGGCGGCAGGCGTCGATGGGTGGGCGCTGCTCGGCCTCCTCGCCGACCGGCCAGTGGATGGAGATCGGGTAGCTCTTGACCTGCGTGAGCGCGCCATCGAAGGTGACCGTGGATTCCTCGAGCCGGATCCGCGCCTCGAGGAAGCGGTCCACCGACTCTAGGAAATTGCGGCAATGGAACCGCGTGTGGAAGCCCAGGATGGAGCTGCCCAGCATGCCGCGCAGGATTTCCTCGTGCCACGGGCAGACCCCGAACGACTCGGGGTTGGGCCATGGGATGTGCCAGAACGTGATGATGGTGGCATTCGGCAGCTTCTCGCGCAGCATCGCGGGCAGCAGCGCGAAGTGGTAATCCTGCACGAGCACGACCGGATCGTCGGTCCGCGCCTCGGCCACCACGGCATCGGCGAAGCGCTGGTTGATGGCCTTGTAATATTCCCAGTCGGACTGGCGGAACACCGGACGCACGTGCGCAAGGTGGCACAGCGGCCACATGCCCTCGTTGGCGAAACCGTAGTAGTAGCCCTGCTCCTCTTCCTCGCTGAGCCAGATGCGCCGCAGCGTGTAGCTCGGTTGCCCGGGCGGCACCATGACGTGGTCGTTGCGGTCCACCGTCTCGCGGTCGGCGCCGCCGCTGCCGTGGGCGATCCAGGTGCCCGAGCAGGCGCGCATCACCGGCTCGATCGCCGTCACCAGCCCCGAGGCGGGGCGCTGGACTTCGATCGCCTCGCCCTTGCGGCCATGGATGTAGGGCTCGCGGTTGGACACCACGATCACCTGTTCGCCGCGCAGCTCGGTCTGCAGCAGGTTGCGCAGGCGTTCGGCCGACCACGCCTCGTTGGCCATGCGCGTGCGGCGCTCCTCGTCCATCTCGCGCAGCATCGCGCGCAGGTCGCTCGCCACGACCTGCAGCTCGGGAGGCGGCTGGAATGGCTTGAGCAGGCTCTCGCCGCGCAGCAGCGCACGCGTGCCCGCCACCCAGCCGCGCCAGCTCACGTGCGCCACCAGCACCGTGACGAGGGCGATCGCCAGCCCGAGGCCGACGAAGAAAATGATCATGTACTGGCGCGAATCCTCACTGCGGCGGTACACGAAGCTCAGATCGTGCAGCACGATGAGCCGGTCTTCGACGAAAGGCCCTGCCTCGAAGGGAATCGCGGCGAAATGCAGTTCGCCCTGCGACCAGGACAGGCCATTGCCATTGCGGCGGTCCGGCCGGTGAATGCCCATGCAGTCGACACGGTCCGGAAAACCCGGCGTATGCAGCAGCAGCTTGCCGGCGCGATCGCACAGGCCGATGCCCAGCAGGCGCTCGTCGCGGATCGCGCGGTTGAACTCGGCCTGCAGCGAATCGACCGTGAGTTCGCCGGGCTGATTGACCAGATTGTTGCGCAGGGTGTCCGCGACGAAGGCGGCCCGGATGTCGAGATCGCGCAGGAACCAGCGCAGGGTGAGTTTGTCGACCAATGGCACCGTGATATACGCTGCAGCCACGAGCAGTATCGCGAGCGGCAGAAGAAAACGCAGTTGAAGCCTCAGTGATTTCATGGTTTCGCTACTCCCCGGGGGCCTGCAAAGGTTCTTTCATGGTCGACGCCTGATCCTGCGCCAGATTCTGTATTCGTGATTGCTGCGTCATGAACCCTACCCACAAGGCAGCTCCCATGACGGACACCTCTTTGGCCAACGGCCTCGTTGGCAACAGCGCCATCGGCGCACTCATCGACAGCCGCGCGCGCATCGTCTGGGCCTGTCTGCCCCGCTTCGACGCCGATCCGGTGTTCTGCCGCCTGCTCAGCCCCGGCCCGGACGCCCGTGCGGGCAGCTTCGCCATCGAACTGGCGGATTTCGCGCGCTCCGAGCAGGAATACATCCGGCACACCGCAGTGCTGCGCACCCGGCTGTACGACAGGCATGGGGGCTGTGTGGAAATCACCGATTTCGCGCCGCGCTTCTTTCTGCATGGGCGCATTTTCCACCCTTCGATGCTCGTGAGGCGCGTGACCCGCGTTTCGGGCAATCCCCGCATCACGGTGCACATCGATCCGCGCTTCGATTACGGCGAGACGCGGCCGGTGACCACTTTCGGCAGCCATCATATCCGCTATGTGGGCCCCTCCACGGTGCTGCGGCTCACGACGGACGCCTCGATCCACGCGTTGCTCGAGCGCCGCTGCATCCACCTGCACGACACCCTGACCTTCCTGCTCGGCCCCGACGAAACCGTGCAGGACACGGTCGAGAACGTCGGTCGTCACTTCCTCGACGAAACCGTCGCCTACTGGAAGGACTGGGTGCGGACGATTTTTGTTCCCGTCGACTGGCAGGACGAAGTCATCCGGGCAGCCATCACGCTCAAGCTCAACGCCTTCGATGACACCGGCGCGATCATCGCCGCCATGACCACTTCAGTCCCCGAGCACCCGGGCTCGGGGCGCAACTGGGATTACCGCTTCTGCTGGCTGCGCGACGCCTACTTCGTGGTGAACGCCCTCAATCGCCTGGGCGCGACGACCACGATGGAGCGCTACATCGCCTACATCCTGAACGTCGTCTCGGCCGCCGGCGACGGCGTGCTGCAGCCGGTCTACGGCATCACCGGCGAAGCGCAGCTCACCGAGCGCTTCGCGCCCGCGCTGGCCGGCTTTCGCGGCATGGGCCCGGTGCGGGTCGGCAACCAGGCGTTCGAGCAGATCCAGCACGACGTCTATGGCTCGGCCGTGCTGGCCGCCACGCACATGTTCTTCGACTCGCGCCTCGAGCACGCGGGCGACGTCAATCTCTTCCACCAGCTCGAACCGCTGGGGCAGCGCGCGCTCGTCCACTACAACCAGCCCGATGCCGGCATCTGGGAGCTGCGCGGCTCGCAGCGCATCCACACGTATTCCAGCGTGCTGTGCTGGGCGGCCTGCGACCGCCTCGCGCGCATCGCCGTGCGGCTCGGCCTGGACGAACGCGCCGGCTTCTGGCGCGAGTCGGCCGACGCGATGCACGCCGAGATCTGCGCCAATGCCTGGAGCCCCGAGCGTCGCGCCTTCGTGGCGAGCTGGGGTGGCGACACACTGGATGCGAGCCTGCTGCTGCTCAACGAGTTCGGCTTCCTCAAGGCCGACGACCCGCGCTTCGCGGCCACCGTGGAAGCCATCGAACGCGAACTCAAGCATGGCGATTTCATCTACCGCTACATCGAGCGCGACGACTTCGGCCACCCCGAGAACGCGTTCCTGGTGTGCACGTTCTGGTACGTCTATGCGCTGCATGCGCTGGGCCGCCGCGAAGAGGCCCGCGCCACCTTCAACCGCCTGCTCGCCGCGTGCACGCCGCTGGGGCTGCTGGCCGAAGACATCGACCCCGTGACCGGCGAACACTGGGGCAATTTCGTGCAGACCTACTCGATGGTGGGCCTCGTCAATTGCGCGCTGCGCCTGTCGCAACGCTGGGATCAGGCCTACTGAACCGCGCCCGCGCGGCGCGGGCCCGGGCCGCGCGGGTCAGGCCAGCTTGTCGAGCGCACGCGCGAGAAAGCGCTCCAGGCGCACGTCGTTGGCATACACGACGTTGAAGCGGATCAGCGGCGACGCCTGGCTTTGCGGGCGGAACAACGTGCCGGGCGCCAGGATGATGCTTTCGCGCGCGGCACTCGCGGCCAGCGCCACCGCGTCATCCAGCCCCGGCATGCGCGCCCAGATGAACACCCCGCCCTGGGGCGCGATGAAAGGCGTGAGGCCGACGCGCTCGAGCATGCGCAGGGCCCGCGCGGTGGCTTCGCCCAGACGCGTGCGCAGGCGCTCCACGTATTTGCGGTAGTGCCCCTCGGTCAGCATGCGATACACCACCTCCTCCACGGCCTGCGGCGTCGCGAGCGAGGTCAGCACCTTGATGTCGGTGAGCGCGTCGGCAATGTCGGGCCGCGCCGCCACGAAGCCCGAGCGCAGGTTGCCGGAAAGCGTCTTGGAGAAGCTGCCGATATAGACCACGCGGTCCAGGTGGTCGAGCGCGGCGAGCCGCGTCGTCTGGCCCGGGTGCAGGTCGCAGTAGGCATCGTCCTCGACGATGTGGAAATCGTGCCGCTCCGCGCACTGCAGGATGCGATAGGCATTCGCGGGCGAAAGACACGCACCGGTCGGGTTGTGCAGCACGGACTGGGTGAAATAGACCTTGGGCTTGTGCTCGGCGGCGAGCCGTTCGAGTTCGGCGGTGTCCGGCCCTTCGGGTGTCCAGGGCACGCCGATGAGGCGCGCGCCGTGCAGGCGCAGACAGCCGAACAGCGAGAAGTAGCCGGGGTCGTCCACCAGCACCGCATCCCCGCGGCGCACGAAGTGGTGAATCGCCATGTCCAGCGCCTGCGTTGCCCCGTGCGTGAGCACGATCTGCGAGGGTTGCGCCGCGATGCCCGACTCCGCCAGGCGGAAGGGCAGATGCTCGCGCAACGGCAGGTAGCCTTGCGGGCGCCCGTAGTCGGAGAGATTGCTGTCCTCGTTGCGCAGGATCGCCCGCAGCTGGCGCCGCAGCCCTTCCTCGTCGAGCCAGCTGCGCGGCAGCCAGCCCGCGCTCGCCCGCAGGCCCTCGGAGCCCGCATCCAGGGCCTGCCGCATGAGCCAGGCCGCATCGAAGGCGCCGGGCTCGAGCGGCACGCGCTCGGGCGTGCGCTCGGGCACGCTGCGGTGCGCCACATAGAAGCCCGAACCGCGTCGCGACTGCAGATAGCCCTGGGCCACCAGGCGGTCGTAGGCCTCGACCACCGTGAAACGGCTCACGCCATGCAGCTCCGCGAACTGGCGGATCGCGGCAAGGCGCGCGCCCGGGCGCAGGAGACGGTCATCGATCTGCCCCCGGATGGCATGCACGATCTGATCCACGAGCGGCACGCCGCTGTCCGGTGAAAGACTCACTTGCTGCATGGTGTTTCCCTCCGCGCCGATGCTGTGCCGGTGATGTGACCGGTACAGTACGTCGTATTGCCCGACATACTGTACCGGTGTGAACAGAAAATTGTCAGCTATTGTCCTTCACAGGGAAGCATGAAGGAGCCTCATCATGAGTCAAGTCCGCTTTGGTACCCACTTCGATACGCGCGGCGATGTCCGCTTGAATACCGCTGACGTCATGTTCGCCGCCCGCCGCGCCGCTTGGGTTCTGCTGGTGCCCGCGATCTTCTTCGGCGCCTGCCTGCTCGCCCTCGTCGGCGAGCGCTTCCGGCAGATGGAACAGACGCCCGGCGAAACCATGGACGCCTCGCGCCAGGTGCTCTATGTCGCGCAGCAGGACGGCGCCGTGCGCGTGCTGCAACTGCGCAATACCGTCAGCGAACTGGGCGTGATGCGCGAACCCGGACGCCACGCGATCCACACCCTCGCGCTGGACGCGAGCGGCCGCCAGCTGCGTGTGGAGGGTGACGACGCCACCTACCATTACGACGCGGTGAGCCTGAAACTGCTCGAACGCAAGCCCGCGCTCCACGAAGAAGCCGCGAACACAGACAGCCTGTCGCCGGCCGACCCGCATCTGCGACGCGTGAGTTTCAACTGAGCGTCGCGCTCTTGCCGCAGTCTCCCTGAACGGCCCGCATCGCGGGCCGTTCGCTTTCCGCGCGACGGCGCCCGGAATGCCCCTCGCGGACGCGCAGCTTCTAGAATGGAGCCCCGCCTCCACTAGCCGCGCGTCATGCCCGCGAAGTCCTCCTTCCTGCTGCGCCTGCGCCTCGCCCTGCGCGCGGGCCACGACGATCTGCATGGCCTGCTCTGGCAGGCCGCGCTCGTGGGCGTGGCCGGCGCCTGTGCGATCCTGGCCTTCCGCGAGGCACTGGCCTGGGCCGAACTCCTGCTGTACGGCCGCAGCGACAGCCTCGTGGCCGCCGCCGCGAGCCTGCCGCCCTGGCTGCGGATGAGCATTCCGGCCGTGGGCGGCGTGGTGGCCGGCGGGTTCATCGTGCTGGCCCGGCGCCTGCGCACCGACGTGGCCAACGATTACATGGAAGCCATTTCGCTGCGCGACGGGGCGATCAGCACGCGGCTGTCGCTCACACGCTCGGCTGCCTCGCTCGCCAGCATCGCCAGCGGCGGCTCGATCGGGCGCGAGGGGTCCATGGTGCAGCTCGCCTCGCTGGGGGGCTTCCTGTTCGCGCGCTGGCGCGCCCTGCCCGCACCACAGCGCCGCCTGCTCGTGGCCTGCGGCGGCGCGGCGGGGATTGCCGCTGCCTACAACGCCCCCATCGCGGGCACGCTTTTCATCGCGGAGATCGTGCTGCGCACGATCTCGATCGAAATCCTGGGCCCGCTGGTGGCCGCCTCCGTGGTCTCCGCCATCGTGAGCCACGTCTTCTTCGGAGCCGAGGCGCTGTATGCGCTGCCGCCCATCCACGCGCCGGAAGGCTTCGCGCTCGCCGCGCATGCGCTGCTGGGCGTGCTGGCCGGCCTGGCCGCGCCGCTCTTCATGGGCAGCCTGGATGCCGCGCGCGCGGCATTCCGCCGCCTGCCCGACCATCCGCCCCTGCGCCTGGGGCTGGGCGGGCTGCTCGTGGGCCTGATCTCGGTCTGGCTGCCGCAGGTCTGGGGCAATGGCTACAGCGTCGTCAACGGCATGCTCGCGGGGCAATGGCTGTGGCAGGCGCTGCTCGTGCTGCTCGCCTTCAAGGTGCTCGCCACCGCCATCACCATCGGTTCGGGCGCCATCGGAGGGGCCTTCACACCCAGCCTGTTCGTGGGTGCCGCGCTGGGCACGCTGTTCGGCACGGCGGCCCAGGCACTCGGCGCCACCAGCGAGGTGCCGGTGTACGTCGTCAGCGGCATGGCGGCCTTCCTCGCCGCCACGCTGCATGCGCCGCTCACGGCCATCGTGATCGTCGTCGAGATGACGGGCAACCTGGCTCTGCTGCCGCCCGTGATGCTGGCGTCGGTGATCGCGCTGGCGCTGTCGCGCCTGCTGCGTGCCCGCTCGATCTACGGCGACTCCCTCAAGCCGCTCCCCGCGCGCAGCTTCGCGCGCCGCACCGTTGCCGAGGTGCGCCGTGACGGGCCTCCGGTGGTGCAGGCGGGGGAACCGCTGGCGGCGATCCAGCAAGCCTATGCGGCGAGCCGCTGGCAGCATATCTACGTCGTCGATGCCGCCGGCGTGTTTCTCGGCGCGGTGTCCATCCACGCCCTGGGCGAGTTGCTGCTGCCGCAGCACGGCGCGGCCAGCCTGCCCCCGGAGCAGCTGCGCCGGGATTACCCGCGCCTGCTGCTCGACGCCCCGCTGACCGAGGCCCTCGGCGTCTTCGGCGGCCATTCCGGTGAGCGCCTGCCGGTGCTCGACGGCGACGGCAGGTTGCGGGGCTATGCCTCCAAGACCGACCTGATGCTGCTGCTGGGCGAAGAGATGGCGGCCGTCTGAGCCCGCCTGGCGCCGGGCCCGGGCGGCCGCGCCGGCGCCCCCCGCGTACGGCTCGAACCGCGACGCTTCGTCCGCGCCGCCGCCACGCCGGCAAAGCCCCCGCCAGGACGCGGCGAAACGCAGCGAGTGGTCGCCCGCGGGCACGACGCCACGGCGGAAGGGTTGCGCGGGGCGGCCCGGCGGCGAACGCCGCGAGGCTTTACCGGACGGCGGCAAAAGCACGTTTTGCGGTGTAGATCGTTTTCACGTCGACGAGCCGGTCCGCCACGCCGCTGCTGTCGCCGCCGTAGTCGGGCGCGCCCCAGGTCACCACCCTGCCGTCCGCGCGCAGGGCCGCGAAGGCTCCGGTCGTGGCGTAGAGGCCGGTCACGGCAACGAGTTCGCGGGCCACGGCACGGCTGTCGCCGCCATGGTCCGGCGCGCCCCAGGTGACGACCGTGCCGTCGCCACGCAGGGCCGCGAAGGCCACGTCGGTGGCATGAATCGCCTTCACGTCGACGAGCCGGCCGGCAACGCCGCTGCTGTCGCCACCCCCCTTGGCGGAGCCCCAGGTCACCACCGTGCCGTCGCGCCGCAATGCCGCGAACGCGCTCGCGGCCGCGCGCAGGCCGGTCACATCGACGAGCCGGTCCGCCACCGCGCTGCTGTCACCCCCCCAGCACAGCTGCCCCCAGCACATCCAGCCCCAGGTAACCACGCGGCCATCCTCGCGCAGGGCCGCAAAGGCGACGTCGGCGGCATGGATTTCCTTCACGCCGACGAGCTGGTCGGCCACGGCGGCGCTGTCGCCACCGCCCGCCACCGCGCCCCAGGTGACCACGCGGCCGTCCTCGCGCAGCGCGGCGAAGGCGAAGAACGCCGCCTGGATGTGCCTGACCGCCACCAGCTGGCCGGCCACCGCGCTGCTGTCGCCGCCCCAGCGGGCTTCGCCCCAGGTCACGACCGTGCCGTCGCCACGCAGGGCCGCGAAGGCGCATCGCGTGGCGTACAGCTTCTTGACGTGAACGAGCCGGTGGGCAACGGAACGGCTGTCGCCGCCGCAGTCCGCGTCCCCCCAGGTGACGACGGTACCGTCCTCGCGCAAGGCCGCGAACGCGTCGCGCGCCGCGTGGATCTCCCTCACCCGCACGAGCTGGCCCGCGACGGCCCGGCTGTCTCCGCCGTAGGCCGGCTCGCCCCAGCTCACCACCGAGCCGTCCTCGCGCAGCACGGCGAAGGCGCCGCGCGTGGCATGGATCGCCGTGACGCCGACCAGCCGGCTCGCCACCGCGCTGCTGTCACCGCCCCACGCGGGTTCGCCCCAGGTCACCACGCTGCCGTCGGTGCGCAAGGCCGCGAACGCGACGTCGGTGGCGTGGATCTGCTGGATGTTCACGAGCTGGCCCGCCACGGCACTGCTGTCGCCCCCGCCCGGCGGATCGCCCCAGGTCACGGTCTCCCGGTACCCCCGGGACGCATCGGCCGGCACGCCCGCCGGGGTGGCGCGCGGGGGGCCGCCTTGGGTCAGCAGGGTGCCTGCGCTGCCGCACGCGGCGAGCATCATCATGCACAGACCCAGGCTCGCCTCGACCAGGCGGGCCACGGCCCGCCCCATGCTTCCCAGCCCATGCGCGCAAGCGCGCCCTTGAGCGAATGCCTTGCAGATTCCCGCCACGATCATCCTCCGTGCTCGACGCCTTGCCTGCGTTCCCGCGCTTCACGCCCGCGCGGACGGGAGCCGCCCCTTGCGCAAGCGCACCCTCCGTGGCCGGCATCATCCGGGTGTGTCCCGCGCTTGCCTATTCCACGAACAGGTAGGGCACCGACTCGTTCTGATCAGCGCGAGCGGACGGGCCTGCCCGCTCCCGGCATGACGCCACCGCCGCGCGCGCCCGGGGCCGATGGGGCGCGGGATCGCGCACGCACGCAAGGGCGGCAGCTCTTCGACGGAACGCGGGAAGCGGAGGCGCGAGACACATGCCGGGCGCACCCCGGCGCGGCGACGCAGGCGAACGGCAGCCCACCTCCCCCGGTGGCGGCTGGCCATGGCGCCGGCCCACCATGCCCGCAGATGGTGTCACGCAGCCGGGTTGGGGCGCGATGCCTGCGGGGCGGGGGCACGCCGATGGTGCCCGTCACCGCAGCGCATGTCGCCATCGGGCCATCGGGCAGCCGGCCCGCGTCGCGCGGAGCCTCACGGCAAGGCACGCGCGGACAGTCGCTCAGTCGGTGCGGGCGCCGCGCCGCCGCAGCACCCAACCGGCCTCGCCGGCATGCAGGGTGTATTGCAGCTGGCGCGTGCGCGGCGTGCGCCGACCCTGCTCGAAAACCGGAAAGCTGCGCCGCAGAGAACGCCCGTTCAGCGCGAACTCGTCGTGGCCCGCGTAGCCTTCGGCGTCGGCGGGCACGGCGTCGAGCGGGGGCAGATGGATCTCGCTGAGCGATCTGCGCCGGTTGGCCGCGTAGGCCACGAGCGAGGCGGCGGCATGCGCGTCGCGCACGAACACATACACTTCGGGCGACCCGTCGGCGTTCAGGTCTTCGATCACGGCATCCGTCACGCGACCCTCTATGAGGCGCTCGACGGGGCGGTTGTCGACCTCCAGCCCGCGCGGCGCGATGCGCAGCCGGCGCGTGGCGCCCACCCCCTGCGTGCTGACGTAGAAGGTGATGCCCTGCCGCGACAGCGTGCGCTCGAAACCGGCCTCGGCCGCCATGGCGGGCGTCGACGCGGCGGCCGCGTCGAGCGCGACGCGCAGCGTGTAGCGCACGGGACGGCCGCCCGAGGCGCCCTCCGGGACGGGATACACCACGAGCCGGTACTCGCCGTCTGCCGCGAGCCGTTGGCGCAAGTGCGCACCGCTGCGCGCGCCCACGAAAAGCGGTGCCGCTCCGGCGGCGGGCGGCAGCAGGTCCACATAGGCGGTGCCCTCGCTCGCCTCCAGACGCGCGACGATCGCCTGCCCCGCGCGTGCGCGGACGACATACACGCTGCGCTCGCAGCGCTGCAGGCGCGCGCTGAGCTCCAGGGCGGGCCGCGCCTGCTCCAGCGCCAGCGACTGCAGACGCGTGGCCTGCGCCGGACACTGCGCGTGCGCGGCGGCCGCGAGCAGCGCACCGCCGCAACAGAGGGCCTGCACGACGCGCCGCGTCATGATGGCCCGCCCACGCGGCGAACGGGCGCGAGCGGCGGGCGCGGCAGCGGTCTGGCACCCCCGCGCGGGTCGGGGTCCGGCGGAAGCGGCCGGCATGCCTCCACGCCGGGCGCACGGCGCGCACACGCAATCCGCCCGCGCGTCGCGCCCCCGGGCAGGACGCGCAGGCTCACGGCGGCGGCGGTGACAGGATGCGACCTCGCGGGCCGGTCCTGATCCACGCGGCCGGCCCGTGCCCGGGCGGGCCGCGGCGAGACCTCAGCGGTCACGGGCCGCACGCCGCGCATTCGCGCAGGCGGGAGGGGTCGGGCGCGGCCCGACAACGACGCGCGGCGTCGCCGGAGGCGCGGGTGCGCGCGCAGGGACGGCGGGTTTCTCATATGCACGCGGCTTCAATGGCAGGCGGAGGCGCCCACTACATTCACGCGGCTGTAGCGGCCGTCGTCGGTGGTCACCCGCACGCACTCGTTGGCGCGCGCGTTCCACCAGGCCGTGCCGGCATCGTGCCTGCCCTTCGCGCCTCCGACGTTGTCGAAGCCGCGCCGGCGCAGCTCGCTCTCGCCCGCGCTGGCGCGCACGCCCACGAGGTCGGCCACCTCCACGTAACCGTCGCCCTGCCGGCGACGCGTGCGCGCCAGCTCGCGATCCTGCTGCAGGGCCTCGCGACCCGCGTTGTAGCCGGCCACATAGGCGTCGGAGCGCTTCTGGTCGTTCATGCCGACGCGGTTGCGCGCGTCGTCGAAGCCCTGCTGGTAATCCTCCTGATTGGCCTGCGCATCGTCGCCGTGATCCTTCTTGTGGTGCGCGGCGTAGTAGCCGACCGCGCCGGCGGCCGCCAGGGCGGCGCCGCCGATGAGCATGTCGCGCGAAGTGGGCGGGGTGGAGCAGGCGCTGGCAAGCAATGCGCCCGCAAGCGCGAGAACAGCGGTGGTCTTCTTCATGGGGGCCTCGTCAGAAGGTTGTGGATACGGCCGGTGGCGGCATCGCGGGCCCTTCAGCATGGCCGCTCTCCGAAGCGTTGTGTGTGACGGATCGTTACCCGGGGGCCGCGTCGCGCGGCGGATTGTTTCGCTTCGTGGCGGGGCACGCGCAGGCCCCCGCGCCCGCGCCGGATGCGGGCCCGAAAACGCCGGCGGCCCCCCGCGCGCCCGCACGCGGGACCGCTGCCGCGCTCGGTGCGCGCAAGGACTCCGGTCGCGCCGGGGTCTTCCCCGGGCGCCGCCGACCCTGCCCCCGGGCGGGGTGGGTCCAGGGCATCGCGTATTCCGGGCGGCGCCGGGGCGGCCTATGCTGGCGGGGTCGCATCGAGCGCCGCGGGCTTCAGCAGCCCAAGGCACAAAACGCACACGCTGCCTGACATACCGGTGACATATGAAATCCCTGACCTTTATCCGTCATGCCGAGAGCATGGCAAACGCGGGAGGCGTGACCATGCCGAACGCGCTGATCCCGCTGAGTCCCGCCGGGCGGCAGCACGCTCGCCAGCTGGCGGATGCACTCGAGATCACGCCCACGGGAATCCTGACGTCCGCTTTTCTGCGCACGCGGGAAACCTCGGAACCCTTCTGCCAGCGCTGGTCGATGCGGCCGGGCGTTCATGGCTTGCTGCATGAATTCTCCATCCTCGACCCGGTGCTGATCGAAGGCATGGATCTGGCGGCGCGCCGGCCGCTCACCCAGGCCTACTGGGACGAAGCCGATCCGGACAAACGCATGGGGGAGAACGCGGAAACATTCCGCGAGTTCGCGGATCGGGTCATGCGCTTCCAGGGTGAAATGGATGCGCTACCAGACGGAACGCTGCTTTTTACACACGGGATGTGGCTGGCGTTCCTCGTGTGGCGGCTTCAGGGGGCTGATGCCCGTATCGACCGCGCCGGCATGCGTGCTTTCCGGCGCTTCCAGCTGGCGTTGCCGATGCCCAACTGCGCAGTCTATGTTGTTGAACAGCCGCCAGGCGGGGCCTGGGCGGCCCGCGCGACGGCGTTTCCGCAGGCCCCCGAAGAACGCGCCGGATAGCGGGGCCGCGCCACGTTCGCGGCGGCGCCCGGTCTCTCCGTCGCGTTCCGCCTCATCCCGCGGCGTCAGGCATGGGTGCCGTCAACGACACCCGCGCCGTGGGCCTGCATGTCGGCCCAGTAGGAACTGCGCACCATGGGGCCGCAGGCGGCGTTGCGGAAGCCCATGCGGAGGGCTTCGGTCTCGAACATCTTGAAGGTTTCGGGCGGCACATAGCGCAGCACGGGCAGGTGACCGCCCGACGGCTGCAGGTACTGGCCGATCGTGAGCATTTCCACGTCGTGCGCGCGCAGGTCGCGCATGACTTCGAGAATCTCTTCGTCGGTCTCGCCCAGCCCCACCATGAGGCCGCTCTTGGTGGCCACGTCGGGGTGCATGGCCTTGAAATCCTTGAGCAGGCGCAGCGACCAGGCGTAGTCGGCACCCGGGCGCGCGGCCTTGTAGAGGCGCGGCACCGTCTCGAGGTTGTGGTTCATCACGTCGGGCGTGGCTTCGTTGAAGATTTCCAGCGCCACGTCCATGCGGCCCCGGAAGTCCGGCACCAGCACCTCGATGGAGGTGCGCGGGCTGGCCGCGCGCGTGGCCTGGATGCACTCGACGAAGTGGCGCGCGCCGCCGTCGCGCAGGTCGTCGCGGTCGACCGAGGTGATCACCACGTACTTCAGGCGCATCGCGGCGATGGTGTTCGCGAGTTCCCGCGGCTCATCGGGGTTGAGCGGCTCCGGCCGGCCGTGGCCCACGTCGCAGAAGGGGCAGCGGCGCGTGCAGATGTCGCCCATGATCATGAAGGTGGCCGTGCCCTTGCCGAAGCACTCGTGGATGTTGGGGCAGGAGGCTTCCTCGCACACGGTGTGCAGCTTGTGGTCGCGCAGGGTGTCCTTGATCTCGTTGAACCGCGCGGTCTCCTCGGCGCTGCCGAGCTTGATGCGGATCCAGTCGGGCTTGCGCAGCTTTTCGGCCGGGACGATCTTGATGGGAATGCGGGCGGTCTTGTCGGCGCCGCGAAGCTTCTTGGGATTCTCTGTTGTGCTCATCGGGGGTTCCGTTTCTTGTCGCCGGCGCTTGCGCGCCCCACGCCGGGTGTTCAGGCGATCCGGGGATGATCGCGCGCCAGGAGTTCGCTCAGACGAAGGGCCAATTGTGCCAGCACGGCGTCCGTCGTGACAGTCACCCCTTCTTCCGCAAGGCTGGTGCTGCGCAGCCCTTCGTAGCCGCAGGGGTTGATGCGGCGGAACGGCGCGAGGTCCAGGTCGACGTTCAGCGACAGCCCGTGATAGCTGCAGCCGCGCGAGATCTTGAGGCCCAGCGCGCCGATCTTGGCCTCGCCCGCATACACGCCGGGAGCCCCCTCGCGCCGCGCGGCCGCGACGCCGTGCGCGGCGAGCACGTCGAGCATGGCCTGCTCCATGAGGCTGACCAGCTCGCGCACCTTGAGATTGCGCCGGTGCAGGTCGATCAGCAGATAGACGACGGCCTGCCCCGGGCCGTGATAGGTGATCTGGCCGCCGCGGTCGATCTTCACGAGCGGCACGTCGCTGGATTCCAGCAGATGCTCGGGCTTGCCGGCCAGCCCCAGCGTATAGACGGGCGGGTGCTGCAGCAGCCAGAGTTCGTCGGGCGTCGCCGCGTCGCGCGTGGCGGTGAAGCGCTTCTGCGCTTCGAAGGTCTCCGCATAGCCCACGCGACCGAGCGCGCGCACGACCAGGCCGTCGTCGCGCGGGGCCTCCGCCAGGGCGGCGTCCGGCGCGCCCGCGGCGCGCATCAGAGCACCACCTTCACCATCGGATGCGAGGACAGCACCCGGTACAGGGCGTCGAGCTGAGCCTGCGAGACGGCGCGGATGGTGCAGGTCAGGGCAAGGTAGTTACCGGCCTTGCTGGGGCGCATCTCCATCGTGGCGGGATCGAAATCGGGCGCGTGCGTGACGACCACCTCGGCGATCGTCTGGGCGAACGCATCGTGGCGCATGCCCATGATCTTGAGCGGAAAGTCGCACGGGAATTCGAGGAGGCTCTGGCGGGTATCGGTCATGATGGAACTCGGCACGGAATCTCACATAGCTGGGGCTGACCCCCGCGCTTTCAAGCTCACTGCACCACGAAAGGACGCGTGCCGATCGCGGCGGCGATGCGTTCGGCCACGCTGCGCGCCTCGGCCGCGTCGGCGAACGGCCCCACGCGCAGGCGGTACTTGT
Source organism: Candidatus Dactylopiibacterium sp. (assembly GCA_031119555.1). Classification (GTDB taxonomy): domain Bacteria; phylum Pseudomonadota; class Gammaproteobacteria; order Burkholderiales; family Rhodocyclaceae; genus Uliginosibacterium. Next base: position 18,058 of record JAVHXQ010000056.1, read on the forward strand.
CGCCGATCAGCAGGGCATTCACGCCATGGCGCAGCCAGGCCAGCTCGGTCGTCACGTAGTCGCGGAAGCTCTCGGCATTGGCGCTGGAGGCAAACGCCCCGAGCTGCAGGAAGACCCCGCCGGACGCCAGCGGCTGCGCGGCAGGCTGCGCCGCAGGCGCTGGCGCGGGCGCGGGCGCGGGGGTGGCGGGTGCCGCCGCGGGCAGCCCGGGCGCCGGCAACGCGACGGGCACCGGACTCACCACGGGCGGCACGTCCGGGCGGATGGCGGGGGGCGGCTGCACGACCGGCGCCGTGGCGCGCGCCAGCATGCCGCTCTCGATCTCGTCATGCGTGATCGACTCGACGCGCACGCGCGCATGGCCCTTGCCCACGTAGCCGAGCTTGTAGGCTGCGGTGTAGGAAAGATCGATGACCCGGCTGCGCAGGAAGGGGCCCCGGTCATTGACGCGCACCACCACCTGGCGGCCGTTCTCGAGGTTCGTCACGCGCGCGTAGCTCGGCAGCGGCAGCGTCGGGTGCGCCGCCGTCATGCCGTACATGTCATAGGGTTCGCCGCTGGAAGTGAGCGCGCCATGGAACTTGCGCCCGTACCAGCTGCCGACGCCCTCCTGCGTGAAGGCCTGCAGGGACGTCATGGGCACGAAGGTCTGCCCCAGCGCCACGTAGGGCCGCGCGTTGGCGGGCCGCAGCGGCTCGATGCGCGGCACCGCGTCGGGCACCAGATCGAGGTTGGCGGGGGTGACGTCACCGGGGCCGTCGTCCTTGTAATAGCCCCCGCCGCGCGGCGTGGGCACGGCCGCCGGAGGCGGCGTGGCGGCGCCGGCGGGGCGGGCTGCCGGACTGCCGCCGGGCGGGGCGGACGGCGTGCTCGCGCAGGCCGCGAACAACAGGGGAAGGAGTGCCCCGAGACCGGCGCGCCAGAGCGCGCGCGACGCGGAACGGGACGGGAACAGGCAGGCGGCGGGCAAGGGCTTCATGTCGCTCCGGAAAGTTACTTGCGGCGGCGATGCTGCTGCACGCTCATGAGGATGCCGATGCCCAGGCACAGCGTGACGAGCGCGGTTCCACCATAGCTGACCATGGGCAGCGGCACGCCCACCACGGGCAGCATGCCGGCAACCATGCCCATATTCACGAAAGCATAGGTGAAAAAGATCATCGAGATGGCGCCCGCGAGCAGGCGCCCGAAGAGCGTGGCGGCGTTGAGCGCGATCATGAGCCCGCGCCCGATCAGCAGGCAGTAGAGGATCAGGATGATGATGACGCCGGCGAGGCCGAACTCTTCGGAGATCACCGCGAGGATGAAGTCGGTATGCCGCTCGGGCAGGAAATCCAGGTGCGTCTGGGTGCCTTCGCGCCACCCCTTGCCGAGCATGCCGCCCGAGCCCACCGCGATGGTGGACTGGATCGTGTGGAAGCCCTTGCCAAGCGGGTCGGAGGCCGGATCGAGCAGCGTGCACACGCGGTGCTTCTGGTACTCGTGCAGGCCCGGCCACTCGACGCCGGGCGCGCAGATCTGCGACTCGAAGCTCACGATGGCGACGATGCCGGCCACCCCGATGATGCCGACCGGCACGATGAGCTTCCACGACAGGCCGGCGAAGAAGATCACGAACAGGCCCGAGCTGAGCACCAGCAGCGTCGTGCCCAGGTCGGGCTGCTTGAGGATCAGCGTCGCGGGCAGGGCGAGCAGCACGGCGGCCACGAGGAAGTCGCGCACCTTGAGCATGCCCTCGCGCTTCTGGAAGTACCACGCCAGCATCAGCGGCATCGCGATCTTCATGAGTTCCGACGGCTGGATGCGCATGAAGCCGAGATTGAGCCAGCGCCGCGCGCCCTTGGAGATGTCGCCGAACATCGCCACGCAGATCAGGAGCACCAGGCCAACCACATAGAGCGGCAGGGCGAAGCTGTGCAGGCGCTGCGGCGGCTGCACGGCCATGAACCACATCACGGCGAGCGCGATGGCGAGATTGAACAGATGCGCTTCGAGCCGCTCGGGCGAGGCGCTCTCCAGCATCAGCGTGGCCACCGCCACGATGGCGAGCGCCACCGCGAGCAGGAAGGGGTCCAGCGGGCGCAGGAACCTGAGCGCGAAGCCGCGGAGATCCGAAAGGTTAATCACCGGTGCCCTCCGTTTCGGCGGCGGCATCGTCCTGCACGGCGCCGGCCGGTTTGATGCCGGCGAGGTAGTAGTCCATCACCTGGCGCGCGATGGGCGCGGCCGCCGTGGCCCCGAAGCCGCCGTTCTCGACCAGCACCGCGAGCGCGATGGTGGGCTTCTCGGCGGGCGCATAGGCAATGTAGAGCGCGTGGTCGCGCAGGCGCGCATGCACCTGATGCTCGATGTACTTCGCTCCGCGCAACGAGAAGACCTGTGCCGTGCCGGTCTTGCCGCCCGAGGTGTACTTGGCCCCCGCGAACGCGCGCGCGCCGGTGCCGTAGAGATTCACGCCGATCAGGCCCTTGCGGATCACTTCGAGATTCTCGGGCTTGAAACCCAGGTCGGCGACCGGCGTGGGCTCGATCACGCGGCGCTGGCCGGTCCGCGCATCCACCACGTACTTCACGATGTGAGGCTTGAACATCACGCCGCCGTTGGCGAGCGTGGCCGTGGCGTGCGCGAGCTGCAGCGGCGTGTAGGCGTTGTAGCCCTGGCCGATGCCGATGGAGATGGTCTCGCCGGCATACCACTTCTGTTGCGCGGGCGTCTTGAAGCGGCGCTTCTTCCAGGCCTGCGAAGGCAGCACGCCGATGGATTCGCCCGAGATGTCGATGCCCGTGCGCGAGCCGAAGCCCAGCTTGCCCATGAAGTCCGAGATCAGGTCGATGCCCATCTCGTTGGCGAGCGTGTAGTAGTAGGTGTCGCAGGAGACGACGATGGACTTGACCATGTCGACCATGCCGTGCCCCCCCACCTTGTCGTCGCGGAAGGTGTTGTTGCCGAAGACGAAGAAGCCGGGATCATGGAAAGCCGTGGTCGCCGCGCGCTTGCCGGTTTCCAGCGCGGCGAGCGCCATGAAGGGCTTGAAGGTGGAGCCGGGCGGGTAGGCGCCATTCATGGCGCGGTTGATCATGGGGTGATCGGGCGAGTTGTTGAGGGCGTCCCAGTTTTCGGTGGAGATGCCGTCGACGAAGAGATTGGGGTCGAAACGCGGCGTGGACACGAAGGCCAGCACGCCGCCCGTGGACGGCTCGATGGCCACGAGCGAACCGCGGCGCTCGCCGAAGGCCTGCTCGGCCACGCGCTGCAACCCGATGTCCAGCGTGAGCTGAAGGTCGTTGCCCGGCACCGGCGCGGTGCGCGCGAGCGCGCGGATGGCGCGGCCCGAGGCATCCACCTCGACCTGCTCGAAGCCGCTCGTGCCGTGCAGTTCCTTCTCGTAACTCTGCTCGAGGCCGGTCTTGCCGATGTGCTCGGTGCCGCGATAGTTGGCGGCGAGTTCCTCGTCGTCGTTGATCTCGACCATCTCGCGCTGGTTGATGCGCCCGATGTAGCCCACCGCGTGCGCGGCCACCTCGCCCAGCGGGTACTGGCGGAACAGCCGCGCCTTGATATCCACGCCCGGGAAGCGGTAGCGCCGCGCCACGAAGCGCGCCACCTCCTCGTCGCTGAGCCGGCTGCGGATCGGCAGCGACTCGAAGTTCTTGCTTTCGTCGAGCAGCTTGCGAAAGCGCCGGCGGTCGCGCGGCTGGATCTCGATGATGTCGGCGAGCTGATCTATCGTGTCCTCGAGGTTCTGCACCTTGGAAGGCGTGATCTCCAGCGTGTAGGCCGAGTAATTGCGCGCGAGCACCACGCCGTTGCGATCCACGATCAGGCCGCGATTGGGCGCCACCGGCAGCAGCGAGATGCGGTTGTCCTCGGCGCGCGTGGAGTAGTAGTCGTAGCGCACGACCTGCAGGTACGCATAGCGCGCCAGGATCAGGCCGAAGCCGCACAGGACGAACAGCCCCGCCACCACCACGCGGGCGCGAAAACGCTGGATTTCCTGTTCGGGGGTCTTGATTTCCATGATGCGGGCGCGCCGGGCCTTACAGGGGCCGGTTCTCGTCGCGGTCGATCGGCCGCAGCTGGGGCAGGATCAGCAGGTAATAGGCCGGCAGCCACAGCGCGGCGGTCGTGAAGCTCGTGAAGAGGTATTCCCACCCCGGGAACTGATGCCCGGCGGCCAGCCGCAGCACCAGCATCACGATCTGCACCATCAGGAAGAGCGGCAGCAGATACAGCATCTGCACGCCCGGCGCGAACCACAGCAGGCGGCGCGCCTGCGCGCCGGCCACCCAGGCCAGCAGCACGTAGGCGGTAGCGTGCTGGCCCATGACCGAGCCCACGATCGCATCCATCGCCAGCCCGAGCAGGAAGCCCGCGCCCATGCCGATGCGGCGCGGCTCGCGCACGCACCAGAAGGTGAGCACCAGGGCCACGAAATCGGGCATCGCCAGGAAGCGCCCGAAGGGCATGCACGACAGCACGACAGCCACGATCAGCGTGATCCACACGAAGAACATGCTGACCGGCAGCAGCACACGGTCGGAACGGTAGGTCGGCAGCATCATGTCAGTTCTCCTGCGCGCGCAGGGCCAGCGGCGCGCTGGTGGCGGCCGGCGGCGGCGTGCCGGCGGGCGCGACGGCAG
>JAVHXQ010000084.1 GCA_031119555.1 Candidatus Dactylopiibacterium sp.
CGGCTGCCCGGCCGGGCGGCGCCTGCGGCACGGGCACGCCGGTTGCCGCCCGGGGGGCGCCGTGGCGCGCGCGGGTGGCGCGTGCGTCACACGGCCTTCGCAGCCCCCGACGACGCCTCCGTGGCCTCCGCACAGGAAAGGATCTTCACTGTCATGAACCCCAAGCAGAATCCCGAAAACGCCGCCCCGCCCGAGGGCGAGGCCACCCTCCTGCCGGCCGGTGAGCTGGCGGGCTCCCTCCTCGGCAGCGTGAGCGGCCCGAGTACCGCGCAGGCCGATCCGGCCACCTACGACGAGCTGCAGAACATCCAGCAGACACGCCTGGCGATGCGCGCGGCCGGTGAGCAGGCGCTGGCGCAAGCCATGCCCGACAACCCCGCCAAGGCGGCCGAGTACGAACCCGCCACGACGGGCGGGCCGGTCCGCGGCATTCCCCGCGAAGCGCCCCACGGCGCGGATCTGGCGAGCACCACGACCGAGGACGTGGAATCCCGCAAGGTCGGCTATGGCGTGCCCTCCACGGGCTACAACCCGCAGGCCGAAACGCTGGACCGCGTGCGCGTCGATTCGGGCGGGCAGGGGCTCACGACCAACCAGGGCGTGCCCGTGGGCGACAACCAGAATTCGCTGCGCGCGGGGCTGCGCGGGCCCACGCTGATGGAAGACTTCATCCTGCGCGAGAAGCTCACGCATTTCGACCACGAGCGCATTCCCGAGCGCGTGGTGCATGCGCGCGGGTCGGCCGCGCACGGATACTTCGAGTGCTACGAGAGCCTGCAGGATCTCACCATGGCGGCGCCGTTCGCGCAGGCCGGCAAGCGCACCCCGGTGTTCGTGCGCTTCTCCACGGTGGCGGGCGAGCGCGGTTCGGCCGACACCGTGCGCGACGTGCGCGGCTTCGCCGTGAAGTTCTACACCGACGCCGGCAACTGGGATCTCGTCGGCAACAACATCCCGGTGTTCTTCATCCAGGACGCGATGAAGTTCCCCGACCTCGTGCATGCCCTCAAGCCCGAGCCGCACCATGGCATGCCGCAGGCATCCTCGGCGCACGACACGTTCTGGGATTTCGTCTCGCTGATGCCCGAATCCACCCACATGCTGATGTGGGTGATGTCCGACCGCGCCATTCCGCGCAGCTACCGCACCATGCAGGGCTTCGGCGTGCATACCTTCCGCTTCGTGAACGCGGCGGGCGAAAGCCTGTTCTGCAAGTTCCACTGGAACCCCGTGGCCGGCACCCATTCGCTGGTGTGGGACGAAGCCGTGAAGCTCGCCGGGGCGGATGCCGACTTCCACCGCCGCGATCTGTGGGAAGCCATCGAGGCTGGCGCCTTTCCCGAGTACGAACTCGCCATCCAGACCTTCACCGAGGCGCAGGCCGAGGCCTGGAGCTTCGACATCCTCGACCCCACCAAGATCGTGCCCGAGGAACTCGTGCCGCTGCGCGCCGTGGGGCGCATGGTGCTCAACCGCAACCCCGACAACTTCTTCGCCGAGACCGAGCAGGTCGCCTTCTGCACGGCCCACATCGTGCCGGGCATCGACTTCACGAACGATCCGCTGCTGCAGGGGCGCATCCATTCCTACGTCGACACCCAGCTCACGCGGCTGGGCGGGCCGAACTTCCACGAGATCCCGATCAACGCGCCGGTCACCGAAGTGCACAACAACCAGCGCGACGGCATGCACCGCCAGGCCATCCCGCGCGGGCGGGTCGCCTACGAGCCCAATTCGCTCGGCGGCGGCTGCCCCTTCCAGCAGGGGCGCGCGGGCTTCACGTCGGTGGCCGTGCGCGAGCATCCCGACGACAAGGTGCGCGGCAAGCCCGAGCGCTTCGCCGACCACTACACCCAGCCGCGCCTGTTCTGGAACAGCCAGAGTCCGACGGAGCAGGCGCACATCGTCGCGGCCTTCCGCTTCGAACTCTCGCGCGTGCAGACCCAGGCCGTGCGCGAACGCGTGATCTCGCTGCTCGCCAACGTGGATGACGCGCTGGCCGAGGGCGTGGCGGGCGGCCTGGGCATCGCCGTGCCGCCCGCGCAGCCGCCCGTGAAGGCGCCCGAACTCGCGCCCGAGGTGCAGGCATCGGCCGCCCTGTCGCTGTTCGCCCGCCCCGGCGACGGCTCGCTGCAGGGGCGCCGCGTGGCGCTGCTGGTGGCCGGCGGGGTGCATGCGGCGAGCCTGCGCGCGCTCTACACCCTGCTCGCGGAAGCGGGCGCGGCACCGCGTTTCGTCGGGCCCCGGCTGGGCATCGTGGAGGCCGCGGAGGGCTCGCCTATCCACGTCGAAGCGTCGCTGGAAGCCATGCCTTCCGTGCTGTGGGACGGCGTCGTGCTGCCTGCCGGCAGCGCGGCCGACGCGGCGCTGGCCGGCAACGGACAGGCGGTGGAATTCGTGAAGGACCAGTTCCGTCACTGCAAGCCCATCCTGTCCCTGTCCGGCGACGCCTTGCTGCTGGAGGCCGCGGGCCTGCCGGCGAGCGACCGCCTGGCGACGCCGGACCCGGCGCTGATCGTGCTCGACGCCAGCGCGGTCAGCGCCGCCGAGGCCGCGCAGGCCGACGTGCCGGAGGGCGTGACGGGCTTTCTCGACGCGCTGGGCCGCCACCGCAACTACCAGCGCGAAACCGACCCGCCCCTCGTCTAGCCGCCCTGCTTGCCGCTGCGCCGGCGCGCTGGCGCGGCGGTGGCCCCGCCGGCGGGCAGGGTGCTGACACGCGCGGGGCCGGCGTGGGCGCCTTCGGCCAGATCCAGCAGCAGGCGGCTGGTGCGCTCGGCGCAGTCGCGCAGCTCGAAGGCTTCCACGCAGCGCTGGCGGGCGCGCTGGCCCATGCGTGCGCAGGTGGCCGGATCGGTCAGCAGCAAGGCGAGCAGATCGGCGATCGCCCTCGCGTCGCCGGGCGCGACCAGGTAGCCGGTGTGGCCCTGTTCGACGAGTTCGGGCAGCCCGCCGACCTGGGTGGCGATCACGGGCAGGCCGCTGGCCATGGCTTCGAGGACCGCGAAGGGCATGGCTTCGGAATGCGACGACGAGACGGCGAGGTCGAGCGCGCGGCAGGCGGCCGGCATGTCGTCCTGCAGCCCCGCGAAGTGGATGCGCCCGCCGCGCGAGAAGTCGCGCACCTGGGCTTCCAGGCTGGCCTGCATCGGGCCTTCGCCGATCAGCACGAAATGCGCGTCGGGGCAGCGCTGGCACGCGAGCAGCGCGGCGTGCACGAACACGTCCGGTCCCTTCTCCCAGTGCAGGCGCCCGATGAAGCCGGCGAGCGGGGCTCCGGCCGGCACGCCCAGGCGCGCGCGCAGGCCGTCCGCGAGGGGCGCGCGCGGGCCCGCGGGGCGTGGCGTGAAGCGCCGGGTGTCCACGCCGTTGGGAATCCATGAGACCTGACCCGCGCTCACGCCCAGCGCGAGGGCCTGGAAATAGGTCTGGCGGCACACCACGGCCAGATGGCTGCCCAGCGCGCGGTGGATCTCCAGATCCTGCGTCGACAGCGTGCGCGCATGGATGGTGGTCAGCAGGGGCCGGCCCGTCAGCGCGGCGGCAAGGGCCGCGAGCTGGCTGGCGTTGGGCAGGTGGGCGTGGAGCAGGTCGACGCCGCCGCTGCGCACCAGCGCGCTGGCCATCTGCACCGAACTCCACGGCAGATCGTCGGGTGGCATGGGCGTGACGAAAACGTCCGCGCCCTGTTCGCGCAGCGCCGACGTGAAGGGGCTCTCGAAGGGGCACAGCACGCTGGTGCGGAAGCGTTCGGGGGGCAGGCAGCCGAGGAGGCGGAGCACGTAATGCTCCATGCCGCCGGTAATGGCGTTGCCGAGGACTTCGAGCACGTGGATGCGCCCGCGCGCGTCGAGCTGGCGGGCTGCGCTGGCGGCGGGCATGGCGGTGGCGCGCTCAGGCCGCGCGCGCCTGCCGCGCGGGCACGTCGGCACACGGGGCGAGCCAGTTGGCGGCCGTGCCGCAGAGCACGCTGTGCCGCGCCGCGCCGTGTACGCCCAGTTCGTCGAGCAGGGCCAGGAGCCATCCGAGCCGCTCGGCGAATTCGCTGCCGGGGCAGGGCGTGAAGCAGTCGCTGCCGAACTGCAGCAGCTCCGGGCCCAGCACCTCCAGCGCGCGCGCGAGGGTCTCGCGCCGGCAGGGCGGCGGCGCGCCGAACGACAGGTCGAAGCGGAAGGTCACGCGCTCGGGCGCGATACCGTGGATGCGGTCGATGAGGCCGACGGCGATGGCTTCGTCGGTCCACGGCCAGCCCAGGTGGGCGAGCGTCACGCGCACGCCGGGGTGCTCGCGCAGCACCTCGAAGAAGACGGGGCGGCAGAAACGCCCGGAACGGCCGTCGATGAAGATGCCGCTGTGAAAGAGCACCGGCAGGCGCAGTTCGCTCGCCACCGCGAAGACGGGCTGCACGCGATCTTCATAAGGAAACCAGCCGGTGGGGACCATCTTGGCGCCCGTGAGCCCCAGGGTTTCGATGGCGTGGCGCAGATCGGCGGGCGCGGCGGGGTCGCGCGGGTCGACCACCGCCAGCCCCGCGAGCCGGTCGGCGTGGCCCGCGACGAGGGTGGCGAGGTGGGCGTTGCCGCGCCGCAGCGAGTCGGCGTCGTCGAGCGAGTAGCCCTCGCTCAGGAAGGGCGCGAGCAGCACGCCCCGCTCGATGCCGGCGGCATCCAGCGCGTCGAGCACGTCGCGCGCGCACTCGCGGCCGGTGGTGTGGATGTGCGCGTCGATGATCATGACGCGGCCTCCAGCGGCGCGGTGGGGGTGCGCGCGAGCACCTGCGCGGCGGCGCGCCTGCCCGCCAGGAAGGCATGGTCGGAGTTGTAGTACTCCCACTCGCTGTAGCGGCCGGCCAGCACGATGCCGAAGCCGTCCAGCCAGGCGCGGATGCGCTCGACGTTGTCCTTGCGGGCGTGGTCGTAGATCACGTAGGCGCAGGGCATGTCGACCTGGTTGGCCACGCGCACGGGATCTTCGGGCCGCAGCAGCCCCACGCGGCGGCAGTCCTCCAGCACGCGCCGGATCAGTGCGTCGCCCTCGCACGGCAAGGGCTTGAGGGGGCCGTGGGTGATCTCGCAGGTGATTCCGAATCCGTCCGGCGGGCTGCAATGCGGGCTGGCGTTGCCCTGCATGAAGATGCGGTGGAAGACCGTGTCCTCGGGGTAATACACCCAGTGCTTGTCGCTGAGGCCGGCGCGGCCGATGCCCAGGTTCACGCAGCGCACCGAAACGTGGCGCAGGCCGGCGGCGGCCGCGCGCACTTCGGGCGGGGCCTCGGCGCCGCAGGCCGCGACCAGCTGCGGCAGCGGCATGGTGCTGATGAGCGACTCGAAGCGGATCGCGCGGCCGTCGTCCAGCCGTGCCGTGCGGCGCGAGGGCGAGATATGCAGCACTTCCGTGCCGAGCGCCAGTTCGCATTTCAGGTGCGGCAGGAAGGCATCCATGAGGGCCTGGAAGCCACCGCGCAGGGGGTAGCCGAAACGCGCGTTGGGGCCCATCGGGCGCGGCGTGGGTTCGAGCGCGCCACGGATCATCTGCTGCAGGTCGGGCAGGGGAACCCGCCCGCCCAGCCATGAGGTCTCCATCTCGGCGAGCGGCACGGTCCATAGCTTCTCGTTGTAGGGCGTGGCGAAGTGGCGGGCGATGCCCGCTCCCCAGACGGTGCGGATGAATGCCTCGAAGTTCTCCGGGGGCGGACGCGGGCCGGAGGGGCCGGGGCCGTCCAGCGGGCCGAACCGCGCCTCGATGGCGCCCACCAGGCATTCGCGCAGCACGTCGGGCGGCAGGCCGTAGAGCGAGCCCTGGAAGGGGTAGCGGGTATGCACGCCCTTGCTGTAGATCCAGGCTTCGCGATCCTGCCAGTGCACGTTCTCGCCCAGCAGCAGGCGGTAGAGCGCCTGCACGTGGGCGTCGTCGGAAAACATGATGTGGCCGGCGTGATCGAAGGTGAAGCCGTCCTGTTCGACGGAGCGGCACCAGCCGCCCACGCGCGGCTCGCGCTCCACGAGCAGGGTGCCGGCGGCGTCGGCGGCGTCGGCGGCGTCCAGCCCCAGGTGATAGGCCGCCGACAGCCCGGTGGGCCCCGCGCCCACGATGAGCC
>JAVHXQ010000085.1 GCA_031119555.1 Candidatus Dactylopiibacterium sp.
CCTCGCTCTTGGCCTCGAGCAACTCGCTGGCATGTTGCTCGCTCTTGTCGGGGCGTACCAGCAATCATTTCCAGCGCACCCCGACGGCCAGCCCCGGCGTGTCCGCCCCGCAGGCAGCGCCCGGGCGTCACGCCACGGGCAAGGCTCCGCCCCCTGCGCACGCGATCGGCCAGCAGGTCGGGCGGCGTGCGGCATCAGCCTTCCACACGGACCCGCGCGGCGGCACCGGGGCGTCCACGCGCCGTCGCGAGGGGCCGGGTGGCGCGAGGCGCGCTTGCGGTGGCGCCGGGTGCCAACGGCAGCCGCCGACGGAATCCGCATCCGGTCGCAGGCTGCGATCTGCTGCGCTGCAGAAACATCTGGAATTTCAGAAAGTCTTGAAATCCGGCTCCGGATTTGATTAAGATCAAATCTATTCCGGTGGCGCCCATGTCGCGCCCCCCCCCCGGCCCCTCAGGAGATCCCCGATGACCCCGCTCGTCAGCAGTTTCGTCGCTCACTTCGGCGAGATGGGCAGCCGCTGGGGCATCAACCGCACGGTGGGCCAGATTTACGCCCTGATCTTCGTTTCTCCGCGTGCGCTGAATGCCGACGAGATCGCCGAGTCGCTGTCGTTCTCGCGCTCCAACGTCAGCATGGGGCTCAAGGAGTTGCAGGCCTGGCGGCTCGTGCGCCTGCGCCACCTGCCGGGCGACCGGCGCGAGTATTTCGAGGCGCCCACCGACGCGTGGGAGGTCTTCCGCACGCTGGCCGAGGAGCGCCGCCGCCGCGAGGTCGAGCCCACGCTGACGATGTTGCGCAGCGCGCTGCTGGAAACCCCGTCCAACGAGGAGGACCGCATCGCCCAGGAGCGCATGCGCGGCATGCAGGAACTCATCGAGATGCTGATGCTGTGGTTCGACGAGGTACAGGCGCTCGACCCCGCCACGCTCGAAAAGCTGCTGCGCATGGGTGCGCGCGTGCAGAAGGTGCTGGAATTCACCGATCGCCTGCGCGGCGGCGCCAGCCACTGACCCTTTCTTTCTTGAGCCGGATGGCCCCGGGCCGGTCATCCGCGCGCTTCACCGGCCCAGGAGCAGCACCGCATGGACGCCTTGATCCTGTCGCGGATCCAGTTCGCCGCAAACATCAGTTTTCACATCCTGTTCCCCACCATCACGATCGCGCTGGGCTGGGTCCTGCTGTATTTCCGCCTGCGCTGGCGCGCGAGCCAGAACGTCGCCTGGCTGGACGCCTACCGGCTCTGGACCAAGGTCTTCGCGCTGTCCTTCGCGCTGGGGGTGGTGTCGGGCGTGACGATGAGCTTCCAGTTCGGCACCAACTGGCCGGGCTTCATGGAGCGCGTGGGCAACATCGCCGGCCCCCTGCTGGGGTACGAGGTGCTCACCGCGTTTTTCCTGGAGGCGGGCTTCCTCGGCATCATGCTGTTCGGCCACGACCGCGTCTCGGAGCGCACGCACCTGGTGTCGGCCTTTCTGGTGGCCTTCGGCACCACGCTGTCGGCGTTCTGGATCCTGGCGCTGAACTCCTGGATGCAGACGCCCGCCGGCTACATCCTCATCGACGGTGAATTCCATGCCGCGAGCTGGGCGGCAGTGGTGTTCAACCCCTCTTTCCCGTACCGGCTCACGCACATGCTGCTGGCCTCGGGGCTCACCGTGGCCTTCCTGCTGGCGGGGCTGTCGGCCTGGCAGTACGTGCGCCGGAGCGCCGACGCGGCCACCGCCAGCGTGCTGCGTACCGGCCTCGCGCTGGGCGCGCTGCTGATTCCGGTGCAGGTTTTCGTGGGCGATCTGCATGGCCTCAACACGCTCGAGCACCAGCCGCAGAAGATCGCCGCCATCGAGGGCATCTGGAAGACCGAGCGCGGCGCGCCGCTGCTGCTTTTCGCGTGGCCCGACGAAGCGGCGCGCGAGAACCGCTTCGAGATCGGCATTCCCAAGGGCGCGAGCCTGATCCTGCGTCACGATGCCGAAGGCGAGCTGCGCGGCCTCGAGGAATTCCCCGACGCGCATCCGCCGGTCGCCCCCCTGTTCTTCGGCTTCCGCATCATGGTGGGGATAGGGCTGGCGATGTGGCTCGCGAGCTGGGGCGGCCTGTGGCTCGCACGCCGCGCGGGCGGCGTGGACCGCCTGCCGCGCGTGGCGCTATGGGGCCTGGTCGCGATGACCTTCTCGGGCTGGGGCGCGACGCTCGCGGGCTGGTACGTGACCGAGATCGGCCGCCAGCCCTTCATCGTGCACGGCCTCGTGCGCACCGCCGAGGTGGTGGCGAAGCAGCCCGCCGGGCAGGTGGCGGCCACCCTCGTAGCCTGGCTGCTGCTCTACGCCTTCCTGCTCGTCGCCTACGTCGCGGTGCTCATGCACCTCGTCGAGAAGAAGCCCGCCGAACTCGACGCCCCCACTTCCGACCAGCCTTTCCCCAAGGAAACCGCATGACTGCCGATACCGCCCTGCCCGTCATCTTCTACGTGCTGATGGGGCTTTCCATGCTCGTCTACGTGGTGCTCGACGGCTTCGACCTGGGCGTGGGCATGCTGCTGCCCGGCGCCCCCTCCGACACCGACCGCGACCTCATGGTGAGCGCCATCGGGCCCTTCTGGGATGCCAACGAAACCTGGCTCGTGCTGGGCGTGGGCATCCTGCTGATCGCCTTCCCCAAGGCGCACGGCGTGGTGCTGGGCGCGCTCTACCTGCCGGTGACGCTGATGCTCTTCGGGCTCGTGCTGCGCGGCGTGGCCTTCGACTTCCGCGTCAAGGCGCGCGACGAGCACAAGCCGCTGTGGAACCGCCTGTTCTTCACCGGCTCGCTGGTGGCCTCGCTCGCCCAGGGCTGGATGCTGGGGCGCTACGTTACGGGCTTCGCGCCCGGCGCGGCGGCGCAGGGCTTTGCCGCGCTGATCGCGCTGGCGCTGCCCGCCGCCTACGTGCTGCTGGGCGCGACCTGGCTCGTGCTGCGCACCGAGGGCGCGCTGCAGACGCAGGCCGAGCAATGGGCGCGGCGCGCCTGGACGCCGGTCGTGGTCGGCATGCTCGCGATCTCGCTGGCCACGCCCTGGGTCAGCAGCTTCGTGCGCGACAAGTGGTTCGCGATGCCCGACTTCCTGGCCCTGCTGCCCATTCCGGTGGCCACCGCCATCGCGCTGGGCACGATTCCCGTCTCGCTCACGCACGGCATCGCGAAGGGGCGTTTCGCCTGGGTGCCCTTCGCGCTCACCGCGCTCGTGTGCCTGCTGGGATTCTTCGGGCTGGCCTTCAGCCTCTACCCCTACGTCGTGATGGGGCGGCTCGATCTGTGGCAGGCCGCCTCGGCGACCGAGTCGCTGTGGGTGATCCTGATCGGCTGCGCGGTCAGCGTGCCGGCCATCGCGGCGTATACGGTCTTTGCCTACCGCGTGTTCGGCGGCAAGGTGCGCGCCCTGACCTACGGCTGAGCGTCGTCGGCCCACGGCGCCGCCTCGCCCGCCTGGCGCGCGCGGCGCAGCTGGCACCAGCGCGCCACCTCCTGTGCCGCCAGCGGCGGGGCGACGTGGCGCCCCTGCACGTACTCGCAGCCCAGCGCCACGAGACGCTCGAGCTGGGCTGCGTTCTCGACACCCTTGGCCACCACGCGCTTGCCCAGGCGGCGGCCCAGCGTCAGCACGGATTCCACGATGGCGGCGTCGGACGCGTCGTCGCCCAGCCCGCCCACGCGGCCCACGTCCATCTTGAGCATTTCGACGGGCAGGTCGCGCAGCGCGAACATCGAGGCGGTGCCGCAGCCGAAATCGTCTATGCACAGGCACAGCCCGGCGGCGGCCAACGTGAAGAGGTTGCGCAGCGCGGCATCCGGCAGCTCGGCCAGCGCCGCGTCCGGCAGTTCCAGGGTGACGCAGGCGAGCGGCACCTCGCTGCGCTGCAGGCGCACCAGAAGCTGGTCGGCCAGATCGGCGCAGCCCAGCATCGGCGCGCTGAGATTGACCGCGAGCGAGAGCCGCAGCCCCGCCGCGTGCCAGGCGCGCAATTGCAGCAGCGCCTGCTCGAACATGGCCAGGTTGAAGATCTCCGCCGCCGCCGGGGTGTTCACTTCGGCGATGAAATCGGCCGCCACGAGCAGGCCACGGCGCGGATGCTGCCAGCGCGCCAGCGCCTCCAGCCCGGCGATTGCGCCGCTGTGCAGCCCCAGCGTGGGCTGGTAGCACAGGTGCAGGGCACGTCGCCGCAGCGCCTCGGGCAACTCGGCGGCGAGCCCCTGGCGGGCGTCCGCCCGGGTCACGTGGGCGCGCGCGACCCGCACGATGCCGGCGCGCAGGGCGCGCGACTGAGCGAAGGCTTCGGCCAGCGCCTGCCAGAGCCCGGCGGCATCCTCGCCATCGTCGGGAAAGACCGCCAGCGCGGCCGGCAGGCCGGCCTGCGCGCCGAACAATCCGGCCACCTTGCCGCTCGCGCAGAGCGCGCCGGCGAGGGTATCCACCTCCAGCAGCACGGCGTAACGGTCCGCATCGACCCGCGCCACGCAGTCGGTCACGCGCACGGCCGCGCGCACCTGGCTGAGCTGGTCGCGCGGCGTGAGCCGGGCCGGCGCGCCCAGCATCACGAGCGCGAGGCGCTGCTCCTGCAACATGGCCATCCGGATCGACACGGCGAGGCGGCGCAGGAAGCCGGCTTCGTCTACGTGATCCGCCAATCCGCCTTCGGCACGCCATCGCGTCCCGGCGGCGTCGCTACCGGCAATTCCTTCGTCCGCACCCACGCTCTCGTCTCCCCGATTCAGAATCCGGTCCAAGGGCTGCTGCAAAAACGCAAGACCCCGCCACGCTAAGCGCTCGGGCGCACGAGGGCAAGCGGATCCCGCACGACCGCACTTCAGGCCAGCGGAACGCGGGCGCGCAGGCAACGTCCGCGCCGCCGCCGGGCCGCGCAGGGCGTGGCAAACGCCCCCGGGCCGCGCGATCGGTGCAAGAATCGCGTCCGTCCCTCATTTCCCGCGCGTCCACCATGCCCGCCTTCCGGCTTTCCGCCTCGTGCGCCCTCGCCCTTCTGCTCTGCGCCTGCCAGCAGAGCCCGCACCAACCCGCCGCGCCGCAAGCCGCCAGCGCCGCGGGCCAGACGCCCGAAGCCGGCGCGCACACGCAGGGCGGGCTCGAAGGCACGGTCATCAAGGTGACCACGCTGGCGGGCAGCGGCCCGGGGTCCCTGCGCGAAGCCATCGCCACGCCCGGCGCGCGCCTGGTGGTGTTCGAAGTGGGCGGCATCATCGATCTGGACCGCCAGGATCTGGTCGTCACCGCCCCGCAGATCACGATCGCGGGCCAGACCGCGCCCAGCCCGGGCATCACGCTGATCCGTGGCGGCATGAAGATCCGCACCCACGACGTGGTGATGCAGCACCTGCGCATCCGCATGGGCGATGCCGGGCTGCCGAAGAAGAACGGCTACGAGAGCGATGTCTCCATCGAGGGCCGCAACGCCTGGAACGTGCGCATCGAGCATTGCTCGGTGAGCTGGGGCACGGACGAGAACCTGTCGGTGTCGGGCCCGCGCTACGACGGCCCCGCGGGCACGGCGCGGCGCGTCACGCTACGCCACAACATCGTGGCCGAGGGGCTGGTCAACGCCACCCATGCCAAGGGCGCGCATTCGATGGGCAGCCTGATCCACGATGAGGTCCGCGACGTGCTCATCGAAGGCAACCTCTACGCCCACAACGCCGACCGCAACCCGTGGTTCAAGGGCGGGGCGAGCGGCGTGATCGCCAACAACCTGATCTACAACCCCGGCAAGTGGGCGATCCGGCTCGGCTACAACCCCAAGGAGTGGGAAGGCCGCACGCCTCCGGCCGCGCCGCGCGTGGCCATCGTCGGCAACGTGCTGCAGCACGGCGCGGACACCCCCGGCACGCTCGCCATGATCGGCAGCAACGCGCCGGACCGCCAGGGCGATGCCTGGCTGCACGACAACCTCGCCTTCACGCGCTCGGGGCAGCCCGCCACGCGGGTCGCGGGGGGCGTGAACGCGCTCGCGGCGCCCCCCTTCGCGCTGCCCGCCGGCCTGCTCGCGGCGGCCGCCACGCGCGAAGCCGTGCTGGCG
>JAVHXQ010000005.1 GCA_031119555.1 Candidatus Dactylopiibacterium sp.
GCGCCGATCCGCCCTCGGCGCGACCCGCGCACGGCGCAGGAGGCCTGCCTCCGCCGCCCGCCTGCCGGTTCGCCGCCGCGCCGCGCGAAGGCGCCTGCGCCCGGATGCCGGCGGTGCCCGGGCGACAGGCTAGAATCCGGCTGTCCTGTTCCGCCGGGCGTCCCGCCCGTTGCCATGTCCGTTTCCGTTCCGCTTCCCCTGCCGTCTTCGCGGCCGCCCGCCGGGGCGCCCGCGCTGCGCGTGCTGAGCCTCATCCCGCCGATGACGCAGCTCAACACGCCCTACCCTTCCACGGCCTATCTGACGGGCTTCCTGCGCAGCCAGGGAGTGCCCGCGAGCCAGGCGGACCTCGCCATCGCGCTCGTGCTGAAGCTCTTCTCCCGCGCCGGCCTGGCGCAGATCCGGGCCTGCGCCGAAGCCCTGCCCGAGCGCCGGCGCAGCCCGGCGGTGAAGTTCTTCCTGGCGAACGCCGATGCCTACGCCGCCACGCTCGCGCCGACGATCGCCTTCCTGCAAGGACGCGACGCCACGCTCGCCTACCGCATCTGCGGGCGCATGTATCTGCCCGAAGGCGCGCGCTTCGCCGCGCTCGACAGCTATCTCACCGAGGCCGACGAAGACCCGCTGGGCTGGGCGTTCGGCTCGCTGGGCCTGCAGGACCGCGCGCGCCATCTCGCCACGCTGTACCTCAACGATCTGGCCGACGTGCTGCGCGAAGCGGTCGACGAGCGCTTCGAGTTCGTGCGCTACGCCGAATCCATCGCCCAGTCGCAAGCCAGTTTCGACCCGCTGGCCCAGGCGCTGGCCGCACCGCGCAACCTCATCGACGAAACGCTGCACGCCCTCACGCTGGAAGCCCTCGCGCAGCACCGCCCGCAGGTGGTGCTGATTTCCACGCCCTTCCCGGGCTCGGTGTATGGCGCCTTCCGCATCGCGCAGAGCATCAAGGCGCACGATCCCGCCATCGTGACCGTGCTGGGCGGCGGCTTCGTGAACACCGAACTGCGCGAACTCGAGGAGCCGCGCGTGTTCGATCATTTCGATTTCGTCACGCTGGACGACGGCGAGCGTCCCATGCTCGCGCTGCTCGACCATCTGGGCGGCGCGCGCCCGGCCGACCGACTCGTGCGCACCTTCGTGCGCCGCGACGGCCAGGTGCGCTACCTGCAGGGCGCCGAACCCGAAGTGCCCTTCGACCAGACCGGCACCCCCACCTGGGACGGCCTGCCCATCGACCGCTATCTCTCGGTGCTGGACATGCTCAACCCCATGCACCGGCTGTGGAGCGACGGGCGCTGGAACAAGCTCACGGTGGCGCACGGCTGTTACTGGAAGAAGTGCAGCTTCTGCGACGTGAGCCTCGACTACATCTCGCGCTACGAGGCCGCGAGCGCCACCGTGCTCGTCGACCGCATCGAGGCGGTGATCGCCGAAACCGGGCAGACCGGCTTCCACTTCGTCGATGAAGCCGCGCCCCCCAAGGCCCTGCGCGCGATGGCCGAGGAACTCGCGCGGCGCAATCTGTCGATCACCTGGTGGGGCAACATCCGCTTCGAGAAATCCTTCACGCCGGAACTCTGCGAGCTGCTCGCGGCAAGCGGCTGCATCGCCATGTCGGGCGGGCTGGAAGTCGCCTCCGACCGCCTGCTCCAGCTCATGAAGAAGGGCGTGTCGGTCGAGCAGGTCGCACGCGTCACGCAGGCGTTCTCGCAGGCCGGCATCCTGGTGCATGCCTACCTCATGTACGGCTTCCCCACCCAGACCGTGCAGGACACCGTGGATGCGCTCGAATACGTGCGCCAGCTCTTCGCCGAGGGCTGCATCCAGTCCGGCTTCTTCCACCGCTTCTCATGCACCGTGCATTCACCGGTCGGACGCGACCCGGCGGCCTACGGCATAGAACTCGTCGCCCGCCCCAAGGCGCGCTTCGCCAGCAACGACATCGCCTTCATCGATCCCACCGGCGTCGATCACGCCATGCTGGGCCGCGCGCTCGCCAAGGCCATCTACAACTTCATGCACGGCATCGGGCTGGATCAGGACGTGCGCAACTGGTTCGAGGAATGCCGCGTGCCGCGCAGCCAGGTGCCGCGCCATTTCGTGGCCCGGGCGCTGGGAGCGCGATGAACCCGCAACAGCTCGAAAAACTCGTGCGCATGGAAATGCCCTATGGCAAGTACAAGGGGCGCCTGCTGGCCGACCTGCCGGGGCACTACCTGGGATGGTTCGCGCGCGAAGGCTTTCCGAAGGGGGAGCTGGGGCAGTTGCTCGCGATCCTGTACGAACTCGACCACAACAACCTGCGCGGCCTGCTCGATCCCCTGCGCCGATGAAGGCGCCCGCGCCGCCCGCTCCGGGCCGGGGTGTGGGGTGTGGGGTGTGGGGTGCGGGTGTGAGTGTGGGGTGCGGCAGGCGCAGCCTTTCCCACGGCGGCTTGCCGGTCGGGGCGGGCATCGGCCTCACGCCGCAGGGCGGCGCGGAAGCCACGCGGACAGCACCGGCGCGCGGTAGCCCCGCGCCACAAGCCGCGCCAGGCTACCGGAAGCCGCGGCGCAGCCGGGGAAATGCCCCGGCCAGGGCTTGCGCCCCAGGGGCCCCCGCGTTCGCGTAAGGGCACGGCACTGGCGGGCACGCGTCGCGTCGTCCAGACTCAACGCATCCCGGCATCTTGCCGGCACGACGCCTTTCCGATGACGGAGCAGGACTTTCATCACTGCCATTACCGGGGTTACCTGCGCCACCCGAGCGAGATGCCGATCCGCATCGTCTGCGGGCAGGGCGCGGCATGCCCCCTGGGCGCCGGCGGCACGCCACACCTGACCAACGTCAGCCTGGGCGGGCTGGCTTGCGAGGCGGACACGCCCCTCGTGCCGGGCAGCGAGGTCACGGTCGAGATCGTCGTGGCCGGCGAGGCCTTCCGCGCGCGCGGCGCGGTGCGCTGGTGCAGGCCACATGCCCAGGTCTTCGAGCTGGGCATCGAATTCATGGCACGCGAAGACGCTTACGCGGCGCGCATGGTCGAACAGCTTTGCTACATCGAGCGCTACCGGCGCGAAGTCCACGAACGCGAAGGCCGTGAGATCGACAGCTCCACCGCCGCGCTGGAATGGATACGCCTGCACGCGGCCAGTTTTCCGCCGCTGCGCTGAAGCACGGGCCAGACGCAAGCGGCCCCGGAGCACGCTCCGGGGCCGCGCGTGAAAAGCGGCGTTCCGTCGCCGGGGCGGTGCGACGGAACGACGGCGTCAGGCTTCGAAGGGAGTGAGGTCGCCCGGCTTGCGCAACATCTTGTTGACCTCGTCGCAGTGCAGTTCCTCCTGCACGATCATCTCGCGCGCGTACTCTTCGAGCAGCACCGACTTGCCTTCGGCGATGCCGAGCAGATCGTAATAGGCTTCGAGCGCGCGCTTCTCGTGCTCGAGGCTCTCGCGCAGGATGTCGCCGATGTCGTGGCGCGCGGTTTCGAGCAGCGTGCCGATCTGCAGCGAGGGGTGCCCGCCCAGCAGGGTCACGAGTTCGCCGGCCTTGTGCGCGTGGGTGAGGCTTTCGGTGGCGTTGTCCTTGAGCCAGCCGACGATGGGAATACGGTTGTAGCCATACACCATCAGGGAGTAGTGGGTGTAACGCACGACGCCGGCCAGCTCGGTTTCCATGATGCGGTTGAGGGCCGCGACGGCGCTGCGCGTGTCGCTTTCGTTGAGATTCATGTGGGGCGCTCCTGTCAGGATGGGTCATGTCCGGCGCGCGGGGCGCCGGTGGAACCATTCTCGGTGGCGTCCCCGGGGTCTGCAAGTCCATCGGCCAGGAGGCGCTGCAATCCCCGCGCCAGCCCCGTGCTCGACGGATTCTCGACGAAGGCGCAGCGCTTGCCCGTGCGCTTGCAGTGATCCTTCACGCGCCAGTAGGCGTTGTGGCTGATGCAGCCGGTCTGGCAGATCACGAGATCCGCCGCGACGAGCGCGGTCTCGAGCCGTCCGAAACGGTCCTCGAGGCCGCCATCGTGATGCAGGAACTCGCCGCCCGCCTCTTCGACGAGCTTGCGGTACACCTGCACGCTGGCTTCCCGCCCGCCCACACAGAGGATGCGGTGGCCCTCGAGCGCCACGTCGGCTTCGGCCGCCGGCGCGACGGCCACCGGTGCGGGCCCGGACAGCGGCCCGGTGCTGCGCGCGAGTTCCAGCGCACGCGCGAGGCGGGCGTTCTCCTGCGCGAGCTGGGCGTTGCGCGATTCCTGATAGATCAGCTGATGCTCCAGGCGGCGGCGCGCCGTGAGATCGGGTTGCAGCGCGCGCAGGGCTTCGAGTTCTTCCCGCAGCGAAAGCAGTTCGGCATCACGCGCGAGGAGGTCGGCGCGCTGCTGATGGAGGCGGGTCTGCAGCGCCTCGATGGCGGCCACGCGTTCCTGCGTGCAGCGTTCGCTGCGCTGCTGGGCCGTGGCGAGCGCGCGCGCAAGCGCGGCGTTCTCTTCCTGCAGGGCGTGGTAGTGCGCGATGTCCAGCCGCAGCGAGGCACCCGCCTGGTGCTGCAGCATGTGCATCTGCTGGCTGATGGATTCGGAGAGCAGGTTGTCGCACTGCGGATGCGTCAGCACGGCCCACAACGGGCCGGCGATTTCCCCCTGGGCAACAGCTTCCTGCCAGGCGCGGGCGAGCGCGTCGCGGTCGCGCAGACGGCGCAGGGCCTTGAGGGGCACGGCGTGGCGCTGGTCGAGTTCTTCCTGCACGGCCTCGGCGAGCCGGTTGCGGCTGCGGGCGAGCTGGACGCAGGCCGAGTGCAGCGCGTAGTCGTCGAAGCCGGAAGTCTCGGGCGCGGCCCGGGCGGCGAGGCGCCTGAGGGTATTGAGCGGCAGGCAGACGCCCACCACGGGACAATGCACGTGAGCCGGCAGGTCCCAGAGGCGGCGGCGACGAACCCCACGGTCCGCCGCCGTCCGCTCCGGCGCGAAGGCTTGCTTGATCAGGCTGGATGGAAACATTCTCACCTCATGCAGCTGACCTCGCGCCGGGTTCGATCAGATCCGTTGCGAGTAGTACTCGACAACGAGCTGCATTTCGATGGGGAACGGAACATCGGCCACGTCGGGCAGATGGCTCACGGTCACCGTGAAATTGGGCTCATCGGTCGCCAGCCACTCGGGACGGCTCAGCGCCGGCGCCTCGAAGCTCGACTTCACGATCAGCAGCTCGCGGCTCTTCTGGCGCAGGCCGATCACGTCACCCACGCGGACGCGGAAGGACGGGATGTTGACGATGCGGCCATTGACGGTCACATGGCTGTGGTTGACGAGCTGACGCGCGGCCATCACGGTCGGCGCGAAGCCGGCGCGGAAAGCCACGTTGTCGAGACGACGCTCGAGCAGCTCGGCCAGCTTGGCGCCGGTCGATCCACGGTCACGACGCGCATCCAGCACGAGGCGGCGCATCTGGCGTTCGGTCACGCCATAGTTGAAGCGCAGCTTCTGCTTTTCCTGCAGCTGCAGGCCGTAGCCCGACTTGCGCTGCTGGCGCTGGCTTTGCTGGCCATGCTGACCGGGAGGATAGGGACGATCGGCGATCGTCTTGCGCGACAGACCGGGCAGATCGACGCCCAGGGCGCGCATGACTTTCAGACGAGGACCGGTATAACGGGACATACAACAACTCCTTTTTTGACAGAAATGCCTGGCCTTGTCAGGGCCGGGCGCAACCCGGATGCCACTGAGGGTAAGTAAGTCCGGGAAAACGGGCATCAGACGGGGCGTGTCCGGATCGCTCCGGACGCCGTGGCGTCTGCTTACTTGGTGAGGATGAGCTTGCCGTTGCGCGTCGCGCGCAAGGTGTAATGCATACCCATGTGCTCAATGATAAGCGTGTTTGCCCCTCCGAGGAGACTTAAACTGCTAATTCGTGCTTCCGCAGCAGGATTCTGGCCCCCCGCCGTCAGCGGGCGCGGCAGCGGCAAGGCGGGCGACATGGCGGTGCTCATGGGTGGCTCCTGTTCGGCGGGAGGCTGATTCCAGCGGATTCAGTGGAGAACGACGCGACCGCTGTCGCGCTCGCTCTGCGCATTGCGACGGGCGGCTTCTTCGCGCTTCTGCGCATCCAGCTCATCGCCCAGACGGTTCCACACGTCGGCCAGCTCGTCGCACGCGCGGGCCAGCAGCGGGTCGGTATCGGGCCGGCCCGCCAGCGTGGTGAGGTGCTGCACGAGCGCTCGCGCCTTGGCACTGCTCATGCCGTGCGCGGCCGAGCAGCTCAGCAGATGCAGCGCCGCGGCCATCAGCACGGCGGGCCGCGCCTCGGCGAAATCCGGGTCAATCACGTTCATCTGGCAGCTCCTCGAAACCGCTACATAGTCCGCCGGGCAACGCATTGCGTCACCCGGCGCCAGGACCCCGCCGGACAGCCCCCGCAGCCGGCGGACATCAGGGATCGGTCGTGCACCCGCCGCCTCGCGTCGGGCAAGAAATCGCTGGCTGGCCGGTCTTCTCGACCGCTGGCTTGCGCGAAAGTATCCGGAATGACCCGGCGAAATCGCCCCCGATTCGCCGGGTCCGTTCGAGAGAGAGAGCCCGACCGTTTCCGAATGACCGATGACCTGACAGGGCACCATCGGCTTGGAACGGATTATATGTACAAATGCGAATCATTCGCAATATGTGGCCGTGAAGTTTTTGCGCGGGGCGCCGGACCCCGCCCTTCCGGACAGCGGCACGGGGAATCCGGCATCGGTGAGCCACGGGGGACACCCGCCCGCAGACGCCGCGGCACGACGCCAGAGCGCGGGCGGGCGGCGTCGGCCCGGGCGGCCGGCCCTGGGTGGAACCGGCCCGTGCACCGGGCCGCGAACGGCGCCCTTACTTCTTTCTGACCGGGCGCACCCAGCCCGTCAGGCTGAGCTGGCGCGACCGCCCCAGCGTGAGGGCATCCTCAGGCGCATCCTGGGTCAGCGTGGTGCCGGCGCCCAGGGTAGCGCCGCGCCCCACCGTCACGGGCGCCACGAGCTGGCAGTCGGACCCGATGAAAGCGTCGTCCCCGATCACGGTGCGGTGCTTGTTCACGCCGTCGTAGTTGCAGGTGATGACGCCCGCGCCGATGTTCACGCGGCTGCCGATGGTGGCATCCCCGATGTAGGAAAGGTGGTTCGCCTTGGTGTGGGCGGCCACTTGCGCGTTCTTGATCTCGACGAAGTTGCCCACGTGCACGTCCTCGGCGAGCACGGTTCCCGGCCGCAGGCGCGCATACGGGCCCAGGACGCCGGCCGCGCCGATTTCGGCCGAATCGAAATGGCAGAACGGCGCGATGCGCGTTTCCGCGCCCACCTTGACGTTGCGCAGCACGCTGTAGGCACCCACTTTCACGCCGTCGGCGAGTTCCACGCGCCCCTCGAAGACGCATCCCACGTCGATCTCCACGTCCTGCCCGCACACGAGCTCGCCACGGATGTCGATGCGCGCGGGGTCGATGAGGGTCACGCCGGCCTCCAGCAGATCCTGCGCGAGGTTGTGCTGGTGGATGCGTTCCAGCCCGGCGAGCTGGGCCTTGTTATTGACGCCCAGCACCTCCCATTCGTGGGCGGGCTGCTGGGTGACGACGTCCACGCCGTCGGCCACCGCCATGGCGATCACGTCGGTGAGGTAATACTCGCCCTGGGCGTTGTGATTGCCCAGGCGCGCAAGCCAGGCGCGCAGCAGGCGCGCGGGGGCGCACAGGATGCCGGTGTTGATTTCACGGATCGCGCGCTGCGCCGGGCTGGCGTCCTTCTCTTCGACGATCTCGCTGACGCGCCCTTCAGCGTCACGCACGATGCGGCCATAGCCCTTGGGGTCGGCCAGTTCCACGGTCAGCAGGGCCAGACGATTCGTGCCGGCGGCGGTGGCGAGCGCGGCGAGCGTGCCGGCGCGGATCAGCGGCACATCACCGTAGAGCACGAGCACGCTGCCTTCGTCTTCGAGCAGCGGCATGGCCTGCTGCACCGCATGACCGGTTCCGAGCTGCTGCGCCTGCTCGGCCCAGGCGATGTCCGGCGCGGCGAGCGCGGCGCGCACGGCGTCTCCGCCATGGCCATACACGACACACAGCCGGGCGGGCGAGAGCGCACGCGCGGTCCGCAGTACGTGCGCGAGCAGGGCCTGACCGGCAATCGGCTGCAGGACCTTGGGAAGGCGGGAGTTCATGCGCTTGCCCTGGCCGGCGGCGAGAATCGTGATCTGCATGGCGGTCGGAACCGGAAGGATTGGGAAGGGGCGGATTGTACCGTGCGGGCAGGAAGGCCACTTTGCGGCGGCGCGTCATGAATTGTGAAGTGGTTTGATGAACATCACGCGCGCGCGCGCCCTCGATAGCTAGTATTCATGCAAACGGATTACGGTCATGGAAATCACCAATCCCCCGCTCGAAACCCTGGAGAATCTCACCTTCGACGAGATCAAGGTGGGCGATGGCGCCACGCTGTCGCGCACGATCCGCCGCGAGGACATCCAGCTGTTTGCCGCCGTGTCGGGCGACCTGAACCCCTCCCATCTCGACGAGCTCTATGCGCGCGACCTGCCCGGCGGCGAGATCACCGCCCACGGCATGCTGACGGGCGCGATCATCTCGGCCCTGCTCGGCAATCAGTTCCCCGGTCCGGGCACGACCTACGTCCGCCAGGATCTGCGCTTCCTGCACCCCGTGCACATGGGCGACACGCTCTGCGTGCGCCTGACCTGCACCGAACGCATCGCCGCCACGCGGCAGCTCGTGATCGCCTGCCAGGTCAGCAACCAGGACGACGTGGCGATCGCCGAGGGCGAGGCCGTGGTGACCGCCCCCGAGGTGAAGACGCGGCGCCCGCGCAGCGCGCTGCCCGAGGTCACCCTCACCGACCGCCAGCGCCGCTACGACGCCTTGCTGGCCCGCAGCGCCGGTTCGCCCGCGATACGCGTGGCGGTCGCCTATCCGTGCGACGCGGAATCCCTGCGCGGCGCGCTGCAGGCGTGGCGCGAAGGTCTCATCGTGCCCGTGCTGATCGGCCCCGCCGCACGCATCCACGCGGTGGCCGACACGTTGGGTGAAAGCCTGGACGGCCTCGAGATCGTGGACGCCGGATTCAGCGCCGAGGCCGCCGAGAAAGCCGTTGCGCTGGCGCGCACGGGCAAGGTCGCCGCGCTCATGAAGGGCAGCCTGCATACCGACGAGCTGATGAGCCAGGTGGTGCACAAGGTTTCGGGAATCCGCACCGCGCGGCGCATCAGCCATGTCTTCGTCGCCGACGTGCCGCGCTATCCGCGCCCGCTGCTGATCACCGACGCGGCGATCAACATCCAGCCCGAACTCGCGGACATGGTCGACATCGTGCAGAACGCGATCGACGTGGCGCATGCGATCGATATCCCGAATCCACGCGTGGCGCTGCTCTCGGCGGTGGAGACCGTCAACCCGCGCATCCCGTCCACGCTGACCGCCGCGGCCCTGTGCAAGATGGCCGAGCGCGGGCAGATCAAGGGCGGTATCCTTGACGGCCCGCTGGCCTTCGACAACGCGGTGTCTCCGTTCGCGGCGCGCACGAAAGGCATCGTTTCCGATGTGGCCGGCCATGCCGACATCCTCGTGGTTCCCGATCTCGAATCGGGCAACATGCTGGCCAAGCAACTCGAATACCTCGCCGGCGGTCTCCTGACCGGTGTCGTTGTGGGCGCAGCCGTGCCCATCGTGCTGACCAGTCGCGCGGACCGGGCCGATGCCCGCTCCGCGTCGTGTGCTGTCGTCAAGCGACTCGTAGCTCGCCGTCTCGCGGCGGCAACCCTCTAAGTTCTGGAGAAAGTGCAACCCATGAAGTCCCTCCTTATCATCAACGCAGGCTCCTCGAGCCTGAAGTTCGCCGTATTCAACCTGCCGCTCGTCAAGGACGCGCCCTCGGTCTTCCGTGGCCAGATCGACGGCATCGGCGCCAACACCCAGTTCGTCGCCAAGGACATCGACGGCAAGACCCTGCTCGACACGATCATCAAGTCGCCCGAGGGCACGCCGCTGGAAGCCCAGCAGGAACTGGCGCTGACCTCGCTGCTGGACTGGGTCGAAGCCCAGAACGTCGAACTGGCCGCCGTGGGCCACCGCGTGCTGCAGGGCGGCGAGAAGTACAGCGCCCCGGTGGTGGTGACGCCCGAAGTGTTCAAGGTTCTGGAAACCTTCATCCCGCTGGGCCCGCTGCACCAGCCGCACAACCTGCGCCCGATCCGCGTGCTGGCCGCCAAGTACCCGAACCTGCCGCAAGTGGCCTGTTTCGACACGGCCTTCCACCGCACCCAGCCGCTGGAAGCCCAGACCTACGCCATCCCGCGCAAGATCACCGCCGAAGGCGTGAAGCGCTATGGCTTCCACGGCTCTTCCTACGATTACATCTCGCGCCAGCTGCCCGAAGTGATCGGTGCCGAGAAGGCCAAGGGCGCCGTGATCATCGCGCACATGGGCAACGGTGCCTCGATGGCCGCGCTGCGCGACGGCAAGTGCGTGGCCACCTCGATGGGCTTCACCGCCATCGAAGGCCTGATGATGGGCACCCGTACCGGCTCCATCGACGCAGGCGTGCTGCTGTACATGATGGAAACCCATGGCTACGGCGCCAAGGAGATCTCCAACTTCCTGTACAAGGAATCGGGCCTGCTGGGCGTTTCCGGCATCAGCCAGGACATGCGCACGCTCGAAGCCTCCGACGCCCCCGAAGCCAAGGAAGCGCTGGAACTCTTCTGCTACCGCGCGGCCCGCGAGATCGGCTCGCTCATGATGGCGGCCGGCGGTCTCGACGCCCTGGTGTTCACGGGCGGCATCGGCGAGAACTCGCAGTTCGTGCGCAACAAGGTCATCGGCTACCTGGAATGG
The DNA here is from genome assembly GCA_031119555.1 of Candidatus Dactylopiibacterium sp. GTDB lineage: Bacteria > Pseudomonadota > Gammaproteobacteria > Burkholderiales > Rhodocyclaceae > Uliginosibacterium. The sequence continues at coordinate 10,839 of JAVHXQ010000005.1, forward strand.
TTCGGCGCCCGGATCGATCCGGAACTGAACAAGGTCCGCGGCAAGGCCCACACCATCCACACCGCCGACTCCAAGCTGGCCGTGGCCGTGATCCCCACCAACGAAGAGTGGATGATCGCGCACCACACCACCTCGCTGCTGGGTCTCTGAGCCCCGCGAGCACCGAAAGGGCCATCCGGGTGATGGCCCTTTCTGTTTCTGTCCGCGCCATGCGCCCGCGCCGTGCCGCCCCCGGCGGACCTTGCGGCGGATGCGAAGCCGGCCGCCGCGTTTCCCCCTGCTCATACCAAGAACGGAAAAGTCATGGATCACAGAATCGTCACCTTCGGCGAAGTCCTCCTCCGGCTCACGCCGCCGGGATTCCTCAAGCTTTCGCAGACGACTTCCTTCGAAGCGACCTTCGGCGGCAGCGAAACCAACTGCGCCGTCTCGCTCGCGCACTTCGGGCTGAAAAGCGAGTTCGTCACGCGCTTCCCGCGTAACGACATCGCCGAAGCCTGCCTGGCCGAGCTGCGCTCGCACGGCATCGCCACCGGCAACATCGTGTTCGGGGGCGACCGGCTGGGCCTCTATTACTACGAAAACCCCGCCGCACAGCGCGTCTCCAAGGTCGTCTACGACCGCGCGAACTCCTCCTTCGCCACCCTCGCGGGCGGCATGATCGACTGGCAGAAGGTCTTCGCGGGCGCCACCTGGTTCCACTGGTCCGGCATCGGTCCGGGCCTGTCGCAAGGCATTGCCGACGCAACGCTGGAAGCGGTACGGGCCGCGAAGCAGCTGGGGCTCACCGTTTCGTGTGACCTGAATTACCGCAAGAATCTCTGGCAGTACGGCAAGAGCGCGCAAGAGGTCATGGGGCCCCTGCTCGCGCACTGCGACGTGCTGTTCGGCACGCCCAGCGAATACAAGGTGGTGTATGGCGTCGAGACCGTGCCCTACAAGGTGCGCAGCGCCGACGAGGCGATCGACCTCGACCGGCACGAGGCGTTCTTCCGCCAGGTGCACGCGGCGGCGGGCGGCAACAAGAAGCACTTCGTGGCCCTGCGTAACACGCTGGACGCGAATCACCACATCCTGACCGGCCTGCTGTATGCCGATGGCAAGCTGATCCCGGGCCGCACCTACGCGATCGAACACGTGGTCGACTGCGTGGGCGTGGGCGACGCTTTTGCCGCGGGCATCATCTACGGCCTGACGCAATACCCCGACAGCGACGCCACGGCGCTGGAATTCGCGATTGCCGCCGCCACGCTGAAGAACACCATCTACGGCGACTTCAATCTCGTCACCGCCGACGAGGTCAAGACGCTCATGAAGAGCGAAGGCGGCGAAGGCATCTCGCGCTGAACGCCGCGCGGACGCCCCGGAACGGCCCTGCGGGGCCGTTTTTTCTGGCGGCTCCGCCGGCGCAGCGCCACCCCGCCCGGCACGCATCGGCGCCCTTCACGCCGGAACCCCGCGCGCAACGCCGCCCGGGGCGGGGCGACTCAGGCCAGCGTCAGATGGGCCCGCTCCTGCGCTTCGAGCGCCGTTTCGAGCACGTCCCAGACTTCACCGTCCTCGAATTCGACGTGGCGTTCGAGCATCTGCACGATGGCCACGAGCGTTTCGGTACTGGGCGTGTCGAGCGAGCGCTCCAGGGCGCGCATCGCCTCATGCTGGGCGAGCACCTCGTCGGCGAGGTCATCGCGCCCCGCCTCGCGCAGCATGGGCAGCGCGTAGCGTTCTTCCTCGGCGAAATGGGGCTCCAGGTCGGTCTGGAAAACCTTGCGCACGCGCTCCACGACTTCGGGCAGATCCCGGTCGTCCTCGGCATGGGCGCTACGCACGGCGGTGGCGAAATGCATCACGGCCTGGTGCTCCTGGGCGAGATGCTTGAGGCGCAAGCTCAGTTTTCTCATGATTCTCTCTCGGGTTCGTCTATCAGGCGGAAGGCCGGCACGCAGCGCGGCACGCAATGCAGACGGCAAGCAGACCACGCACGGCGGGGCGCTTCGTTGATGCCGGTCAAGCCCTCAGGCCAGCCGCGCCCTACCTGCCCGTCGGTTACACTCGGGCAATCCCCTAGCGTCCGGAGTCCTCATGGCCCATACCCCCGATACGATCTATCTCAAGGACTACACGCCGCCGTCCTGCCTGATCGACACCGTCGCGCTCGACATCGCGATCCTCGACGGCCATGCCCGCGTGCGGGCGCGCCTGGAAGGCCGGCGCAACCCCGCCAGCGCCGACACGTCGCTGTTTCTCGACGGCGAGGAACTCGAGCTCGAAGACATCCGCCTGGACGGCGAGGCCCTGCCCGCCTCGCGCTACCGTCTCGACGCGCGCGGCCTGCGGATTTCCGGCATTCCCGCGCGCTTCGTGCTCGAAACCACCGTCCGCATCGACCCGGACCACAATACCCAGCTCTCGGGCCTGTACCGCTCGCGCGACGGCTACTTCACGCAATGCGAGGCGCAGGGCTTCCGCCGCATCACCTTCTATCCCGACCGGCCCGACGTGATGGCGCGCTTCACCTGTCGCCTCAGCGCCGACAAGGCCGCTTTCCCCGTGCTGCTCGCCAACGGCAACCCGGCCGGCCACGGCGACGAGGCTGGCGCCGGGCACCGGCACTGGGCGCTGTGGGAAGACCCGTTCCCCAAGCCCGCCTATCTGTTCGCCTGCGTGGCGGCGCGACTCGACGTGCTCGAGGACCATTTCGTGACGAAGTCCGGCCGCCGCGTGCGCTGCGCGGTCTATGTGGAGCCCGGCAAGCTCGACCAGTGCGACCACGCCATGGCCGCGATCAGGAAGAGCATGAAGTGGGACGAGGACGTCTTCGGCCTGGAGATGGACCTCGACCACTACATGATCGTCGCCGTGGGCGACTTCAACATGGGCGCGATGGAGAACAAGGGCCTCAACATCTTCAACACCAAGTACGTGCTCGCCCGCCCCGACACGGCGACCGACGTGGACTACCAGAACATCGACCGCGTGGTCGCCCACGAGTACTTCCACAACTGGACGGGCAACCGCGTGACCTGCCGCGACTGGTTCCAGCTCTCGCTGAAGGAGGGCCTCACGGTCTTCCGCGACCAGCAGTTCGGCATGGACATGCATTCGCGCGGCGTCACGCGCATCCAGGAAGTCCGCGGTCTGCGCGCCGCCCAGTTCCCCGAGGACGCGGGCCCCATGGCCCACCCGATCCGGCCCGCGAGCTATGCCGAGATCAACAACTTCTACACCGCGACGGTCTATGAGAAGGGCGCGGAAGTCATCCGCATGATCCATACCCTGATCGGCGCCCAGGCCTTCCGCCGCGGCATGGATCTGTACTTCGCGCGCCATGACGGCCAGGCCGTGACCTGCGAGGATTTCGTGGCCGCCATGCAGGACGCCTCCGGCCTGGACCTCACCCAGTTCCGCCGCTGGTACGACCAGGCCGGCACGCCGCGCCTCGTCGTCACGAGCCGGCACGACCCCGCCACGCGGCGCTACACGCTGGAAGTCGAACAGCAGTTCCCTCCCACGCCCTATGAAGCCCGCATGGCCGAAAGCGGCCTGGCCCTGGAACGCGGCCCCTACCACCTCCCCCTGGTGCTTGCGCTGCTCGACGCCGAAGGGCGCGAACTGCCGCTGCGCCTGGAAGGCGAAGCCGCGCCAGGCGGCACCGAACGCATGCTGGAAGTGCGCGAGACGCGCCAGCGCTTCGTTTTCGAGGACATCGCGGCCGCGCCCGTGCCGTCGCTGCTGCGTGGCTTCTCGGCGCCCGTGATCCTCGAGTTCGCCTACACGACCGCCCAGCTCACGCACCTCATGGCCTTCGACCGCGACGCCGTGAACCGCTGGGAAGCCGGCCAGCGCCTCGCCAGCGAGATCCTGCTCGCGGGCGTGGCCGCCGCGCAGGCCGGCACGCTCGCCGACGGCGCCTGGATTCCGCAGGACTACGTTCCCGCCATGGCGCGCCTGCTCGGCGCTGCCTTCGTGGAAGGCGGCGACCCGGCCCTGGTCGCCGAAGCCTTCGCGCTGCCCTCCGAAACCCTGATCGCGGAGCGCATGGACGTCGTCGACCCCGACGCCATCCACGCCGCCCGCCAGGCCCTGCGCCGCACGCTGGCGCAGGAGCTCAGCGAGGTCCTGCTGTCGGCCTACCTCGAACTCGAGACAGAAGAGCCCTACTCGCCCGAAGGCCCGCAAGCCGGCCGGCGCGCCTTGCGCAACGCGTGCCTTTCCTACCTTTCGGAGCTCGACGAAGGCGGCGCCCAGGCGCTCGTGATCGGCCATTTCGAGCAGGCCGCCAACATGACCGACACCATGGCCGCGCTCGCCGCGCTCGCCAATATCGATCTGCCCGCGCGCGGCGACGCACTCGCGAGCTTCTATTCGAAATGGCGCGACGAAGCGCTGGTCGTCGACAAATGGCTGCAGGTGCAGGCCACGTCACGCCTGCCCCAGACCACGGCCGACGTGCGCGCGCTCATGGCCCATGAAGCCTTCGACATCCGCAACCCGAACAAGGTGTATTCGCTCGTGCGCGCCTTCTGCGCCGCCAACCCCAAGCACTTCCACGCGGCCGACGGCTCGGGCTACCGGCTCGCGGCCGACGCCATCCTGCAGCTCGATCCGCTCAATCCGCAGGTCGCCTCACGCATCGCGCGCTGCTTCGACCGCTGGAAGAAATTCGACGCCACACGCCAGAACCACGCACGCGCACAGCTCGAACGCATCCGCGCGCGCGCCGAACTGTCCAGCGACGTGGCCGAGGTCGTGGGCAAGGCGCTGGGCTGATCCAGGCGCCGCCGCTCAGCCTCCGCTACGGGAGGCGGGGCGGCGTCCCTCGGGGGTGCGCGCAAGCCCTGGCAATTCGCCACGGAAGATGACTGCGCACCACAAAAGTGCAACCAGCCCCAGCGCTGCACCAACATAGCCAATCGACCCCATCGAAAGCCGGGCGCTCACCTGGCTGCCCAGCAGCGCGCCGCCCCCGATGCCGATGTTGAAGATGCCCGAGTAAAGCGACATCGCCACGTCGGTGGCGTCGGGCGCGGCATTGAGCACCTTCACCTGCATGCCCAGCCCGATCACCATCATCGAAGCGCCCCACACGAAGCTCAGCACCAGCATGCTCAGCGGATGCCACGACGCCGGCACCAGCAGCAGCAGACAGGCCGTGGTCATCAGCACGCCCGCCGTCAGCAGTGTGGACGGGTAGCGGCTGCCCAGCCGCCCGAACAGCATGCTGCCGAGAATGCCGGCGCCGCCCAGCGCCAGCAGCACGAGGGTTGCAAAGCCGCTGCCCAGGCCCGCCACATGTTCGATGAAAGGCTCGATGTAGCTGTAGGCGGTGAAATGCGCCGTGACCGCCACCACCGTCAGCACATAGATGCGGGTGAGCGAGAAGCGCCGCAGCAGCACCGGCACGCTTTCCAGCGAGCCCGTGCGCTGGCTCGGCAGCAGGGGCAGCAGGCGTACCAGCGCCACCAGCACGCAGGCCGCGAGCAGGCCGATCACCAGAAACGTCATGCGCCAGCCCAGCCATTGCCCCAGCATGCGCCCCAGCGGCACCCCCGCCACGAGGGCCAGCACCGTCCCCGTGGCAAGCATGCTGAGCGCCGGCGCACCCTTGCCGGCCGGCGCCACGCGCACCGCGAGCGCCACCGTGATCGACCAGAACACGGCGTGCGCGAGCGCGATCCCCATCCGGCCCAGCATGAGAATCCAGAAATTCCAGGCCACCGCGCACAGCAGATGGCTCGCGATGAACAGTACGAACAGACGCACGAGCAGCGCCTTGCGCTCGACGTTGCGCGTGGCCAGCATCGCCGGCAACGAAGTCAGCGACACGATCCAGGCGTAGATCGTGATCATCAGCCCCACGCGCTCGGTCGGCATCGCGAAATCGGCGGCGATCCCGCTCAACAGGCCCACCGGCACGAACTCGGTGGTATTGAAGATGAAGGCGGCGAGCGCCAGCGCAATGACGCGCCACCAGTCGGCGCGGGAAGATTCGGAAACAGTCATGATGGTCCAGGAAGCGGCCTTGCCGCCTTGCGTGCGCCCTTGGCAGCGGGCGGCATGGCCAGGCCGGCGGAGTTCGCGGCCACGGCGGCCGACACGCCGGAAAGGAAAAGCGCAGGCCGCGTGCGCACGTTACGGCAAAAGGACACCCCTCACAATCAGGATCCCGAATGCCGGGATTCAAGGCTTGATTGCCCTCCCGCCCGCGCCTGCGCCGGCTCGCCCCGCAGCCAGCCCCGATAGCGCCACCCCGCTCAGGTCGCGGCCGCTTTCTGCTCCCCGGCCGGTCTGAGCGCGGGGACCAGCACGCTATCCAGGAAACGCAGGAAGGCCCGCACCGGCGCGGAATTCTTGCTGCCGTTCGGATACAGCGCCTGCACCGCCGGCCCGGGCCGGCGCCAGTCGGGCAGCACCCGCACCAGACGGCCCTCCTGCAGGTGGCGCCGGAGCAGGAAATCGAAATCCTCATAGATACCCAGCCCCGCCAGCGCGCAGGTGAGCCCGGCGCGCGCGTTGTCCACGGCCAGGTCGCCGTCGGCCGGCACGGTGATGGTCTCCCGCCCCTTCACGAGTACGTAGTCGAGCGCGCGGCCGGCATCGGCGTCGAAGAAATCGATGGTCTGATGCCGCAGCAGATCCTGCGGATGGCGCGGCGTGCCAAAGCGCGCGAGGTAGCCCGGGCTCGCCGCCATGACGAAGTTCACCTGGCCGAAACGCTTGTAACGGTAGGCGGAATCCTTGTTGTCGGAGAGCCGCAAGGCCACGTCTATCCCTTCCTCGGCAAGGTCCGGCGCGCGCTCGGACAGCGAGATGCGCAGCGCAAGATCGGGGTAGGCGCGCAGGAATTCGGCCATGCGCGGCAGCACCAGGGTGTTGGCGATCGATTCCGTCATCTGCACGTGAAGGTGGCCCGCCACACGCCCGGCCCGGCGCGAGAACTCGGCCGTGAGCTCCTCCAGCCCGCTCACGAGCACGCGCGCACGCTGGGCGAACCGCTCGCCGTCGGCCGTCAGCGATACATGCCGCGTGGTGCGGTGGAACAGCGCCAGGCCGAGCGCCTTCTCCAGACTCTGCACCTGCGTGCTGACCGTCGAGCGCGCCAGCCGCAGCCGCTTGGCGGCCTGTGAGAACGAGCCGAACTCAGCCACCGCAAGGAAAGTCTGCAACTCGGAAAAATGCTCCATCGCCATGATTGTTCATCCAGTTCGAACAATGAATTTGCGCCATTCGAGCATATCGCTCTCTATAGTTCAAACACATAGCTCAACCCAAGAGGTGACCCCATGTCCAACCGCGAACACGGCGGGGCAAACGCAAGGCGCCTGGCGGCATTTTCCAGTCTCCTTGCGTGCATGCCTCGCGAACTCTCGTTTCGCGACAGTCCGATGGCCCCCGAGCCATCGCGCAACTGATTTCCGCACCCATCGCCACCGCGTCCGGCACCGCCTCTTCGCCACCGTCTCACGGCCCGCAGTGTCGCGGCAACCCGCCGGAAACGCCTTCGCATCCCGCTTCAGGAGCCCGAAAATGAGAATCGCCCTTCATCACGCCCACCCCACGCCTTCCGTGCGTCTGCAGCTCAGCGCCTCCTCGCGCCGGCTGCTCCTTGCGCTCGGCAGCGCTGTCGCGCCTTACGCCGTCGCAGCCCTGGTGGTGTTCGCGTACCACGAACAATGGTTCAGATAAGGGAAAACCCGCGCGCAATGGCCCACTGAAGGGCACGGCGCGCAGTTCCCCTCAGGGCTGGCGCAAGGCCGGCCCTGTCTGCCCGAATCGGGCAAGCCCTGATCTCAATCAGGCATCTCGCGTGCACGGGCGCCATAATCGCGCCCGTTTCCATGCCGGCTGGACGGGTGCAGGATTCCGCCCGATCCGGGCGACCCGGGCGCCGGCAGCACCCGGCCGTCATTCAAACCAGCACATGTAAAATATACGCAGGACGTGGCGAGCCCGCGCATGGACAGCGTTTGGCCTTATCCCCTACCATTGCGCTGCAATTTTGTTTGTTTTTTCTTACATTTCCTTCCCGGAGAAGCCAAACCTCATGCGAGCGATCACCACCCTTGCGCTGGCCCTCGGCCTGACGCTTGCCGTCACCAGCGTGCAGGCGCGCGACTGGGCCACCATCAAGCAGTCCGGCACCATCGTTGCCGGTAGCGAAGGCGCCTTCCCCCCGTTCAACTACTTCCAGGGTTCGAAGCTCAGCGGTTATGAAATCGAGGTCATGGAAGCCATCGGCAAGAAGCTCGGCCTGAAGGTCGAATGGCGCGCCCTGGCTTTTGACGCGTTGATCGCAAGCGTGCGTCAGGATCGTTTTGACGTCGCAATCGCCTCGCACGGCATCACCGAAGAACGTCAGAAGTCGGTCGACTTCACCAACCCGCACTACTGCTCCGGCGGCCAGATCTTCGCGAAGGCGGATGGCCCCCTCAAGGTGGCGGATCTCAAGGGCAAGACGGTCGGCGTGCAGCTCGCAACGAGCTACGCGGATTCGGTCAAGAAGATCGGCGCGCTCAAGGAAGTGAAGACCTACCCGAAGGACACCGACGCCCTGCAGGCGCTGATCGGCAACCGCATCGACGCCTGGGTCACCGACCGTTTCGTGGGCAAGAGCGCGCTCGAGAAGAACGCCGCCGCGGGCCTCAAGGCCGGTGAAATGGTCTTCGTCGAGCGCATCGCCATGATCCACAAGAAGGGCAACGCGGAACTCGATGCCCAGCTCAACAAGGCGCTGGCCGAAATCAAGGCCGACGGCACCCTGAAGGCGATCTCGCAAAAGTACTTCCAGGAAGACATTTCCTGTCCGAACTGAGGCAGGATTTCCGTTCTTCTGAAACAGGCGGGCACTCCGGCAACGGAGTGCCCGCGCACGCATCAAGAAAATGATAGATAAACTCAAAGACCGAGACGCACTGACCCTGGTCGGTTCCGTGCTGGGGCTCGGGCTCATTCTCGGTTTTATCGGCACGGCACTGGCGCCTCTGCCCGACCCCATCGGCCCGGCCGCGCAGCAGTTCGCAGACGGCGCCCTGACCACCATCGAACTCACGCTCGTCGCAGGCGCCCTGGGCCTCGTGCTGGGCGTCGTCGCCGCGGTCGGCAAGCGCTCGCAAGTCCTGCCCGTGCGCTGGCTGGCCGATCTGTATGTATGGATCATCCGCGGCACGCCGCTGATGCTGCAGATCCTGTTCTTCTTCCTTGCGCTGCCCGCCATCGCGCCGCAACTCCAGCTCTCCGAATTCTGGACGGCCGTGCTCGCGCTCTCGCTGAATGTCGGCGCCTACAACGCAGAAGTGATCCGCGCCGGCATCGCCGCCGTGCCCTCGGGCCAGATCGAGGCCGCGCGGTCGCTGGGCCTGTCGTCGCTGTACTCTTTCTGGGACATCGTGCTGCCGCAGGCCGTGCGCATCTCGCTGCCCCCGCTGGCCAACAACATGGTTGCGCTGCTCAAGGATTCCTCCCTGGCCTACGCGATCGGCGTCGTGGAACTCACCATGGCCAGCTCGCGCGTGCAGGCCGAAAGCTTCCGGCCCGACATCGTCCTGCCCACGGTAGCAGTCGTCTATCTGCTGCTGACCACCACCTTCACCCAGTTTGCGGCCGCGCTGGAGCGCAAGCTCGCAGTCGGCAAGCGTTGAGCCATGCGTAACGGAAAACCCATCATCCAGGTCGAGAACCTCCGCAAGAGCTGGGGCAACTTCACCGCGCTCGACGGCGTTTCGGTCACCTTCAACGAAGGCGAAGTCGTCTGCATCATCGGCCCCTCCGGCTCGGGCAAATCGACGCTGCTTCGCAGCATCAACCATCTCGAGCCGCACAACGCGGGCCGCATCGTGGTGGACGGCATCGAGCTCGACGACGACATGAAGAACATCGACGCCGTGCGCGCCGAAGTGGGCATGGTGTTCCAGAGCTTCAACCTTTTCTCGCACATGACCGTGCTCGACAACATCACGCTCGCGCCGCGCCGCGTGCGCAAGTGGGGCAACGAGAAGGCCGAGAAGGTCGCGCTCGAACTGCTCGAGCGCGTCGGCCTGTCGGCGCATTCGCACAAATACCCCAACCAGCTCTCGGGCGGACAGCAGCAGCGCGTCGCCATCGCGCGCGCGCTCGCCATGCAGCCCCGCGTGATGCTGTTCGACGAGCCGACGTCAGCGCTGGACCCCGAAATGGTGAATGAAGTCCTGCTCGTGATGCGCGACCTGGCGAGCAGCGGCATGACCATGCTCATCGTGACGCACGAAATGGGATTTGCTAGGGAAGTTGCTGATCGCGTGATTTTCTTTGATCAGGGCAATATCGTCGAGCAAAGCAATGATCCAGCAGGATTTTTCAACCACCCGGCGCACCCGCGTGCGCAGGCCTTCCTGAAGCAGATCAAACATGCGGCATAATTATTGCTTAAGACACTCCTGTAGATTCGTAGTTCCTTCCCAACTGTCTGGAAAATAAGCAACCATGAAAAAACGCATTCTCGTCGCCTCCGTCGCAGCCGCTCTGGCAGTTCCGGCCTTCGCCCAGACCGCTCCGTCGCTCGAACTGCTGCAGAAGCAGATCGCCGACCTGCAGCAGCAGCTCACCGACCTCAAGAACCAGCAGGAAGCCCAGAGCAAGGAAGTCGTCATGAAGGGCGATGCTCCCGGCTCCTACCGCCGCGCCGGCGAAGAAACCTCGGTCCGCCTGTATGGCTTCGCGCGTGCCGACGTTGTGCACAACTTCGGCGGCCGCAACAATGCCAGCACCGGCGACTACGCGGCCTACCAGCCCAGCATCGCCCTGACGGGCTCGCCGAACGCCTCCCAGCGCGGTGAAACCTACGCCTTCGTGCGTGCCTCGCGCCTGGGCGCCGAAGCCGTGACCCCGACGTCGCTGGGCGCGCTGAACGTCAAGGTGGAAGGCGACTTCTACAACACCGGCAGCAGCGGCCTGTTCCGTCTGCGTCACGCCTACGGCCAGCTGGGTTCGTGGATCGTCGGTCAGACGTGGTCGACCTTCATGGACCTCGACTCGACGCCCGAAACCGTCGACTTCAACGGCCCGACCGGCAACACCTCGCTGCGTCAGCCGCAGATCCGCTACACCTACGCCACCCCGAACGCCGGCAATTTCAGCACCGCGCTCGAATTCAAGGCCAACGGTGGCAACACCAGCGGCGAAGAATTCAACCGCGTGCCCGATCTGGTCGTGCGCTGGGACAAGGCCTTCGACTGGGGCCACCTCGCGCTGCGCGGCGTGACCACCGAGAACGCCTACAAGTCCGAAACCGTGACGGCAGCCAAGCGCGGCTACGGCGTGGGTCTGGGCGGCTCGTTCAAGGCCACCGAAACCACCACCCTGCTTGCCAGCTCCACCTATGGCAAGGGCCTGGGCCGCTTCTTCAACGAGTCCGTCGGCACGCAGTTCGACTCGACGGTGAACGAAGCCAGCATCCCGAAGGAACTCGGCGTGGTCGTGGGCGTGCATCAGAAGCTGAGCGACACCCTGCGCGGCAGCGTCACCTACGGTCAGCAGCGCACGCTGAGCGGCGTGACGGGCGACAGCCTGAACCGCTTCGTGCAATCCGGCACCATCGGCCTGATCTGGGCGCCGGTCGCCAACGTCGAACTGGGCAGCGAATTCATGCTGTCGCGTCGTGAAACCATCGGTGGCCAGAGCGGCACCGAGCCGCGCCTGAACTTCGCGGCCACCTACTCTTTCGGCAACTAAGCGAAAGACGCAGGCATGAAAAAGCCGACCTCCGGGTCGGCTTTTTCTTTGCCTCGCGCCGCCCGGCGCGAAACCGGCGCCATGCTCCGGCGCGGTACCGGCTCAGAAGCGCTGGTCGGCAACGATCCGCGTGGCGCCATCCACACGCGGATGCCAGTAGATGACGATGAGCCGCTGGGGCGAATCGTCCACGGCGAACTGGGTCGGGATCTCCCAGATGTCGCCGCCGGTCTGCGAGTCTTTCAGCACGCGGTCCGGCGAGCCCACGATGCGCTGCACCTCGGCGCGCGTCATGCCCGTCTTGAGCAGCCCGATGCTGTCTTCGGTATTCACGATGCGCGTATTCACGAGCACGCCCTTGCCGTCGAAATCGAGCATCACGTTGTGCGCGCTGGGCGGCCGGTTGGAGTACTCCAGCGTGACGCTGCCATCGCTGTTCTTCCATTCCGCGGTCGGCTTCTCGGTGCTGCGCATCCGGTCCAGGGTCATGCTGCCGGGCTTGAGGCGTTCGAGACTGCTCGTCGCGCAGGCCGACAGCACCAGGATGAGCGCAAGCGCGCCGACTCGTTTCATGAAGATCTCCCGCCGCAAAAGCGTCGATGTTAACAGTTCGGCGCCGGGCCGCGCCGCCGCATCCGCTAAAATCCCGCCATGAATGCCATTGCCCTGCCCCCGCGCCGCCTCAGCGTGGCGCCCATGCTGGACTGGACGGATCGCCACTGCCGCCACTTCCACCGCCTGCTCGCACCGCATGCCTGGCTCTACACCGAGATGGTCACGACCGGCGCCCTGCTGCATGGCGACGTGCCGCGTCACCTGCGGTTCGGCGAAGCGGAGCACCCCGTGGCGCTGCAACTGGGGGGCTCCGAGCCGGCCGATCTCGCGCGCTGCGCGCAACTCGCCGAAGCGTGGGGCTACGACGAGGTGAACCTCAACTGCGGCTGCCCCAGCGAACGCGTGCAGCGCGGGGCGTTCGGCGCCTGCCTCATGAACGAACCGCAACTCGTGGCCGACTGCGTGGCCGCGATGCGCGATGCCACGCGGCTGCCGGTCACCGTCAAGCACCGCATCGGCATCGACCAGATCGAACACTACGATTTCGTGCGCGAGTTCGTCGCCACGGTCGCCGCCGCGGGCTGCGGCACCTTCATCGTGCATGCGCGCAATGCGTGGCTCCAGGGTCTTTCGCCCAAGGAAAACCGGGAGATCCCGCCCCTGCGCTACGAGGTGGCCCACCAGCTCAAGCGCGACTTCCCGCAACTCGAAATCCTGCTCAATGGCGGGCTCGCGCGCACCGCCGACATCATCGAGCAGGCGCAAAGCGTCGATGGCGTCATGATCGGCCGCGAGGCCTATCACAACCCCTGGGCGCTGGCGGAATGGGAGCGCGCGCTCTGCGACGCCGGCTGGCAGCCCGAACGCCGCGCGATCATCGACGGCATGGTGGACTATGCCGCGCGCGAAGCAAGCGAACACGGCACGCCCTTGCGCGCCATCGTGCGCCACATGCTCGGCTTCGCCAACGGACTGCCGGGCGCGAAGAGCTTCCGCCGCATGCTGTCCGACCCCGCGCTGCTGCGCGACGCGCGCCCCGCGCTGATCCTCGATGCCTGGGCACAGGTCGGTACGCGCGCGGGCGCACTGGACGAGGCCGCATGACGCGTTTGTCGCCGCATCCCGCGAGCCCGCCCCACGCTGCCCTGACCGCGCACGCCCGTGCGGCGCGGCAAGGCGATGAGCTGCACCTGACCTTCGAGGTGCGCGCCCCCGCCGGGCTGCTTCGCCTGCCCGCCCCCGCGGCTCGCCCGGCCTTCACCGACGGCCTGTGGCGGCACACCTGCTGCGAGGCTTTCGTGGGCACGCCCGAGGCCGAGGCCTATCGCGAATTCAATCTCTCGCCGTCGGGCGACTGGGCCGCCTATGCGTTCTCCGCCTACCGCGCGCGCGAGGCCTGGTCGCCTGCCACCACGCCCCGCCTGCACTGCAGCCCGGGGCCGGCGGGCTTCACGCTGGTCGCCACGGTGCCGGCGGAACTCCTGCCGGCGGGCGGAGACTGGAGCCTCGGTCTGAGCGTCGTGCTCGAAGACCGCGCCGGCGCGCTCGCCTACTTCGCGCTGCATCACGCCGCACCCCAGCCCGATTTCCACGCGCGCGCAGCCCGCTGCCTGCGCCTCGACAGAAAGAACGCCCCATGACCGCTCCCGTCCAGTTCGGCCTCGACCGCCTTGTGGCCGACGCCTCCCTGCGCGCGCCGCTCGCCGGCCGCCGCGTGGCCCTGCTCGCGCACCCGGCCTCGGTCACGCCCGGGCTCGGGCATGCGCTGGACGCGCTCGCGACGCTGCCGGAGGTACGCCTGACGGCCGCCTTCGGCCCGCAGCACGGCCTGCGCGGCGACAAGCAGGACAACATGGTCGAGTCGCCCGACTACCTCGATCCGCGCCTGGGCATCCCCGTCTTCAGCCTGTATGGCGAAGTACGCCGCCCGACCGACGCCATGATGGCCCACTTCGACGTGCTGCTCGTCGACCTGCAGGACCTGGGCTGCCGCATCTATACCTTCATCACCACGCTGCGCTACGTGCTCGAAGCCGCCGCCCGCCACGGCAAGGCGGTATGGGTGCTGGACCGGCCCAACCCGGCCGGCCGTCCGGTCGAGGGCACGCGCCTGCGCGAGGGCTGGGAGAGCTTCGTGGGCGCCGGTAGCCTGCCGATGCGCCACGGCCTCACGATGGGCGAACTGGGCCACTGGTTCATCGCACGGCTCGGGCTCGGGCTGGAATACCGCGTGATCGCGATGCAGGGCTGGCAGCCCGAAGCGGCGCCCGGCCACGGTTGGCCACCCGAGCGCGCCTGGATCAACCCCAGCCCGAATGCCGCCAACCTTTCGATGGCGCGCGCCTACGCGGGCACCGTGATGCTGGAAGGCACGACCCTGTCCGAGGGACGCGGCACCACGCGGCCGCTCGAGCTCTTCGGCGCGCCGGACATCGATGCCCGCGCGGTCATCGCCGAGATGCGCCGCTTCGCGCCCGAGTGGCTGGAAGGCTGCGTGCTGCGCGAATGCAGCTTCGAACCGACCTTCCACAAGCACGCCGGCAAGCTCTGTCGTGGCGTGCAGATCCATGTGGAGACGGCGCACTACGACCACGCCGCGTTCCGGCCGTGGCGCCTGCAGGCGGCCGCTTTCAAGGCGATCCGCGCGCTGTGGCCGGACTACCCGCTGTGGCGCGACTTTGCCTACGAATACGAGCACGACCGGCTGGCGATCGACCTGATCAACGGCTCGCCGCTGCTGCGCGAATGGGTGGACGACCCCGCCGCCACGGCTGCCGCGCTCGACGCGATCAGCGCCGCCGACGAAGCCTCCTGGCATGCCGAGCGCGAGCCTTTCCTGCTCTATCGCTGAACTGGATCAAGCCCGCCGCCACGCATGCGGTTAGACTCGCCGGCCGCAACCGCCCCGGAGAACCCGCATGCCCGGCACGACCATTCCCGCCTGCCCCATCTGCGCGATGGAGAACACCTATCCCGACGCCGACAATTTCGTCTGCGCCGACTGCGGCCATGAGTGGCCCCAGCAAGCCGCCGCCGTCGAGGACGACAGCCGCATCGTGCGCGACGCCAACGGCACCGTGCTCGCCGACGGCGACGCGGTGGTGCTCATCAAGGATCTGAAGGTGAAGGGCAGTTCGATCACCCTCAAGCAGGGCAGCAAGGTCAGGAGCATCCGGCTCGTCGGCGACGGCGACCACGAAGTGGACTGCAAGCTCGACGAAGGCCGCTTCATGCTCAAGGCCTGCTTCCTCAAGAAGGTGTGAGCCGGGTCGCTCCGCCTCAGTCCAGCGCCGGTTCGAGCAGCCGGTAGGCCATGAGGCTTGGCGCCCCGCCGGGGGTCAGGCGCACGACGAACGCCTCGCTGGCGGGGCCCCGCTCGTAGAAGGTGCGATAGCGCAGCCTGACCACTTCGCCGTCCACGGCGGCCTCCACGCGCTCCGTGCCACGCACCGCCCCCAGCGCCGCGCGCTGGCGCTGCAGGCGGCCCGCGAACGCCGCCGCGTCCTGCGCCTGCCGCAACTCCGGCGCGGCGCGCGCGTAGATGCCATCGAAATCGCCGTCGATGAGCGCGAGATGGAACTCGGGCACCAGGCGTTCGGCCGCGTCGATGCGCCCGGTGTCCGGCCCGCAGGCGGTCAGCAGCGTCAGCAGCGCGGCACAGAGGATTTTTCCGGGCATGACCTTCCTTGGTTGGGAAACCGCGCGGCCAGGCGGGCCGGCCGGTTGCGTGTCGCGCGCCATCGTCGACGGCCGGGGCGCCCTTGTCCAGCCATGTGTGCCGCGAAAGCCACGCCGACACGGTAAAATGCCCGGTTCTGACGTTTTCGTGCCCGCATCCCGTGGGCACCGACCTTCCGGAGAACCGCGATGTACCAGTCACCCCTGATCCAGGACCTGCACGACCGTGGTCTGATTGCCCAGACCACCGACGCGCAAGCGCTCGACGAACTTCTGGCCAAGGAATCCGTGACGCTGTATTGCGGCTTCGATCCCACCGCCGACAGTCTCCACCTCGGCCACCTGGTGCCCGTGCTCGTGCTCAAGCGCTTCCAGCAGGCCGGCCACCAGCCCATCGCGCTCGTGGGCGGCGCCACGGGCATGATCGGCGACCCCTCCTTCAAGGCCACCGAGCGCAAGCTCAACACGCCCGACGTGATCGCCGGCTGGGTCGAACGCATCCGCGGCCAGGTCGCGCCCTTCCTGAGCTTCGAGGGCAGCAACGCGGCCATCATGGCCAACAACTACGACTGGTTCGGCGGCATGGGCGCGCTGGAGTTCCTGCGCGACATCGGCAAGTACTTCTCGGTCAATGCCATGATCAAGAAAGAATCCGTGCAGCAGCGCATCAACCGCGACGACCAGGGCATTTCCTACACCGAGTTCTCGTACAGCCTGCTGCAAGGCTACGACTTCGCCGAGCTCAACCGGCGTCACGGCTGCGTGCTGCAGATCGGCGGCTCCGACCAGTGGGGCAACATCACGGCCGGCACCGATCTCACCCGGCGCCTGAACCAGAAGCAGGTCTACGGCCTCACCCTGCCGCTGGTCACGAAATCCGACGGCACCAAGTTCGGCAAGACGGAATCCGGCGCGATCTGGCTCGACCCCAGGAAGACCTCGCCCTACGCCTTCTACCAGTTCTGGCTGAACACGGCGGACGCCGACGTCTACACGTTCATGCGCTACTTCACCTTCCTCTCGGTGGCCGAGATCGACGCCATCGAGGCCGCCGACCGTGCCGCCGAAGGCCGCCCGCAGGCGCAGCGCATCCTCGCCGAACAGGCCACCGCGCTCGTCCACGGCCAGGCCGCGCTCGAAGCCGCCCAGCGCATCAGCGCCAGCCTGTTCTCGGGCGACGTGGCGAGCCTCACCGAAGCCGACCTCGAGCAGCTCGCCCAGGATGGCGTGCCCGGCGTAGAGCTGGAGCGCGGCGCGGGCAGCCTCATCGACGCGCTGGTGGCGGGCGGACTCGCGAAATCGAAGACCGAAGCGCGCGGCTTCATACAGAGCGGCTCGGTCGCCATCAACGGCACGAAGGCCGAAGCGCAGGACCACAGCTTCGCCGACGCCGAGCGTCTCTATGGCCGCTTCACGCTGCTGCGCCGGGGCAAGAAGCTCTACGCCATGCTGCGCTGGCGCTGACACCTCGCCGCGCGACGCCGATTCCAGGCCGGGCTTGCCCGGCCTTTTTCGTGGCCGAGCGTGCGCGCGGCCCGCGCGCCGTGACACACCGCACATCCAGGAGGAAAATTGTGTCAGCCTTCCCGTAAGGGCAGTCGTTATCCCGCTTACCTCCACCCCCCACAAGGTCCGTTCCCATGTTCAACGCCGCTCTCCGCCAGCGCCTCGCCACGATCGAGGCCGAGAATGCCCGCCACCAAGCGCTCACCGATGCGCTCGGGCGATCGATGGCCACCATCGATTTCACGCCCGATGGCACGGTGATCGGTGCCAACGAGCGCTTCCTCGCGCTCATGGGCTACCGGGCCGATGAACTCGTCGGGCGCCACCACCGCGTGCTGTGCGACGCAGCCTACGCCGCGAGCCCGGAGTACCGCGAGTTCTGGGCCCGCCTGGGGCGGGGCGAATTCCAGCAGGGCAAGTGCCTGCGCGTGCGTCACGACGGCCAGCCGCTGTGGCTGGAGGCAACCTACACGCCGGTCTTCGGCGCCGACGGACGCGTGGAGCGCATCGTCAAGCTCGCCACCGACATCACCGCGCGCGAAGACGAAGCGGCCCGCATGCGCAGCCTCATCGAAGCCCTGCAGCGCTCGATGGCGGTCATCGAATTCGACATGAACGGTCGCGTGCTCGACGCCAACGCCAACTTCCTGAGCACCATGGGCTACACGCTGGAGGAAGTGCGCGGCCAGTCGCACCAGCGCTTCTGCACGCCCGAGTACGTCGCCAGCGCGGACTACCGCCAGCTGTGGGCGCAACTGCAGCGCGGCGAATTCTTCTCGGGCCAGTGCCAGCGCGTGACCAAGCGCGGCGAGACGGTGTGGATGGAAGCCACCTACAACCCCATCGCCGGTGCCGACGGCAAGCCCGCGCGCGTCGTGAAGTTCGCCGCCGACATCACGCAGCGCGTGCGTCAGCATGACGCCGAGATGCGCAGCGCGAGCGCGGCCTACGACATCACGCTGGAGACCGAGCAGCTCTCCAGCCAGGGCGAGGAAGTGATCCACGAAACGGTCGCCAAGATGCGCGCGCTGTCCGAAAGCGTGCGCGACGCCTCCACCGAAGTGCAGGATCTGGGCGCGCAGAGCGCGCAGATCACGTCCATCGTGCGCACCATCAAGGAGATCGCCGACCAGACCAACCTGCTCGCCCTCAACGCCGCCATCGAAGCGGCACGCGCCGGCGAACAGGGGCGCGGCTTCGCGGTGGTCGCCGACGAGGTGCGCAAGCTCGCCGAGCGCACCACGTCCTCCACCACCGAGATCGCGGGCATGGTGGCGCACATCCAGGACGGCACCACCAAGGTCATGGAACGCATGGCGGCGAGCCTGCGCGACGTCGAACAGGGCGTGGCGCTGGCCAACGACGCGGGGGCGGCGATCGAGCAGATGCGCAGCGGCGCGCGGCGCGTGCTGGAAGTCGTGAGCGCGTTCTCCGACACCCTCAAGCGCGACTGACGCACACGCCGGCCGCCCCGTGCGTGTGGGCAGCCGGCAGCCGCGACGCTGGAGAAGCGCGCGCGCGCATCCTAGGCTGAGACCTCTGCCCGCCGCACGAGGAGTCCGCCCCATGACCGCGTCCCGCAGCATCCCCGAGGGCATGAGCGCCATCACGCCCCATCTCACCTGCCGCAACGCCTCGGCCGCGATCGCGTTCTACGTCGAGGCCTTCGGCGCCGTCGAACTCGCGCGCCTGCCCACGCCAGACGGGCGCCTCATGCACGCCCTGATCCGCATCGCCGATGCGCCCGTGATGCTCGTGGATGAATTCACCGAACGCGGCATGCTGAGCCCGCAAGCGCTCCAGGGCACCCCCGTCACGCTGCATCTCTACGTGCCCGACGTGGACGCCGCCGTGGCGCGCGCGGTGGCGGCCGGCGCCCAGGTCACGCTGCCCGTGGACGACATGTTCTGGGGCGACCGCTACGGCCGCGTCCTCGATCCGTTCGGCCACCAGTGGTCCATCGCCACACACCTGCGCGACCTCAGCCCGGAAGAGATCGCGCGCGCGGCCCGCGCCACCGCCGGCGACGATTGAAGGCGGCGCGGCCGCCAGGGAGTCCGTCATGGTCAGCCAGATCTTCATCAATCTGCCGGTCGCCGACCTGAAGCGCAGCATTGCCTTCTTCACGGCGCTGGAATTCCGCTTCGAAGAAAAGTGGAGCGACGCAACCACGACCTGCATGGTCGTGGCGCCGACCATCTGCGTCATGCTGATCCAGCGGGAGCGCTTCCAGGGCTTCACGCCACGCGCCGTCGCCGACGCGCATCACGGCACCGAGGTGCTGCTGAGCATCGCGCTGGAAAGCCGCGAAGCCGTGAATACCCTGGTGGCGCGCGCGCTGCGCCAGGGAGCCACGGTGTGGAAGACCGCCGAGGACCACGGCTTCATGTACGCCCACGCCTTCGCCGACCTCGATGGGCACATCTGGGAGCCCCTCCACTTCACGCCGGCGACGCCCGAAGCCTAGAAGCCGCAGGGCGGACGTGCAGGCAGAGGCCCAGACGCCGCCCCGCGCGGCGCGTTCCGGCACGGCGAACGCGCTGCGGCGCGGCGCCCACCCGGCAGGCAGCGGGACCGCCTCCGCCACAGCCCCGCACGCCGGTCAGCCCGGCGGGAGCGCGGCACGCAGCCGGCGCACATCCGGCGCGTGTCCCCTCCCGGAACGCGGGCTCCGCGACGGGTGCGGAGCCGGCGCCTCGGCCGCGCGCGCCGCCGCGCTGGCTCACTGCGCGAAGCGTGCGAGCTCGGCGGCGACGTCTTCCGCGCTCACCCCATCGGCGAAGCGGGCGGGCAGGCCGGCGAACGCGGCCGCGCCCTCGTTCTTGAGGCGCGCCACCCACTGACCGGCCTCGCGTCCCTGCGCGAAGCCTTCGCTCTGCAGCAACAGGCGGCCATCGGCGCTGCTGAGCTTGAAGTAGAACTGGCCATCGGCCTCGCGGTACTGCTTGAACACCGGGGCCTGCGTCGCGCTTCCGGTGGCGGCGGGCGCCGTTCCGGCGGTCACGGCGATCGCGTCGAACCGGCGCAGGCCGACGGCCTCGCGCAGTTGCGCGAGCAGCGGCGCGGCCGTGGCGCGGGCCTTGCGCGCCCCTTCCTGCAGGATGTCCTCGATGGCCTCGGGCTTGCGCATGAGCGCGTCGTAGCGCTCGCGCATCGGCGCGATGTCACGCTCCAGCACCTCCAGGAAGCGCTGCTTGGCCTCGCCCCAGCCGAGCCCGCCGCGCAGATCGGCGCGGAAGGCCTCGCCCTCGGCGGGCGTCGCGAAGGCATCGAACAGCGTCACGAGGTGGCTCGCGTCCGGGTCCTTGGGTTCGCCGGGCAGGCGCGAATCGGTCACGATGCGCGCGACGGCCGCCTTGAGCGCGCGGGCGCCGCCCTCGAAGAGCGGAATCGTGTTGTCGTAGCTCTTGGACATCTTGCGTCCGTCCAGGCCCGGCAGCGTCGCCACGCTGTCCTCGATGGCGGCCTCCGGCAGCACGAACAGCTCGCGCCCCTGACCGAAGAGGTGATTGAAGCGCTGCGCGATGTCGCGCGCCATCTCGATGTGCTGGATCTGATCGCGCCCCACCGGCACCTTGTGGGCCTTGAACATCAGGATGTCGGCGGCCATCAGCACGGGGTAGCAGAACAGCCCCATGGTCACGCCCGCGTCGGTCTCCTCGCCCGTGGCCTCGTTGGCATCGGTGGCGGCCTTGTAGGCATGCGCGCGGTTCATCAGGCCCTTGCCCGTCACGCAGGTCAGCAGCCAGTTGAGTTCCGGAATCTCGGGAATGTCACTCTGCCGGTAGAAGGTCACGCGCGTGGTGTCGAGCCCGGCGGCGAGCCAGGTGGCGGCGATCTCCAGGCGCGAGCGCTGGATGCGGGCCGGGTCGTCGCACTTGATGAGGGCGTGATAGTCGGCCAGAAAGAAGAAGCTTTCGGCGCCGGGCTGGCGGCTGGCCGCGATCGCGGGGCGGATGGCACCGGCGTAGTTGCCGAGGTGGGGAGTGCCGGTGGTGGTGATGCCGGTGAGAACGCGCAGGGTCATGATGGATGAGCGGATCGTGAAGGCCGGGAGCGGCCGGACAAGCCGGCGAGTGTACCGCGTTGGCCGGCGCCTGGTCAGGGGTGCGGTCCGGCGCACGCGCGCGGCGGCGGAAGCGGCGCGGCATTCACAGCGCGAGCAGGGCGGATTCCTTGATTTCCTCCATGACCACGTAGCTGCGCGATTCGACCGCGTTCGGGAGCTTGAGCAGGATGCGTCCGAGCAGGTCGCGATAGTCGCGCATGTCGGGAATGCGCGCCTTGATGAGGTAGTCGAACTCGCCCGCGACGAGATGGCATTCCAGCACCTCGGGCACGTGCGTCAGCGCCTTTCGCACCGAATCGAAGATCTCGGAGGATTTCTGCGCGAGCCGCAGCTCGACGAAAACCAGCACCCGCAGGCCGAGCGCCTCCGGGCTCACGTGGGCGTGGTAGCCGGTGATCACGCGCTCGCGCTCCAGGCGCTTGATGCGCTCGCTCACGGGCGTGGCGGAAAGGCCCACGCGCTGGGCCAGCTCGGTCACCGGCAGACGGCCTTCGCGCTGCAGGATCTGCAGGATCTTGCGGTCTATGCGGTCGATACGTTCGGTTTCGGGCATGTCACTGTCTGGGCATCGAAAGGGGGTGCGGCAGGCCAATTATGCTCGGTATGCACGCCCAAAAGCAGTGAATTTCACCATTCAGGAGTTCATATGATGGCGCCATCCGCTAGCGCTTACGGCCCGTCCGAGCGGCGCGCCGGGCGGCCCCTTACCGCAGTGCCCATCCTTTCCGGAGTGAGTCCATCATGCTCGTCGGCGTACCCAAAGAGATCAAGAATCATGAATACCGTGTCGGCCTGACGCCGGCTTCCGTGCGCGAACTCGTGGCCGCCGGCCACGCCGTGATCGTCGAGCCCTCGGCCGGCGCCGGCATCGGCGCGAGCGACGCCGACTACGTGGCCGCGGGCGCCACGCTGGCCGCGAACGCGGCCGAGGTCTTCGCGCGTGCCGAGATGATCGTCAAGGTCAAGGAACCGCAGCCCATCGAGTGCGCCATGCTGCGCCCCGGCCAGCTGCTCTTCACCTACCTGCACCTCGCGCCCGATCCCGCCCAGGCGCATGCGCTGCTCGCCAGCGGCGCGGTGTGCGTGGCCTACGAAACCGTGACCGCGCCGGACGGCTCGCTGCCGCTGCTCGCGCCGATGTCCGAAGTGGCGGGCCGCATGAGCGTGCATGCCGGCGCCCACTGTCTCGAAAAAGCCCAGGGCGGCCTGGGCATGCTGCTTTCCGGCGTGCCCGGCGTGGCCCCCGGCAAGGTGGCGATCATCGGCGGAGGCATCGTGGGCAGCAACGCCGCGCTGGTGGCCGCCGGCATGGGCGCCGAGGTGACCATCCTCGACCGCAGCCCCGCCGTGCTGCGCCGGCTCGCGGTGCAGTTCGGCACCCGCGTGAAGCTCGTGCATGCCACGCGCGAGGCCGTGGAAGCCGCCATCGCGGAAGCCGACCTCGTCATCGGCGCCGTGCTGATTCCGGGGGCCGCCGCGCCCAAGCTCATCACGCGCGCCATGCTCGCCCACATGAAGCCCGGCGCGGTGATCGTGGACGTGGCGATCGACCAGGGCGGCTGCGCCGAGACCTCGCGCGCCACCACCCACGCCGAGCCCACCTACGTGGTGGATGGCATCGTGCACTACTGCGTGGCCAACATGCCCGGCGCCGTGGCGCGCACGTCCACCTACGCCCTCAACGCCTCCACGCTGCCCTATGCGCTCGCGCTCGCGGGCAAGGGCTGGCAGGCCGCCCTGCGCGACGACCCGCATCTGCGCAACGGCCTCAACATCTGCCAGGGCAAGCTCACGCGCCCCGAAGTGGCGGAAGCCCTGGGCCTGCCCTGCACGCCGGCGGCCGGCCTGATCTGAGCCGGCACGCCCGCCTGGCGGGGTGAGCCGGGCCGACGCTCGACCGCCCCGCCCGCGCAACGGCCCGACGCATGTCGGGCCGTTTGCATATCACGCTGCGAACAAGCCGCACATACAGCATATCCGTCTTACTTTCGCTCCAGATCAGGCGTAATGTCCCGCAAAACACGGCATCAGCAGTCCAAACCTCTGGACGCAACGCCCTGACCGGAGACCCTGATGCGCAAGCCCGACCCCATCGATCTCGACATTCTCGAAACCCTGCAGGCGGAAGGCCGCACGACCAACGTGGCGCTGGCGCGGCAGGTCGGCCTGTCCCCCACCCCCTGCCTGGAGCGCGTGCGCGCGCTCGAGGCCGACGGCCTCATCGCGGGTTACACCGCGCGGCTCTCGCCCGGCCGCCTCGGCCTGGGCCTGACGGTATTCCTCGAGGTCCTGCTCGAACGCACCTCGGAGGACGCTTTCCGCGAGTTCCGCGCGGCCGTCATGAAGATTCCCGAGATCCAGGCCTGCCACATGGTGGCCGGCGGCTTCGACTATCTGCTCAAGGTGCGCGTGCCCGACATGGCCGCGTTCCGCGCCTTTCTGGGCGAGGTGCTGGCGCAGGTGCCCGGCATCCGCGAAACGCACAGCTACGCCGTCATGGAAGAGCTCAAGGACGACAGTGCGATCAGCCTCGGCCACCTGCGCACCTGAACCTTCCCCCTCACCCGCCCTCCACCCCACCGCCCGACCGCCGCCATGACCGCCCCGACCTCCTCCACGCTCGCCGCCCTGCGCGAGCGCATCACCCGCCAGACCCGTGCCGACGAAGCCAGCTGCGTGAGCGCGCTGGTCGCCGAGTTCGAATCCCGCCCGCCCGACGCCACCCTCATCGCCACGCGCGCGCGCCAGCTCGTGACCGCCGTGCGCGCCCAGCGCAGCGAGGCCAGCGGGGTGGATCACCTCATGCATGAGTTCTCGCTCTCCAGCGAGGAAGGCGTGGCGCTGATGTGCGTGGCCGAAGCCCTGCTGCGGATTCCCGATGCCGCCACGGCCGACCGGCTGATCCGCGACAAGCTCGGCCCCGGGGCGTGGGAAGCCCACCTGGGCAAGAGCCACTCGCTGTTCGTGAATGCCGCCACCTGGGGCCTCATGATCACCGGCAAGCTCGTCGCCACGCGCAACGAGGAAGCGCTCGGTCACGCCTTCGGCCAACTGCTCGCACGCGCCGGCGAGCCGGTGATCCGCAAGGGCACCGAGCTTGCGATGCAGTTGCTGGGCCGTCAGTTCGTGATGGGCGAGGACATCTCCAGCGCGCTCGAACGCAGCCTGACGAACCGCGCGCGCGGCTACACCCATTCCTTCGACATGCTCGGCGAAGCCGCGCTCACCGGGCCCGACGCGGACCGCTTCTTCGACAGCTACACGCGCGCGATCCATGCCATCGGCCAGGCCAGCAAGGCGCAGGGTGTGCAGGACGGGCCGGGCATCTCGGTCAAGCTCTCGGCGCTGCACCCGCGTTACACCCGCCTGCAGCGCGAGCGCGTGATGGCCGAACTGCTGCCGCGCCTGCTGCGGCTCGTGAAGCTCGCCATGAGCTATGACCTGGGCATCAACATCGATGCCGAGGAAGCGGACCGCCTCGAACTCTCGCTCGATCTCGTCGAGGCGCTGCTGCGGGAACCCACGCTCACGGGCTGGAACGGCCTGGGCTTCGTGGTGCAGGCTTACCAGAAGCGCGCGCCCGACGTGATCGAATGGCTCGTGACCCTGGCGCGCGAGAACCACCGCTCGCTCATGATCCGACTCGTCAAGGGCGCCTACTGGGACAGCGAGATCAAGCGCGCGCAGGCCGACGGCCTGCCCGACTACCCCGTCTTCACGCGCAAGCGCCACGCCGACCTGTGCTACCTCGTCTGCGCCGGCCGCATGCTGGACGCCACCGACGTGGTCTATCCCCAGTTCGCCACCCACAACGCGCATACGCTCGCCGCCGTGGAACAGCTTGCCGCCGACCGCGGCGTGACCCATTACGAGTTCCAGTGCCTGCACGGCATGGGCGAACCGCTCTACGACCAGGTCGTGGGCTCCGGCGCGGGTGCGCGGCGCTGCCGCATCTACGCACCCGTCGGCAGCTACGAAACGCTGCTGCCCTACCTCGTGCGCCGCCTGCTCGAGAACGGTTCCAACAGCTCCTTCGTGAATCAGATCGTGGACGAGCGCGTCACCATCGACACGCTGATCGCCGATCCGCTCGACGCCATCCGCCGCGAAGGCCCGGCGTCGCACCCGGCCATTCCGCTGCCGCCCGCGCTGTATGGCGCGGCACGGCCAAATTCGCGCGGCCTCGATCTCGCCGACGAACACGCGCTCGCCACGCTGGAAGCCCGCCTGGCCGCGCTCGCCACGCGTCACTGGACGGCCGCGCCGCTGCTCGCCGTCGCGCGCGAGGCGGGCAGCCTCACGCACACGCTGCGCAATCCCGCGAACCTGCAGGAGACCGCAGGCACCGTGGAGGAAGCGCGCGCCGACGACATCCGCGCCGCGCTGGACGCCGCCGCCGCCTTCGCCCCCGCCTGGCACGCCACGCCCGCCCACGACCGCGCGGCCTGCCTGCGCCGCGCCGCCGACGCACTCGAGGCGCATCACGCCGAACTCATCAGCCTGTGCCTGCGCGAAGCCGGCAAGACGCGCGCGAACGCCATCGCCGAAGTGCGCGAGGCCGTGGATTTCTGCCGCTACTACGCAGCCCGCATGGAATCCGGCCCCGGCGCGGCCACCGCGCCCGGCCCGGTGGTGTGCATCAGTCCGTGGAACTTCCCGCTCGCGATCTTCGTGGGCGGTCTGAGCGCCGCGCTCGCGGCGGGCAGCTCCGTGCTCGCCAAGCCCGCCGAGCAGACTCCGCTGATCGCGGCCCTGGCCGTGAGCCTCTTCCATGCCGCCGGCGTACCGCGCGCAGCGCTCCAGCTGCTGCCCGGCGCGGGCGAACGCGTGGGCGCCGCGCTCATCGACGATGCGCGCGTGCGCGGCGTCATCTTCACCGGGTCGACGGCCGTCGCCCGCGAGATCAGCCGCCAGATCGCCGCGCGCCCCGCGGAAGTCCGCCTCGTCGCCGAAACCGGCGGCCAGAACGCCATGATCGTGGACTCCTCCGCCCACCTCGAGCAGGTCGTGCTGGACGTGCTCGCCTCCGCCTTCGACAGCGCCGGCCAGCGCTGCTCGGCGCTGCGCGTGCTGTGCGTGCAGGACGAGATCGCCGACCGCCTGCTCGACATGCTGCGCGACGCGATGCGCGAACTGCGCGTGGGCAATCCCGCCGAGCTCGCCACGGATGTCGGCCCCGTCATCGACGCCGAAGCGCTGGGTCGCCTCAAGGACCACGTGCTGGCCCTGGCCGGCGCCGGCAATGCCTGCTTCCAGCTGCCGCTGCCGCCCGCCTGCGCCGGCGGGCACTTCATGTCGCCCACCCTGCTCGAAATCGCCAGCCTGGACGTGCTGCCCGGCGAAGTCTTCGGTCCCGTGCTGCACGTGCTCCGCTTCTCGCGGCGCAACCTCGACCGCCTGATCGAACGCATCAACGCCACGGGTTACGGCCTGACCTTCGGCCTGCACACGCGCATCGACGAAACCCTCGCCGCCGTGCGCCGGCAGATCCACGCCGGCAACGTCTACGTCAATCGCAACATGGTCGGCGCGGTGGTCGGCGTGCAGCCCTTCGGCGGCGAAGGGCTGTCGGGTACCGGCCCCAAGGCCGGCGGCCCGCTCTACCTGCCGCGCCTGCTCGATCTCGCCGTGCCCGACCTCGACGCGGACGGCTTCCAGCCCGCCCCCGCGCAAGGTGACAGCGACGCCCTGCTCGCCATCCTCACGGCCTGGGCCGAAGCCAACCCCCGCGCCGGACTCGCGCGCTGCTGCCACGCCTACGCAGCGCTGCATCCGCATGGCCGCACGCTCACGCTGCCCGGCCCCACGGGCGAGAGCAACACGCTCGCGCTGGTTCCGCGCGGCCTCCTGTGGTGCACCGCCGATACCGCCGATGCCCTGTTCGAGCAGATCGTGGCCGTGCTCGCGAGCGGCAACACCGTGTTGCTGGACCGCGAGACGCTGGCGCGCGAAACCCTCGCCACGCTGCCTCAGGAGGTCCGCCACGCGGTGCGCACGGCGCGCTCCCCGCTGCTCGAAGCCACGCTCGCGGGCGTGCTCTTCGCCGGCTCACCCGCCGACGCGCAGCGGCTGCGCGCCGAGCTGGCCGCCCGCGAAGGCGCGATCCTGCCGTGCTTCACGCAGATCGGCGGACGCTACCCGCTCTACCGCTTCTGCCACGAGCGCGTCGTGAGCATCAACACCACCGCGGCGGGCGGCAACACCAGCCTCATGATGCTGGGCGCCGGCTGAGCCCTCCGGGCCGCCGGGCTCAGACGGGCACGGCGGCGTCCGCGCGCTTGGGGTCGGGACCGAAACGGTTGCGCCCCTCCGTGCCATCCAGCGCGAAAAACACCAGCAGCACGAGCAGGCCCACGCCCGGCACCAGCCCGATCAGCAGCCACCAGGCACTGCGGTCGGTGTCGTGCAGGCGGCGCGCGCCCACGGCGAGGCCGGGCAGCATCACGGCGAGACAATACAGCCCGCTCAGGACGCCGGTGTCGCCGAAGCGAAGGCCGATCAGCCCCTCGATGAAGCCCAGCACGAGAACGGCGAGCAGGTTGATGAAGACGAACATCCAGTATTCGAGGCGCCGCGCGCGGCCCCCGAAGACCCGGTACTTCCTGAGCACCCCCAGATACCATTCCATGCAAGCCTCCGCGGTCGTCGGTCGAGGCCGCCGCGCCCACCGCGCGCGCCCCCGCGCATCATGAAAGCGCGAACCCCGCAGGACCAGCCGCGATTCGGGCAGCCCCGCGCCCGCCGCCTAGGGCGCGGCGGGTGCCGTGGCGCGCGCCGCGCGCAGGCCGCGGTCGGACTGCCAGCTCGCGAGCGCGGCGATGCAGCCGATGCCGATGAAGACCGGCGCGGCGCCCGACAGCGCCGACACGGCGCCATACAGCGAGGGCGCCGTCAGCCCCACCGCGTTACCCATCATGGAGCGCAGGCCCGCGCCTTCGCCGGCCTTGCCCTCGGGCATGGCGCGGTAGATGAGGCTGAAGATGTTGGGCTGGCTCGCGCCCGCCGAGAGCCCGAACACGAAACCCAGCGCGGCATGCATGAGGCTGTCGGCCGCCAGCGGCAGCAGCAGGAAGGCCGTGGCCGCGAAACCGAAGGCCAGCGTGAGCATGCGCCACTCGGGCAGGCGGCGCGACAGCCACGGCAGCACCGCACGCACCGCGAAGGTGCCCACCGCGAAGGCCGACATGATCATGCCTATCGTGGTGGCCGAGAACCCGCGCTCATGCCCCAGCACCGGCGTCATGAACGAAAAGCCGTCGTAGAGCATGGAGGTGCACATCGCGAGCAGGTAGATGCGCAGGATGCGCGGGTTGCCGAAAACGAGCTTCACCACGCTGCCCTCGCCCTTCTGCCGCGCGCGCGGCGCACCGGCGCCCGGCACGTCGACGAGGTAGGAGGCGACCAGCCCGCCGCTCACGATGAGCGCCATGAGCCCGTAGGCCGAGGCGAAGCCGCCGTGATCGATCGTCAGGCCGGTGATCGCCGGGCCGCCCACGGCCGCCACCGAATTGCCCATCGCGAGCCAGCCCAGCATGCCCACGCGCTCGCCGTCATGCGCGACCGGCATCATGCTCACGGCCACGTTGGCCGCCAGCATGTAGCTCGCGAAGCCGAAGCCACACACCGCCGAACTGAACAGGATGGTCGCCATCGAGGGCCACAGCGCGGGCACGACCAGCCCCACGACCATGATCATGAGACTCGCGCGCATCACCTGGCGCGTGCCCACGCGGTCGACCCAGCGCCCCATGAGCAGCGACAGGATCGCCGGCAGCAGGCAGTAGCCGCTGTAGGCGATTCCCGCCAGCGCCTCGGACCCGCCGTTCTGCAGCATGTAGAGCGAAGCCGCCACGCGCCCGCCGCCGAGCGTGATGTGCGCCAGCATGGACACGGAAATCAGGGAAAGGATCTGGATCTGGTTGCGCGAGAGGGTCATGGCGCCACTTTAACAGCCAAACGGTGCGATGTGAACGTTATCAATCGCGCATTAAAGACCTGCGCCACGCGCAGGAGCGGGCTTTTCAGGCCTCGGCGGCCTTCACGCGCTGCACCAGCGGATCGTCGCGCATGCGCTGGCGCAGCGCGGCGAGCTTGGGGAAGGCGGCAATATCGACGCCATCGGCTTCCAGCCATTCGGAAACCGTGAACAGGTAGATGTCGCTGATGCTGTAGCGCTCTCCGAGCACCCACGGCCCCGCCAGCAGGCGGGACTCGATGAGCGCGCAGCCCGCCTGCATGTTCTGCGGCACCTTGCGCTTCATGCTCTCCTGCGCGGCTGCGTCGTCGCTCCAGCGCGCGCCGCGCACGCGGTGGGCGTGCGCCACGTGCAGCGTCGAGCACAGGTAGCTGTTGAGCTCCTGCACGCGGGCGAGCGCGAACGGATCGTCGAGCGGGGCAAGCCCCGCCGCCGGGTAGCACTGCGCCACGTAGAGCAGCAGCGCCGGGGTTTCGGTGAGCACGCCCTGCGGCGTCACGAGCGCGGGCACGCGTCCGTTCGGGTTGAGGCGCAGGAAGGCCTCGCTGCGCTGCTCCTGGCGCGAGAAATCGACCCGCGCCAGGGCGTACGCGGCGCCGGCCTGCTCCAGCGCGATGTGGGTGGCGAGCGCACAGGTGTTCGGCGCGTAGTGAAGGGTCAGCACGGGGAACTCCTCAGGCTTCGAAATCGCGCAGGCGCGCCAGATCGGGCACGCGGATGGTCTTGCCCTCGACCTCGATCAGATTGGCCGCCGACAGGCTGCCCAGAATGCGCGAGAAGGTCTCCGGGGTGACGGACAGGCGCGAGGCGAGCACCTGCTTGCTCGTGGGCAGGTCGATCTCGAGCGCGCCGTCGGCGTCGTCGCGCGCTTCGCGCAGCAGGTAGCCGATGAGGCGCTGCGTGGAGGAGCGCAGCGCGTAGCCCTCCACATCCTTGACGAGCGAGTGCAGGCGCAGCGACAGGCCCGCGAGCATCTTGCGCGCGAAGCGCTGGTCATGCTCGATCAGCGGCAGCACCGCTTCGCGCGCCACCCCCAGCACGAGCGAATCGGTCAGTGCCTCGGCGGTGACGGGGTAGGGGCGGTCGAGAAACATCACGGCCTCGCCGAAACTCATGTGGGCGGGAATCAGCTCGAGCACCTTCTCGTTGCCATTGGGCGCGATCACGCTGATCTTGATCTGGCCGTGCGCCACCAGATAGAAGCCATGGCAGGGCGTGTTCTGCCGGAACAGCACCTCGCCGCGCGCCAGGCGGTGCTCGGTCACCGATTCGGCGATGCGGTCGAGCGCGGCGGCATCGACCGCGGCAAAGAGGGGCAGGCGGCCGAGCAGGCCGCGGACGTCCGGCTTGAGATGTTTTTCCATCGCGCGCGACTTGCTGGGAAAATGACGACCTCCGCATTTTGCTCAAAGCCGCCATGCCCGTCACGCGCTGCGACATCTTCTGCCGCGTCATCGACAACTTCGGCGACATCGGCGTGTGCTGGCGCCTCGCGCGCCAGCTCGCGGCCACGCCCGGCCTCGCGGTGCGCCTGTGGTGCGACGATCTGGCGAGCTTCGCACCGCTCGCGCCCGCGCTCGATCCGGCGCGCGCGACGCAAACCCTCGCGGGCGTCACGATCTGCCGCTGGGATGGCGCCGCCGACTCCGCCGCGCCCGCCGATCTGGTGATCGAGGCCTTCGCCTGCGATCCGCCGGCGCCCTACGTCGAGGCGATGGCCGCGCGCGCCGTGAAACCGGTCTGGATCAACCTCGAGTACCTCAGCGCGGAAGACTGGGTGGAAGGCAGCCATGGCCTGCCCTCGCCGCATCCGCGCCTGCCGCTCGTGAAGCATTTCTTCTTTCCCGGCTTCACCGCGCGCAGCGGCGGCCTGCTGCGCGAAACCGGCCTGGTGGAGGCCCACGCCGCGTTCCAGCGCGATGCGGCGGCACAGGCCGCGCAGTGGTCGGCGCTGGGCCTCGCGCCGCCGCCCGGGGCGCTGAAGATTTCGCTGTTCGCCTACGAGAACCCCGCCGTCGAAGGCCTGCTCGACGCCTGGGCCGACAGCCCGCGCGCGGTCTTCTGCGCGGTGCCCGCCGGACGCATCCGCGCCGGGGTCGACGCCTGGCTCGCCCGCCGGGGCGAGGTGGCGGACGTAGCCCGCGTCGGCGCGCTCACGCTCGCGCGCCTGCCCTTCCTGCCGCAGGCGGACTACGACCGCCTGCTCGCCGCCTGCGACCTGAACTTCGTGCGCGGCGAGGATTCCTTCGTGCGCGCGCAATGGGTCGCGCGGCCGTTCGTGTGGCACATCTATCCGCAGGCCGAGGCCGCCCACCTGCCCAAGCTCGCGGCCTTCCTCGCGCGCTACGGCACGGGTCTCGACACCTCCGCGCGCGCCGCGCTGGAGGATTTCTGGCACGCCTGGGAAGCCGGCCGCGACGCGGGCGCGCGCTGGCCCGCCTTCGCTGCCGCCCTGCCCGCGCTGCGGGCGCACGCACGGGCGTGGACGGCCGATCAGGCGGCGCGCCCGGACCTCGCGGCCAAGCTTCTGATTTTCTGCCAAAACTTGCTAGAATGCCGGGCTTTGTAATCCCAGTCAGGCGCGCGTTCAGGCGCCGATTCAAGGTATCCCTATGAAAACCGCTCAAGAACTCCGCGTCGGCAACGTCGTGATGGTCGGCTCCGAGCCGCTGGTCGTGCAACGCACCGAATACTCCAAGGGGGGCCGCAACGCCGCCCAGGTCAAGATGAAGTTCAAGAACCTGCTGACCGATGCGGGCTCCGAATTCGTCTACAAGGCCGACGACAAGTTCGAAGTCGTCCAGCTCGACCGCAAGGAAGTGACCTACTCCTACTTCGCCGATCCCATGTACGTGTTCATGGACAGCGAA
Source organism: Candidatus Dactylopiibacterium sp. (assembly GCA_031119555.1). Classification (GTDB taxonomy): domain Bacteria; phylum Pseudomonadota; class Gammaproteobacteria; order Burkholderiales; family Rhodocyclaceae; genus Uliginosibacterium. The sequence continues at coordinate 43,198 of JAVHXQ010000005.1, forward strand.
TACAACCAGTACGAGATCGAAGCGGACAACATGACCGACGCGCTCAAGTACCTGGAAGACGGCCTGACCTGCGAAGTGGTCTTCTACAACGAGAAGGCCATCTCGGTGGAGCTGCCCACCAGCGTCGTGCGCGTGGTCGAGTACACCGAACCCGCCGTCAAGGGCGACACCTCGGGCAAGGTCATGAAGCCCGCCCGCCTCGCGACCGGCTTCGAGCTGCCCGTGCCGGCCTTCGTCGAAATCGGCGACAAGATCGAGATCGACACGCGTACCGACGAGTACCGCAGCCGCGTCAAGTAAGCGCTGTGCGAGTCTCCCGGGAAAGGCTGCTGCGGCAGCCTTTCTGCGTTGACGGCGACGCGCGGCGCAAGCCGGCCGGGCGCCGCGCGGGTATGCTGGCGCTCCCCCCACGCCTTCCGGAAGGAGACCTCATGCGAACCCTCACTCTCGTCGCCGTGTGCGCCGTGCTTGCCGCGTGCTCGGGCCAGCAGGTGAAGGAAGACTCCCGCGCCGCCAGCGGTGAAGTGGCCAAGGGCGCCAAGGCCGTCGCCAACGGCGCCGTCGATGCCGCCAGGACCGTCAAGGACACGGCCGTGGAGGTCTATCACGGCGCGAAGGACGTCGGCAAACAGATCGGCTCGGACGCCGCCGACGTGGGCCGCGACGTGAAGCAGAAAACGCGCGAGACCTTCAAGGGCGACTGAACGGACGCCCCGGGCTCGTCCACGGGGGGCGTTCCTGCGACAATGCGGACTCCCCGCAGGCCGCCTCCAGGTTGCATCCATGTCCCAGCCGCATCCGTACGTCCGCCCCGCGATCCGCATTCGCGGCGCGCGCCAGAACAATCTCAAGAACGTCTCGCTCGACATCCCGACCGGCGAACTCGTCGTCGTGACCGGCCCGTCGGGCTCGGGCAAGAGTTCGCTGGTGTTCGACACGCTGTACGCCGAAGGCCAGCGTCGCTACGTCGAGACCTTCTCGCCCTACGCGCGCCAGTTTCTCGACCGCATGGACAAGCCGCAGGTGGACGCCATCGAGGGCGTGCCGCCGGCGATCGCGATCGACCAGACCAACCAGGTGCGCACGTCGCGTTCCACGGTCGGCACCATGACCGAGCTGGCCGACTACCTCAAGCTGCTGTGGGCGCGCGCGGGCCACCTCCACTGCAAGGGCTGCGGCCAGCGCGTCGAGCGCGAAACGCCGCAGACCCTGCTCGCCACGCTGGCCTCGCGCTGCCCGCGTCACGACGACCCGCGCCTGGCGATCGTGGCGCCGATCGCGATTCCCGACAATTTCACGGCCGACGAGATGCGTGGTCACCTCGAACGCCAGGGCTTCACGCGCACCGTCGAGGATGACGCCCGCCTGCTCGTGACGGTGGACCGCTTCCGCCTCGGCAATGCCGAGACCGCGCGCGTCACCGAGGCCATCGAAAGCGCGCTGCGCCTGGGCCAGGGCCGCATCGAGGTGCATCTGGGCGGAGAAGCCCTCGCCGGCGAGGCCGCGCGCACCGGCACGATCTGGAAATTCTCGGCCGACCTGCACTGCGCCGACTGCGACATCCATTACGCGGAACCCACGCCCGCGCACTTCTCGTTCAACTCGGCGGTCGGCGCCTGCGACACCTGCCGCGGCTTCGGCCGCGTGATCGGCATCGATCCCGGCCTGATCGTGCCCGACGCCGCCAAAACGCTCGCCCAGGGCGCCGTGAAGCCGTGGCAGAGCGAGAGTTACAACGAAGCCCAGCGCGAACTCATGATGATGGCCAAGCGTCGCGGCGTGGCCACCGACATCGCCTGGCGCGACCTGCCGGAAGAGCACCGCCAGTGGGTCATGGAAGGGGAGCCGGAGTTCAAGAGCTGGGAGCGTTCCTGGCCCAGGTACTGGTACGGCGTGCGGCGCTTCTTCGACTGGCTGGAAACCAAGGCCTACAAGATGCACATCCGCGTGCTCCTGTCGCGCTACCGCGCCTACACCGACTGCCCGGCCTGCGACGGCGCGCGCCTGAAGACCGACTCGCTGCTGTGGCGCGTGGGCACGCGCGCGGGAGCCGACGCGGCCCTGGCCGCAAGCGGGAACGGCGCAGGCGCCATGCCCGCGCGGCAGCGCTTCCGCCCGCGCGGCGTGCGGCTGTCCGACGAGAAGCTGCAGGCCCTGCCCGGACTTTCCATCCACGACGCCATGCGGCTGCCCGTGGAACGCGCGCGCGACTTTTTCGCGCAGCTCGAGGTGGAAGGCAGCGCGGGCGAGGCGGTGGAACTCGTCATGCAGGAAATCCGTGGCCGCCTCGATTACCTGTGCGCGGTGGGCCTGGGCTACCTCACGCTGGACCGCCAGAGCCGCACGCTCTCGGGCGGCGAGGTCCAGCGCATCAACCTGACCACGGCGCTGGGCACCTCGCTGGTCAACACCCTGTTCGTGCTCGACGAACCCTCCATCGGCCTGCACCCGCGCGACATCGACCGCATCAACGGCGTGATGCGCCGCCTGCGCGACGCGGGCAACTCGCTGGTGGTCGTCGAACACGACCCGGCCGTGATGCTCAATGCCGACCGCATCATCGACGTGGGCCCCGGCCCCGGTGCCGCGGGCGGCTCCATCGTGTTCAACGGCACACCGGCGGAGCTGATCGCCAGCGCGCCCGCCCATCCGCGCGACGCGCAGGCCGCCGGCTCCCTGACCGCGCAGTTCCTGGCGGGCCGCCGGCAGGTGGATGCCGGTCTGGTGCGCCAGCCCGTGGACGCGCGAACGCCGCGCCTCGAGCTGCGCGGAGCCACCGCCAACAATCTGCGCCGCGTGGACCTCGCCGTGCCGCTGGGCCGCCTGGTGTGCGTGACCGGCGTATCGGGCTCGGGCAAGTCCACGCTGATCCAGGACGTGCTGTGGCCCGCGCTCAAGAAGGCCAAGGGCGAGCCGACCGAGGCGCCGGGCGCGTTCGAAACGCTTCACGGCGACGCCCTCATCGAAGCGGTGGTGATGGTGGACCAGAGCCCCATCGGCAAGACCACGCGCTCCAACCCGGCGAGCTACGTCGGCGCCTTCGACGTGATCCGCAAGCGCTTCGCGGCACTGCCCGAAGCCCAGCAGCGCGGCTATACCGCCGGCACCTTCTCGTTCAATTCCGGCGACGGACGCTGCCCGACCTGTGGCGGCAACGGCTTCGAGCATGTCGAGATGCAGTTCCTCTCCGACGTATACCTGCGCTGCCCGGATTGCGACGGGCGCCGCTACCGCCCGGAAGTCCTCGAGCTCAGGCTCGCCGGCCAGAGCATCGCGGAAGTGCTGGAGCTGACCTGCGCCGATGCGCTGCGCTTCTTCGACGGCGACCGCGAACTCACGCGTGCGATCCAGCCGCTCGTCGATGTGGGCCTGGACTACCTCACGCTGGGCCAGCCCGTGCCCACGCTGTCGGGCGGCGAGGCGCAGCGCCTCAAGCTCGCGGGCCACCTCGCCGAGTACGCCGCGAAGACCTCCCGGAAGAAAGCCGCCGCCGACAAGGGCTCGCTCTTCCTGTTCGACGAACCCACCACCGGCCTGCATTTCGGCGACATCGAAAAGCTGCTGCGCGCGCTGCGCGCGCTCGTCGCGGCCGGCAACACGGTGCTCGTGGTCGAACACAACCTGGACGTGATGCGCGCCGCCGACTGGCTCATCGACCTCGGCCCCGAAGGCGGCGACGGCGGTGGCGAGATCCTCGTCGCGGGCACGACCGACGACCTCATCGCGGAGCCGCGCTCGCACACCGGCCGGGCGCTGGCGGCCTACGCGGCAGGCAGCGCGCAGCCCCTGCCGGCGGCACACGCCGCCGAGCCGGCCAGCCACTACCGCGCCGTGCCGCAGCTGGATGCCATCGACGTAGTGCATGCGCGCGAGCACAACCTCAAGAACGTGTCGCTGGCGATCCGCCACAACACCTTCACGGTAGTCACCGGCGTTTCGGGTTCGGGCAAATCCACGCTCGCCTTCGACATCGTGTTCGCCGAAGGCCAGCGCCGCTACCTCGAATCGCTGAACGCCTACGCGCGGCAGTTCGTGCAGCCCGCGAGCAAGCCGGACGTGGACGCCATCCACGGCATTCCGCCCACCGTGGCCATCGAACAGCGCACGAGCCGGGGCGGGCGCAAGAGCACGGTCGGCACGCTCACCGAGGTCCACCACTTCCTGCGCCTGCTCTACGTGAAGCTCGGCACCCAGCACTGCCCCGACTGCGGCTGCGCGATCGAACCCCAATCCGAGGACGCCATCGCCGCGCGCATCCTGCGCGAGTACAAGGGCCGCAAGGTCGGTCTGCTGGCGCCGCTGGTGGTCAACCGCAAGGGGCTCTACACCGACCTCGCGAAGTGGGCCAAGGGCAAGGGCTACACGCATCTGCGCGTCGACGGCGAATTCCTGCCGGTGGCCCCCTGGCCGCGTCTGGACCGCTTCAAGGAGCACAACATCGAGCTGCCCGTGGCCGACCTGGACGTGCGCGCCGACAACGAAGCCGAGCTGCGCGAAAAGCTCGCCGCGACGCTGCACACCGGCAAGGGCACGCTGCGTCTCATCACCCCCGAGGGCGACGACGTGGTGCTCTCCACGCTGCGCGCCTGCCCCGCGTGCGGCACGAGCTTTCCCGAGCTGGACCCGCGCCTGTTCTCGTACAACTCCAAGCACGGCTGGTGCGAGAGCTGCTGCGGCACGGGCGTCGAGATTCCGAAGTGGATGAAAGACCCCGAGGTCGACGTCGCCGAGATGGAATTCGCCGGCCTGGACGATGGCGAGGGCGCCGAAGTGGCGTGCCGCGCCTGTCATGGCGAACGCCTCAACCCGGTGGCGCGCGCCGTGAAGTACCGCGACGAGTCCATCACGCAGATGAGCCGGCGCTCGGTGAACGCGCTCGCCGCGTGGGTCGATGCGCTGCGGCTCGAAGGCCGCGAGGCCGGCATCGGCCGCGACATCGTCAGCGAGCTGCGCCACCGCCTCGCCTTCCTGCGCGACGTGGGCCTGGGCTACCTCGCGCTGGACCGCGCCGCCCCCACGCTTTCGGGCGGCGAGGCGCAGCGCATCCGGCTCGCCTCGCAACTGGGCAGCAACCTGCGCGGCGTGTGCTACGTGCTCGACGAACCTTCGATCGGCCTGCATCCGCGCGACAACGGCGTGCTGCTCGACATGCTCGGCGCGCTGCGCGAGAAGGGCAACACCGTGATCGTCGTCGAGCACGACGAGGAAACCATCCGCCGCGCCGATGAAGTGCTGGACCTCGGCCCCGGCGCCGGCACGCGTGGCGGCCGGCTGGTCGCCCAGGGCGATGCCGCCGCGCTGGTGGCCGCGCCCGAATCCGTCACCGGCCGCTGCCTGCGCGAACCTCTGCAGCACCCCTTGCACGGCCGCGCCGCGCCCACCCCCGCCGACGCCGCGATCCGCCTCGCGGGCGCCACCCTGCACAACCTGCGGAACGTGTCGGCGCAGATCCCGCTGAATCGCCTCACGGTGGTCACGGGCGTGTCGGGGTCGGGCAAATCGACGCTGGCGCGCGACGTGCTGCATGCCGACCTCAAGCGCCTCGTCGGCAGTGACGAAGGCGCGGGGGCGAGCCCCGGCCGGCGCGGCAAGGCCGCGCCCCTGCCGCCGCGCCAGGCCGCCCGGAGCGCGCCTGGCCATGCGATCACGGGCTGGGAGGCGGTGGGTCGCGTGCTGGAAGTCGACCAGACGCCGATCGGCAAGACGCCGCGCTCCTGCCCCGCCACCTACGTGGGCTTCTGGGACGAAATCCGCAAGCTCTTCGCCGGCACCGAAACAGCCAAGCTGCGGGGCTGGACGGCCGCGCGCTTCTCGTTCAACACGGGCGACGGCCGCTGCCCCGCCTGCGACGGCGCGGGCGTGCAGACGGTGGCGATGAACTTCCTGCCCGACGTGAAAGTGCGCTGCGAGGTCTGCGGCGGCGCGCGCTTCAACGCCGACACCCTGACCGCCACCTGGCGCGGGAAATCCATCGCCGAAGTCCTCGCGATGGAAGTCGACGAGGCCGTCGGGTTCTTCGCCGCGCATCCGAAGGTGAGCCATCCGCTCCGGCTGCTGCAGGACGTGGGGCTGGGCTATCTCACGCTGGGCCAGGCCTCGCCGACGCTGTCGGGCGGCGAGGCCCAGCGCATCAAGCTCGTGACGGAACTGGCCAAGGTCAAGACCGATCCGGCCGCGCGCGCCTCGCGCTTTCGCAGCCCGCACACGCTGTACGTGCTCGACGAGCCCACGGTGGGGCTGCACATGGCCGACGTGGCACGGCTCATCACGGTGCTGCACCGCCTCGTGGACGCCGGCAACACCGCGCTCGTGATCGAGCACGACCTGGACGTGATGGCCGAAGCCGACTGGCTCATCGACATGGGCCCCGAGGGCGGGGAGGACGGCGGCCGCGTGGTGTACGAAGGGCCGCTGGCCGGAGTGATCGACGCGGGCACGCACACGGGGCGCGCGCTCGCCGCGTTCCTCGCGAGGAGTGCGCGTCCGCCGGCGTCCTGACGCCGGCCCGCCCGCGCGCTGGGCTCAGAACTCGACCGCGACCGCGCCGTACACCATGGCCGACACGCGGTTCGCGGCACGCTCGCCGACCACGCGCTGCAGCGAGCGGTCGGCGATCTCCTGGTGGCGCCCGCCGAGGTTGATGGCGTTGAGCGAATACTCGACGCGGGCACCGGACGCCGCGCGGCGCGCCCAGGCCACGCGCGCATCGAAGGTGGTGTAGGCGCGCGCCACGTAGTCGTGGATGGGGATGATGCCGTCGCCCCCCGCGAGCGGCCCCATGCGCAGCCCCGTGAGCATGGAACTCCAGCCGCCGCCCCATGCCTGCCGCCACGACAGGCTGGCCACGTAGGGCGCGGCGCGGTGGCGCAGCGCGGGCTGCGCCTGCACGCGCATGACGGCGTGGTTGAGCAGGAGGTCCGCGCCCCGCCACGGACTCACGCGCAGCTGGTACTCGGCGCCGGTCAGCACGACGGCGTCGGCGGCATTCGCGTAGCGCGCCGAATCCTCGGCGCTCGCCAGCGCCGGCGCGATGTCGGAGAGCGCGGCTTCGCGGTAGATGAAATCGGTGATGCGCTCGCGGAACAGGCGCACGTCCAGGCGGGCCTCCAGCGGACGGAAGCGGCCCAGATAGCCGGCCTCGACGCTGTCCACGCGGGCCTGGCGCAACTCGGGGTTGGGCACGTAGGGCTGCTGGATCAGCACGCCCGTGGTGCGCTCGACGGCGCGCACGTCGCCCTCTTTCTCGAAGGTCGGACGCTGCGTCCACGCGCGCGCGGCGCCCACGCGCAAGGTATCGCTGCGGCTGGCCTGCCAGTTCAGGAAGACGCGCGGCGCGAGATGCGACGGCTCATGCTCGAACTGCTCCAGCGCGGCGCCGGACGTCAGCTGCCAGGCGGGCGCGAACTTCCATTCGACGTTGCCGAAGAGCCGCCCCATCCGCGTCGCCACATCCTCCTGGCCGGCGTACAGGAAGGGCGCATGCACGACATCGCGGCGCCACTCGCCGCCCCACACGGCCTGCACGCGCTCGCCCGGCTGATGCCGGCGCTGGAGTTCGAAATGGTCGCGCGTGGCGCGCCGGTTCAGATCGATGGGCACCGCGGGACCGTCGGGGAACCCCGCCGAGGCGGGGCCGCGGGCATCCCAGCGCTCGGCCAGGCGCTCCTGGTTGCGGTAGTAGCTCAGCAGCCACTCTTCGCCGGGGCCGCCCATGCGGCGCCACTGCGCATGCAGGGTGAAGTTCTGTCCGTGCGGCTCGCGCAGGCCGTTGTTGTTGTACATCGACTGCGCGTAGCCGGCCTCGCGGCGCGTATCGGCCCCGCCCAGCCGCAGGCTGAGCTCGTCACGCGCCGACACGCGCAGGTCACCGCGCAGGCTCAGCACGCTGTTCTCGCTGCGGTCGTGCAGCCCCCGGAAGCCGTCGTCGCGCCGCCGCAGCGCCGAGAACGCATAGCTCGCCGCGCCCACGCGGGCGCCGCCGCCCAGACTCGCGTCGAGCAGGCCGGGCCGCCCGCCCGACAATGCCGCGCGGGTTGCCACGGGCTCGGCGGAATGGCGCGTGATGAGGTTGATGACGCCCATGAACGCGTTCGCGCCATAGGTCACGGGGTTGGAGCCGCGCACGATCTCGATGCGCTCGATGTCGTCCGGGGTGACCGGCAGCCCCAGCCAGTCCACGCCGCCGAAGCTCGCGGGCGAATACACCGAGCGTCCGTCGATGAGCACCTGCATCTCGGAGGGATAGGTCGTGGACAGGCCGTGGTAGGTCACCCACTGTGAGCTGCCGCGCTCCTGCCCGACCTGCATGCCGGGCACGAGGCGGAACAGGCGCGCGAGGTCGCGGTAGCCGGTCGCCCGGATGAAGTCGCGGTCGATCACGGTGATCGCGCCGGGCGCCTCGTGGATCGCCTGCGGCAGGCGCGAAGCGCTCAGGATCGTGGGCAGGCTCTCGAAGTAGGCGTCTTCCGCCGCCGCCGTGGCGGACAGCGACCAGCTCATGGCGCAGGCGGCCAGGGCACATGACGAACGGGTGGGCATGCGCGGATTATCGCAGCCCGGCCGGCGGCGGTCCGAGCACAAAATCACGTTCGCCCGGGCACCTGCCCTCCTGTGTGGTGCAAACGGAATCTGTGCTAGCCTCGCGTGGCGTCCGGGCCCGCCCGGGCGTCCGGTCTTTCCTCTTTCCTGCCTGCCTCATGTCTTCACGTCCGAATCCGCCGGCCCACCACGGCCTGGCTCACCTGCCGCGCCCGCGCAGCGTTTCCACCTTCCGCTGCCTGTCCTGGCTGGCCGCCGGCTGGCGCCTGTTCGCGGCACGCCCGGCCGAATGGATCCTCATGGCGCTGGGCACCTTCGTGCTGCTCGCGCTCTCCACCCTGCTCGTGCCGCTGCCGCTGGTGGGCCCGCTCGTGCCGCCCCTGCTGCTGGCGCTGCTCATGGGCGGCATGCTCCATGCCGCGAGGCTGCAGCGCGCCAGCCAGCCGGGCGGCGTGGAGCTGCTGTTCTCGGGCGCGCGCCTGCACCCGGGCAACCTCACGCTGGTGGGCCTGTTCTTCGCCGCGCCGCTGATCCTCGTGCATCTGCTGGTGTATCTGGCGCTGAGCGGCGGCGTGCTCGTGAGCGTCTTCGGCATCTCGCTCGGAACCACCCTCAACGCAGCCGTGGCGGGCCTGCTCGGAATGCTCGCCGACCTGGGCATCGCGCTCGCCGTCTTCCTGCTGCTGTGGGGCCTGATGATGCTCTCACTGCTGCTCGCGCCCGCGCTCATCATGTTCAACGACATCGCCTCCTTCGACGCGATGCGCCTGTCGCTGAGCGCGAGCCTGCGCAACCTCGCCACGATGTTCGTGCTGGCCGTGCTGCTCTACGTGCTCTTCGGCCTGGCCCTGCTGCCGGCGGGCCTGGGCATCCTCATCTACGTGCCGGTCGTCGTCGGCACGATCGCCGCCGCGCACGCGGATCTGTTCGAAGCGGAGGCCGTCGCGGCCCTGCCCGCCGCCGGGGAGGGCGTCTGATGCAGGCACGCCGCTTTCCCGCCAGCCAGGGCTGGGTATGGCTGAAGCAGGGTTTCGCGCTGTGGCGCCGCGCGCCCATCGTGCTGACCGGCGCCTGCCTCACGATGTTCATGCTGCTGCTCGTCTCGGCCATCCTGCCCGTGCTGGGGCAGGTGCTGCCGGCGCTGCTGCTGCCGCCGCTGGGGGTGGGCATGTTCCTGCTCTGCGGCGAGATCCGCCGCCAGGGCACGCCCTCGCCGGGATTCCTGTTCCAGGGCTTCCGCCTGAACCTGCCGCGCCAGTTCGCGATCGGCGCGATGCGTCTGGTCGGTCAGCTGCTGTGCATGCTGGCGGCCGCCAAGCTGTCGGGGCTGGACCCCTCCACGCCGCTGGGCAAGCTTTCCTCCGACGGCACGGTGCTGCAGATCGTGCCGCAGTTCCGCAGCTTCGTGACGTGGTTCGCCGCGCTCGGGCTGCCGCTGGAACTGTGCTTCTGGTTTTCGCCCCAGCTCGTCGCGCTGGGCGGCGTGAGCCCGTTCAAGTCGGTGTTCTTCAGCGTCATCGCGTGCTGGCGCAACCTGCCCGCGATCGTCGTCTGCCTCGTGGCGTGGGCCGTGCTGTTCGGCCTGTTGCCGGCCTTCGTCATGAATCTCATCGGCGCCGCGCTGCCCGCGCTCAGCGCGCTGCTGATCGCGCCGCTGATGCTGGTGATGATGCCGGTGTTCTACGCGAGCTTCCACGCCAGCGCCACGGACATCTTCGGCGAGACGCTGCGCACATGACGCCGCGGCGTCCGCTGGGAATTCTCGGCGGCACTTTCGACCCCATCCACTACGGCCATCTGCGCATGGCCGAAGAAGCGCGCGATGCGCTCGCGCTCGAACGCGTGAGCCTGATCCCGGCGGGTCTGCCGCCGCATCGCGAGCGCCCCGGCACGCAGGCGGCGGACCGCCTCGAGATGACGCGGCTGGCGGCCGCCGCGCATCCCCACCTGGAGGTCGACGCCGGCGAGGCGCTCGCCGCGGCGCCGAGCTACACCGTGCCGACGCTCGAGCGCCTGCGCGACACGCACGGCACGGCACGGCCGCTGGTGCTGCTGCTGGGCATGGACGCCTTCCAGAATCTCGCCGGCTGGCACCGCTGGCGGGAGCTGTTCGCGCTCGCCCACATCGCCGTGGCGACACGGCCGGGCTACGACTTCCGCGCCGCCGGGCTCGCCCCGGAACTGGGCGCCGAACTGCGCACGCGCTTCACGCCCGAAGCGGGCGCGCTCGCGGCCTCCCCCGCCGGGCGCGTCACCGCCTTCGCGATGACCCCGCTGGCGATTTCGGCCACCGCCATCCGCGAGCAGATCGCGCGCGGCGCCAGCCCGCGCTTTTTGCTGCCGGACGCGGTTCTGGACTATATTCAGACCCATCACCTCTATACGTACTGACCCGCATTAATGGAACTTCGCAAGCTTCAGAAGACCGTCGTCGACGCCCTTGAAGACATCAAGGCGCAAGACATCGAAGTCATCAACGTCACGCAACTGACCTCCCTTTTCGACCGCGTCATCATCGCCAGCGGCACTTCCAACCGGCAGACGCGCGCCCTCGCGAGCCACGTCCAGGAGAAGGTCCGCGCGGCCGGCGGCAGCGTGCTCAGCGTGGAAGGCGAGGAGACCGGCGAGTGGGTGCTCGTCGATCTGGGCGACATCGTCGTCCACCTCATGCAGCCCGCCGTGCGGACCTACTACAACCTCGAGGAACTCTGGTCGAGCACGCCGGCCCGCCGGCGCAAGCTGATCGCCGACCAGGAAGCGGCCCGCGACTGACGCCGCGGCCATGAAACTCATCATCGCGGCGGTCGGCACGCGCATGCCCGACTGGGTCGAGGCCGGCTTCGCCGAGTTCGCCCGCCGTCTGCCGCGCGATTGCCCGCTCGAGCTGCTGGAGGTCAAGGCCGAACCGCGCACCACGGGCAAGACGGCCGCCGCCATGATGGCCGCCGAAGCCGAGCGCCTGCGCGCCGCGATGCCCACGCGCCGCCGCCTGGTGGTGCTCGACGAGCGCGGCGACGATCTCACCACCCGGCAACTCGCGACGCGCCTCGAGAAATGGATGGGCCTGGGCGACGACGTGGTGTTCGCGATCGGTGGCCCCGACGGGCTGGATGCCGGCTTCAAGGCCGAGGCGCACGAGAAACTGCGGCTTTCCAGCCTGACCCTGCCGCACGCGATGGTGCGCCCGCTGCTGGCCGAGGCCCTCTATCGCGCCTGGAGCGTGATGAACCATCACCCCTATCACCGCGAATGAAGGCCCGTCCATGACAGCGAACGTCCGCCCGCGCGTCTATCTCGCCTCGCGCAGCCCGCGCCGACGCGAATTGCTGACCCAGATCGGCGTCGACTACGACGTGCTCCCGTTCCGCACGCCGCCGCGCGAGGACGAGGACGTCTGCGAGGACGTGCTGCCCGGCGAGGACGCCGAAACCTACGTCGTGCGCCTCGCGCGCGCCAAGGGCGAAGCCGCGCTGCGCCGGCTGGACCTGCGCCAGCTCCGCCAGCAGCCCGTACTGTCGGCCGACACCACGCTGGCGCTGGACGACGAGATCATCGGCAAGCCCGACGACGCCCTCCACGCGATGCGCATCCTGCGCAGCCTGTCGGGCCGCAGCCATCGCGTGCTGACGGCCGTGGCGCTCGCCGACGGCACGCGCATGGCGCATCGGCTGTCGATCAGCAGCGTGCATTTCGGCGAACTCAGCGACGACGACATCCACCGCTACGTTGCGAGCGGCGAACCTTTCGACAAGGCCGGCGCCTACGGCATCCAGGGCATTGCCGCGACCTTCGTGCGCGAGATCCATGGCTCCCACAGCGGCATCATGGGCCTGCCGCTCTACGAAACCGCCGCGTTGCTGCGCGCGTTCGGCCTGCTGCCCTGAGCGCCGGACCCCGGCCTCACCCTACCAGCGCCGTACCACGGCCTGGGCCGACAACCACGCCAGCGCGATGAAGGGCCAGATCAGCGTGACGAGGCGCGTGAGGCCGTAGAAATTGAACAGGTGGCCCGTGTAGCTCGCGTGCAGCGAGGCCCCCAGGTAGGGATTCTCGGGCGCCAGATTCACCAGCGCGGTAGCCAGCAGCAGCGTGAGGCTCGCCAGGCTGTGCTGGCTCCAGCGCGGCAGGTACCACGCCACGACCACCAGCACGGAGCCGATCGCGAGCCCCCGCAGCGCACCCGGCGTCGCCCACGCGAACATCGCCTCGGGGCTCACGAAGGCGTAGTTCGCCACCGTGCGCAAGACCAGCCCCGCGAGCAGCACGCCAGACAGGAAGGCCAGCGACGGCGCGCGCATGCAGCGCCGCAGCAGCAGCCCCACGGCCAGCAGGCTGGAGGCCACCACCGCGGCTTCGAGGATGAAGTAGCGCCTCGCCGAGAACACCATGGGTGCGGGCAGATCGAACAGCGCACGCAGATCGCCCGCGCCGAACAGCAGGCTGGACGGTTCCAGCTGGGTCAGCCACCACAGGCCGATCAGCAGCAGGCCCAGCTCGCCGATGTGGCCGGGCAGGATCTGGCGCATGCGCCAGCGCTGCAGCCAGCCCCCCTCGTGGAAGACATGCCCCCAGCGCACGCCGAGCATCGCGCCGGTCAGGCCGCCCAGGGCATTGGTGGCGAGATCGAGGTTGGACGCCACGCGCGTGGGCAGCCAGTTCTGCGCGAACTCGATCGAGAAGCTCAGCAGCGCGCTCGCGATCAGCCCCCAGAGCACCACGCGGCCGGCCTTGCGGCCTTCGGCGAACGCCGCGGCGAACATGAAGCCGAAGGGCACGTAGCCCGCGATGTTCAGATACACGTCGAGCAGGGAGATGTACTTCTGCCAGGGCTCGATCAGGAAGGCCAGCGGCGAGACGCCGCCGATGCCCACCCACCCCCGGAAGGGGTGCAGGCAGACCAGCAGCAGCAGCAGCGTATAGGCCAGGCACAGGTAACGGGGCAGCCGGCGATGATGCATCGATCCGCCCCGTCGCCCGTCAGGACCGGTGCGCGGTATGGCCCGTCAGCGCGGCGGCCGCGCCGGGCCCCCGGCGCTGCTCGGCTTCGCGCCGGGCGCTCTCGGGCGTGGGGATGGGCGGCGTGCGCACCCATTGCGGCAGCAGCGAGAACAGCACGAAGCTGCTCAGCGAGACGAGGAAGCCCACGAAGTGCGGCAGCCACACCTCCAGCCAGGCCGGCGCGGTCTCGCCGGCGGCGAAGGCTTCCAGCGTGAGCCAGGTCGTGAGCCCCAGCACCATCGACACGACGGCGCCCTGGGTGGTCGCGCGCTTCCAGTACACCCCCAGCAGCAGCGGCACGAAGGCCGCCACGAGGGTGACCTTGTAGGCGTTCTCGACCAGGCCGTAGATCGAGAGCCTGGAGTTGATCGCGATGTAGGTCACCACGCAGGTGAACACCAGCACCACGCCCTGCATGGCGCGCAGGAACTGCTTGTCGGTGAGATGCGGGCGATAGTGGCGCAGCACCGGCCGCAGGAGGTTTTCGGAGAAGGTCACCGAGGGCGCCAGCAGCGTGGCCGAGGCGCAGCTCTTGATGGCCGACAGCAGTGCGCCGAAGAACATGATCTGCGCGAACAGCGGAGCCTTCTCGAGCACCAGCTGCGGCAGGATCAGCTGCGAGTCGGTGTCGATGTACTTCGCCACCAGGTCCGGCGCGATCAGGATCGCGCAGTACGCCAGGAACATCGGGATGAACGCGAAGCAGAGGTAGAGCGAACCGCCGAGCACCGACGCCCACACCGCGATCTTCTCGCTGGCCGACGATTGCACGCGCTGGAAGACGTCCTGCTGCGGAATGGAGCCCAGCATCATGGTGATGCCGGTACCCACGAAGAGCACGATGGCATCGAGACGGAACTCGGGCCAGAAATCGAACTTGCCGGCCGCCTGCGCGTGCTCGATGACGTGCCCCACGCCGCCCGCGGCGCTGCCCACGTCCCAGCCGATGTACATCAGGCCGATCACGATCACGATCATCTGGATGAAGTCGGTGATGGCCACCGACCACATGCCGCCGAACAGGGTATAGACGAGCACCGAGCCGGCGCCCAGCGCCATGCCCAGTTCCTGGCTCACGGCACCATCCGAGAGCACGAAGAACACCAGGCCCAGCGCCTTGATCTGGGCCGCGACCCAGCCCAGGTAGGACACCACGATGCACAGCGAGGTGATGAGTTCCACCGTGCGGCCGAAGCGCAGGCGGTAGTAGTCACCGATCGTGAGCAGGTTGAGCCGGTACAGGGGCTTGGCGAAGAAGATGCCGACGAGGATCAGGCACAGCGACGAGCCGAAGGGGTCGGCGACCACGCCCCGCAGGCCTTCGTCGAGAAAGGTGGCGGGAATCCCGAGCACCGTTTCGGAGCCGAACCAGGTCGCGAAGACCGTGGCGGTGACGATGTGGAAGGGCAGCGCGCGGCTGGCCACCGCGTAGTCCGCCGTGTTCTTGACGCGCAGCGCGGCATACAGGCCGATGGCGATCGAGATCAGCCAGTAGATGATGACGAAGGAGATCAGCATTGAAGGTCCCCGGGAGGGCGGACGGAGGCGTCCGCGGCAAGTGTCGGTAACCGGTCGAGCCGGGTGGCAGGGCGGCGATTATACCCATAAGGGTCGGCGTGCCATCATGCAGAAATCATGCCGGCTCCCCTTGTCCGCCAGCCCCTGGCGGGGGCTTTCCGCCCGCCGGCCAACCCGCCCCGCGCGCCCCTGCCGCCACGCTCCGGACCCGCCGCCGCGCGGCGCACCTCAACCCGCCAGGCATAGCGCCAGCAGGCCCAGCGCGGCCAGCACGCAGAGGCAGCCCAGCCACAGGTTGCGCCAGCGCAGCGCGCGCATGAGTTCGGCATGCCGGGCCGCCTCGTGCCGGTCCGCGTCGCGCAGCAACGCGCGGTGCAGCAGGCGCGGCAACTGCGGCAGGGTGCCGGCCCATTCCGGCGCCTCCTCGCGCACGTGGCGCAGCAGCGCGCGCCAGCCGATCTGCTCGCTCATCCAGCGCTCGAGGAAAGGCTTGGCGGTCTGCCAGAGGTCGAGTTCGGGATCGAGCTGGCGCCCCATGCCCTCGATGTTGAGCAGTGTCTTCTGCAGCATCACGAGCTGGGGCTGGACCTCCATCTCGAAGCGGCGCGCGGTCTGGAAGAGGCGCAACAGCGTCTTGCCGAACGAGATGTCCTTCAGCGGGCGGTCGAAGATGGGCTCGCAGACGGCCCGGATCGCGTTCTCGAACTCATCGACGCGCGTGTGCGGCGGCACCCAGCCGGCGTCGATGTGGGCCTGCGCGACGCGGCGGTAGTCGCGCCGGAAGAACGCCAGGAAGTTCTGCGCGAGGTAGGCCTTGTCGCGGTCGTTGAGGGTGCCCATGATGCCGAAATCCAGCGCCACGTACTGGCCCTGGGGCGTCACGAGGATGTTGCCCGGATGCATGTCGGCGTGGAAGAAGCCGTCGCGGAACACCTGCGTGAAGAAGATCTCCACGCCCGCCCGCGACAGGGCCTTCAGGTCAACGCCCTGCGCGCGCAGCGCATCGACCTGCGACACCGGCGTGCCGGCCATGCGCTGCATCACCATCACGCGGCGGCCGCAGTAGTCCCAGTGCACCTCCGGCACCTGCAGCAGCGCCGAGCCCGCGAAGTTGCGCCGCAGCTGCGAGCAGTTGGCCGCCTCGCGCATCATGTCGAGTTCGTCCTCGAGATGGCGCGCGAACTCCTCGACCACCTCGCGCGGCTTCAGGCGACGCCCCTCGCGCCAGACGCGCTCGATGAGCAGCGCGGCCGTGTCGAGCAGCGCCATGTCGTGCGCGATCACCTCTTCTATGCCCGGCCGCAGCACCTTGACGGCCACTTCGGTGCCGTCGGGCAGCTCGGCGAAATGCACCTGCGCCACGGAGGCCGACGCCACGGGCTGCAGCGCGAAGCTGCGGAAGACCGCGTCCACGGGACGGCCGTACTCCCGCAGCAGGACGTCCAGCACCTGGGCGGTCGGGAAGGGCGGCACGCGGTCCTGCAGCAGCGCGAGTTCGTCGGCGATGTCCAGCGGCAGCAGGTCGCGCCGCGTCGACAGCATCTGGCCGAACTTCACGAAGATCGGCCCCAGCGACTCCAGCGCCCGCCGCAGACGCTCGCCGCGCGACGCCGTGAAGCGGCGGCGGGGCACCAGGCGCTGCACCCATTCGCCGATGCGCGTGTTCGAGGCGTGGTCGAGCACGAGCTGGTCCAGACCGAAGCGC
Organism: Candidatus Dactylopiibacterium sp.; assembly: GCA_031119555.1. Lineage (GTDB taxonomy): Bacteria > Pseudomonadota > Gammaproteobacteria > Burkholderiales > Rhodocyclaceae > Uliginosibacterium. The sequence goes on from JAVHXQ010000005.1 coordinate 59,957, forward strand.
AGGCTGACGGAGACGATCTTCGCGAGGCGGAAAAGGCGCACGATGCAGGCGGGGCAGACGAAAGCAGGGATGGTAGCAGTTCGGCGCCCGCCCGATGCCGCGGGAGGGCCCTGCCGATTCGTCCCCGCCCGCCCGCGCAAGTACAATCGGCCACCTCACCCGAGCCCTGGCACACCATGACCCGACCCGCGAACGACACCCTGTTGCGCGCCCTGCTGCGCGAACCGACCGATTACACACCGCTCTGGCTCATGCGGCAGGCCGGCCGCTACCTGCCCGAATACCGGGCCTCGCGCGCCCGCGCCGGCAGCTTCATGGACCTGTGCCGCAACGCAGACTTCGCCACCGAGGTGACCCTGCAGCCGCTCGAGCGCTACGCGCTGGATGCCGCCATCCTGTTCTCCGACATCCTCACCGTGCCCGACGCAATGGGCCTGGGGCTGTCGTTCGCCGAGGGCGAGGGCCCGCGCTTCGCCTCGCCGCTGCGCGACGAGGCCGCGATCCGCGCGCTGGAGGTGCCCGACATGGCGCGCCTGGACTACGTCTTCCAGGCCGTCGCGGCGATCCGCAAGGGCCTGGGGAACCGCGTCCCGCTGATCGGCTTTTCCGGTAGCCCCTTCACGCTGGCCTGTTACATGATCGAAGGCGGCGGCTCCGACGACTTCCGTCACGTCAAGGCGCTCATGTACAGCCGACCCGAGCTGCTGCACCACATCCTCGACGTCAATGCCCGCACCGTGACGACCTACCTGAACGAGCAGATCGCGCACGGCGCCCAGGCCGTGATGATCTTCGACACCTGGGGAGGCGCGCTCAGCAGCGCGGCCTACCGCAGCTTCTCGCTCGAATACATGCGCCGCATCGTGGCGGGCCTGCGCCGCGAACACGACGGCGCGCGCGTGCCCGTCACGCTATTCACCAAGGGCGGCGGTCAGTGGCTTGCCGACATGGCCGACACCGGCTGTGATGCGCTGGGGCTCGACTGGACTGTTGCGCCGGCGCAAGCGCGTACCCTTGTGGGCAGTAAAGTCGCGCTGCAGGGCAACATGGACCCGGGTGCGCTGATGGGTTCCGCCAACGGCGTAGCCGCCGAAGCCAGGCGTGTTCTCGATGCCTTCGGGCCTGCGCCAGGGCACGTTTTCAACCTGGGACACGGCATCTCGCAGCACACGCCACCCGACAACGTGGCTGTGCTGGTGGACATTGTGCACCGCCACAGCCGGGCTCAGCGCGCGGGGCTGGCCACCTCCGACGGCGCCACCACGGCCTGAGGCGCCGGCGGGGCCGGAAGGCGCTCCCCAGCGATGCGCGCAAGCCCTTGCCCGCCCTGCGTGATTTCGCGCCCCCACGCACGGCCCGCACGAGATGGGGCTTGACTTATACACATCACGCAGCCGCCGGGCTTTGCGGCCCGCCGCAAAAGACCACACACCCAACCCGGAATGCATAACATTGATTTCATTGAAAAATAATCTTCCGAACGGCGAGCTAGCATGAACCGATCCGCGCGCGCAAGCACCGGCTAGCGGCTCGCCCCCCCGCGCTATGCACACTTTTATCCACAGACCGTGTGGACAATCCTGCAAGCACATGTCGCGGCAAGGTGTTGCGTGCAGAACTGCGCGGATCGCTTCACAAAGACGCCGCAAATCATTGATTTGACTGAAACCTGACTGTCACACCCCGCATCGTCGTGTCCTCTGCCCCCCGTATCCTGCGTGTCGCCCTGCCGCTGCCGCGCCCGCTGCTGTTCGATTACCTCGCGCCGGCGGGCGTGACGGCAGCCGTGGGGCACTGCGCGCGCCTGCCTTTCGGCCCCGGCGAGAAGACCGGGGTGGTCGTCGCGCTGGACCCGGCGGACGCCCCGCCGCGCGACAAGCTCAAGGCGGCGCTGGAAATCCTCACCGACATCCCGCCCCTGCCCTCGTCCTGGCTCGCGCTCACGCGGTTCGCGGCGCGCTACTACCAGCATCCGCTCGGCGAGGTGATTTCCACCGCGCTGCCGCCGGGCATCCGCCGTGCCGTGCGCCTGCCGCGAGACGACGACCCGTGGCTCGCCGTCACCCCGGTGGGCCGCGCGGCGCTGGGCGAGGCGCGCCGCATCACGCGCGCGCTGGCCGCCGTGGAAGCGGTACAGGCGGCCGGAGCGCGGCGACGCAGCGCACTGCTGGGGGAGCTGGAGGGCGACGCGGCGGCGGCGATCCGCGAGGCCCGCCAGCGCGGCTGGCTGGAAACCGTGGCGCGGGCGGGCGAGCGCGACCCCATCGGCGCGCTGCCGTTGAACCCGCCACAGGCCGGGGCGGTCACGGCCGTGAATGCCGCGGCGGGCGACTTCCACCCCTTCCTGCTGTTCGGCGTGACCGGCTCCGGCAAGACCGAGGTCTATCTGCACCAGATCGCGCACACGCTGGCGCAGGGGCACCAGGCACTGATGCTGGTGCCCGAGATCGGCCTCACGCCGCAGCTCATGGAGCGCGTGGCGAGCCGCTTTCCGGGCGCCAACCTCGTCTCCCTGCACAGCGGGATGGCCGATGGCGCGCGCTCGCTGGGCTTCGTGCAGGCCCTCAAGGGCGAGGCCGACATCGTGCTGGGCACGCGCCTGTCGGTCTTCGTGCCGATGCCCCGGCTCGGTCTGATCGTGATCGACGAGGAGCACGACGCCTCCTTCAAGCAACAGGACGGCCTGCGCTACTCGGCGCGCGATCTGGCGGTGTGGCGCGCGCGCCACGAGAAGCTGCCGGTCGTGCTGGGGTCGGCCACCCCGTCGCTGGAAACCTGGCTGCACGCCGAGGCGGGCCGCTACACGCGCCTCGACCTGCCCGCGCCGGCGGTGGCCGAGCGGCCGCCCGCGCTGAGACGCATCGACACGCGCCGCGCCAGGCTCGACCAGGGCCTCTCGCCCGGCCTCGTGAACGCCATCGGCGAACGCCTCGCGCGCGGCGAGCAAAGCCTCGTGTTCCTCAACCGGCGCGGCTATGCGCCGGTGATCGCGTGCCCGCAATGCAACTGGGTCAGCGCGTGCCAGCACTGCTCGGCGAACATGGTCTTCCATGCCGCCGACCGTCTCCTGCGCTGCCACCACTGCGGCGCCGAGGCCGCCGTGCCGCGCCTCTGCCCCACCTGCGGCAACCAGGACCTGCATGCCTTCGGGCGCGGCACGCAGCGGCTGGAGGAGCGTCTGGGCGAGCTCTTCCCGGCGGCCCGGATCGAACGCGTGGATCGCGACGCGGTGCGCACACCCGCGCAATGGGAGGCCGTGCGCGCGCGCATCGAGGCGCGCGAGATCGACGTGCTGGTCGGCACCCAGATGCTGGCCAAGGGACACGATTTCCCGATGCTCACGCTGGTGGGCATCATCGGCGCCGATGCCGGCCTCTACGCGGCGGATTACCGCGCGCCCGAACGCCTCTTCCAGCAGCTCATGCAGGTGGCGGGCCGCAGCGGGCGCGGCGAGCTGCCCGGCGAAGTGCTGGTGCAGACCGAGTTCCCCGAGCATCCGCTCTACGAACACCTCGCGCGGCGCGACTACACGGGCTTCGCCCGGCGCGAACTCGCCGAGCGGCGCCTGGCCGGTTTCCCGCCCTACGGCTTCCACGCCGTGCTGCGTGCCGAGGCGCCCGTGCTCGAGGCCGCCACGGCCTGGCTCGCGGGCGCGCGCGCCGAGGCCGAGGCCGAGGCCGGCGCGGTGCGGCTGTATGACGTGGTGCCCATGCGCCTCGTGCGCCGCGCGCGGCTCGAACGCGCCCAGCTCGTCATCGAAGCCGACGCCCGCCCGCCGCTGCAGGCGCTGCTGAGCGCGCTCATGCCGCGCCTCTACGCGCTGCGTTGCCCGCGCGAGCTGCGCTGGCACATCGACGTCGACCCGGGCGAACTCTGAGCGCAACCGTGAAATTGTCCCGCATGCGCGCGTGACGCTGGATCAAGCGCGGGGGTGACCGGCCGTAGAAACACCTTCTGCCCCCTCCGGAGTTCCGCCATGTCCGCGCCCCGTCCCCGCCCCCTGCGCTCGCTGCGCATGCGCCTGCTGCTCGCGCCCCTCGCCGCGCTGGCCGGCCTCTTCGTGCTGGGCCTGGTCGCGGTGTGGATGCTGCAGGACACGGCGCGCAGCGCACGCGAGCAGGCGCTCAGATCGGTGGTGGAAGTGGCCAGTGGCGTGGCGGCGCATTACGCCGCGCTCGAGCAGGCCGGCACGCTGGACCGCGCCGCGGCGCAGGCCCAGGCGCGCGCAGCGATCAAGTCGCTGCGCTACGGCGGCGTGGAGTATCTCTGGATCAACGACACGGGCACCCCCGTGCCGCGCATGGTCATGCACCCCACCGTGCCGGCGCTCGACGGCCAGCTGCTCGACAAGCCCGATTTCGCCCAGGCCAGCGCACTCTACAGCCCCGATCACGCCATCGACGAGCGCCTGGACCGGCGCAACCTGTTTTCGGCGATGGTGGACATCGTCGGCCGCGCCGGCGAAGGCTTCGTCGCCTACAGCTGGCCCAAGCCCATCAAGACCGGCGGCGTGAGCAGCGAGCGCTTTCCCAAGCTTTCCTACGTGAAGGGCTTCGCGCCCTGGGGCTGGATCATCGGCAGCGGCGTCTATGTCGACGACCTGCAGGCCCTCACGCGGCAGGCCCTGTTCGTCACGGGCGGCCTCACGCTGCTCATCGCGCTGCTGCTGGGCGGCGTGACCTTCGTCGTGCGCCGCAGCATCCTGCGCGAACTCGGCGGCGAAGTCTCGGCAGCCGTGGCGGTGGCCGAACGCATCGCCAAGGGCGATCTCGCCACGCCCGTCGCCGACGCCGCCGCGGCTCCGGCGCGCAGCCTGCTGCGCTCGCTCGAGACCATGCGCAGCGAGCTGCAGGAACTGATCCGCACCCTCTCGCACGAGTCCGAGCGCCTCTCGGCCGACATGAGCGCGCTGACGGCCGACGCCGCCGGCATGGGCGAACGCCTGGCGCGGCAGAAGGATTCCGAAGGCGCGGCGCTACGCATGGTCGAGGGCATGCGCAACCACATCACCGAGATCAGCACCCTGGCCGACGAGGCGGAGCGCAACGCGCAGCGCATCTCGGCACGCAGCGCCGAGGGCGAGGCCACGATGGCGCAGACCACGGCCGGCATGAGCCAGCTCGCCACGATCATGGAATCCTCGGCCAGCGGCGTGGAACAGCTCGCGGGGCAGGCACAGGACATCGGCGCGGTGATCGGCCTCATCAAGGAGATCGCCGAGCAGACCAACCTGCTCGCGCTCAACGCCGCCATCGAAGCGGCGCGCGCCGGCGAACAGGGACGCGGTTTCGCGGTGGTGGCCGACGAGGTGCGCAAGCTCGCCGAACGCACCACCTCGGCCACCGCCGGCATCGAGCGCACCATCGACCAGATCCGCGCCGACATCGGCCGCGTGGTCGGCGAGATCAGCTCCGCGCAGCCCGTGGTGGGGCGCGGCGTCAGCGACGCCGAGCGCACCGCCGGCCTGATCGCGGGGTTCCGCGCCGAAGCCGAGGCCACGCGCGCGGGCATGGAAGCGCTCAACCAGCTCGTCGCCAGCCAGGTGGCGAGCGCCAACGAAGTGGTCGGCGTGGTCGACGCCTCGATGCGGACCACCGAGGAGGCCGAAACGCTGCTGCGCAAGACCACGGGTGTCGCCACCGAAGCCGACGCGCGCGCCCACCAGCTGGCGGGCATCGCGCACCGCTTCAGGGTCTGACGCGGAGGGCGGCGCGGCCAAGGTTCCGCTGGCGGGCGAGCCGGTCTACAATGACCGGCTCAGCATCCCACCCTCTGGAGCGAATCCGTGAAGCCCTCACTCAAGCCGAAGTCGCCGAATTTCTCGTCCGGTCCCTGCGCCAAGCGCCCCGGTTACTCGCTGGGCGCGCTGCCCACCGACATCCTCGGCCGTTCGCACCGCAGCAGCCTCGGCAAGGCACGCCTGGCCAGGTCGATCAGCGAAACCAAGCGCCTGCTGGGCATTCCGGCGGATTACCACGTCGGCATCCTGCCGGCCTCCGACACCGGCGCCTTCGAGCTGGCGATGTGGAACCTGCTGGGCGCGCGCCCGGTGGACACCTTCGCCTGGGAATCCTTCGGTGAAGGCTGGGTGACCGACATCGTCAAGCAGCTCAAGCTCAAGGACGTGCGCTCCTTCAGCGCCCCCTACGGCGAGCTGCCCGATTTCGCGCAGTGGAACCCCCAGCACGACCTCGTGTTCACGTGGAACGGCACCACCTCGGGCGTCAAGGTGCCCGATGGCGACTGGATCCCCGCCGACCGTGGCGGCCTCACCCTGTGCGATGCCACCAGCGCGGTGTTCGCGATGGAGCTGCCGTGGGAAAAGCTCGACGTGGTGACCTACTCCTGGCAGAAGGTGCTCGGCGGTGAAGCCGCGCACGGCATGCTGGTGCTGTCGCCGCGCGCCGTGCAACGCCTGGCCGAGTACAAGCCGGCCTGGCCGCTGCCCAAGATCTTCCGCATCGCCAAGGGCGGCGAGCTCATGAAGGAAATCTTCGAAGGCTCGACGATCAACACGCCTTCGATGGTCGCCAACGAAGACTACCTGGACGCGCTCGCCTGGGCCGACAGCATCGGCGGCCTGCCCGCGCTGATCAAGCGCTCCAACGACAACCTCGCCGTCTTCGAACGCTTCGTCGCGAAAACGCCGTGGATCCACTTCCTCGCCAAGGACGCCGCCTCGCGCTCCAACACCTCCGTCTGCTTCTCGCTCGACGCCACGCCCGACCAGGTCAAGGCCCTCGTGAAGCTGCTCGACAAGGAAGGCGTGGCCTACGACATCGGCTCCTACAAGGATGCGCCCGCCGGCCTGCGCTTCTGGTGCGGCGCCACGGTCGAGACCGCCGACCTCGAAGCCGTGCTGCCGTGGCTGGAATGGGCCTACGCCGAGGTCACGCGCGCGGCCTGATCGCCGTCCGACCGCCCCCGCAACGCCCGGCCCGTGCCGGGCGTTTTCACGTGGGGCGCCATGATCGCCGCGCCGCTACGGTAAAATCGCGCCCGCCTTTCATCCTCCGCCGGAACTCCGCATGCCCTTCATCGCCGACCTCGCCGCCGCCTGGCAAAAGAACGATTCGCTCCTGTGCGTGGGGCTGGACCCCGACCTCGCGAAGTTTCCGGCGCATCTCAAGGGCAGGCCCGACGCCATCTACGAATTCTGCCGCGCCATCGTCGACGCCACGGCCGACATCGCCTGCGCCTTCAAGCCGCAGATCGCCTATTTCGCGGGCGAATCCGCCGAGGCCCAGCTCGAAGCGCTGATCGACCACATCCACGCCGAACACCCCGGCATCCCCGTGATCCTCGACGCCAAGCGCGGCGACATCGGCGCCACCGCCGCGCAGTACGCGCGCGAAGCCTTCGTGCGCTACCAGGCCGATGCGCTGACCGTGAATCCCTACATGGGCCTCGATTCGATCGAGCCCTATCTCGACTACCCGGACTGCGGCCTCATCGTGCTGTGCCGCACCTCCAACCCGGGCGGCTCCGACCTGCAGAACCTGACGGTCGAGGGCGGGCGCAAGCTCTACCAGCACGTCGCCTCCCTGGTCGCCGAAAAATGGAACCGCCACGGCCAGGCAGCGCTCGTCGTGGGCGCCACCTTCCCGCAGGAACTGGCCGAGGTGCGTGGCATCGTCGGCGACATGCCGCTGCTCGTGCCCGGCGTGGGCGCCCAGGGCGGCGACGTGCAGGCCACCGTGAGCGCCGGCCGGAGCGCTGCCGGCACGGGCCTCATGATCAATTCGTCGCGCGCCATCCTGTATGCCGGACACGACGAGGATTTCGCCGGCCAGGCGCGCCGCGTGGCGCTGGCCACGCGCGACGAGATCAACCGCTTCCGCTGAGCCCGAGGGCGCCCGGCAAGAGCCCGGCCGCCCGCGCCGGCCGGCATCGTTCCGGCCCGGCGCGCCCCTTTCGTCACGAAGCGTGTCCACGCCGCAGCGGCGTGGGAAATTGGTTGCCATTCGCAACGAAGCCGCTAGACTGTTGCTTATCGCAACCAACTGGCCGGATCATGTCTGCCCCCTCCGCTTCCTCCACCGAGCTCGCCCGCCAGCTGCGCGAGCTCGTCGGTCTGTATCTCGTCGAACAACGGCGTTACGCCCACGACGCCGGCCTTTCCCAGCAAGGCCGCCTGCTCATCCTGCTGAAGAAGCACGGCCCCTGCGCCCAGGGCGAATTCGGCCGCCTCGCGGGGCTGGACAAGAGCTGGATCAGCCGCATCGTCGAACGCTTCGTGGCCGACGGCCTCGTCGCCCGCACCCCGCTCGAGACCGACCGCCGCTGCCTCATGCTCGCCCTCACGCCGGCCGGGCTGGAAGAGGCCGGCCATTACGACGTGCTGCTCACGCGGCACGCCGAAAGCTTCTTCGAACGCATCCCCGCGCCGCAGCGCGGCACGCTCGCGCCCGCCCTCGACACCCTGCTCGCCGCGCTGCACGACGCGGCCGGCCGCACGGAGGGCTGAGGCATGGACACCACGCTCCCGGGCGCGCGCTCGTTCCGCGCCTCGCTGGCCGCCATGGTCGGCATCTGTCTCGTCATCATCCTGATCGCGCTCGACTCCACCGTGGTCGGCACGGCCATGCCGCGCATCGTGGCCGAGCTGCGCGGCTACGATCTCTACCCGTGGATCGCCTCGGCCTACCTCATGGGCAGCGCGGTGACGATTCCCATCGCCGGACGGCTGGGCGACCTCTATGGCCGCAAGCCCTTCGTGCTCGCCGCCATCATCCTCTTCACGGCCACCTCGGCGGCCTGCGGCTTCGCCGCGAGCATGACGCAACTCATGATCGCGCGCGGCCTGCAGGGCATAGGCGGCGGCATGCTGATCGGCGTGGCCTTCGCCTGCGTCCCCGATCTCTTCCCCGATCGCGCCCAGCGCGTACGCTGGCAGGTCCTGCTGTCGGCGAGTTTCGGCGTGGCATCGGCGGTCGGCCCCAGCCTGGGCGGCTGGCTCACCGAGCACTTCGGCTGGCGCTCGATCTTCACCATCAACCTGCCCGTCGCGCTCGTGGCGCTGCCCGTGGTGTGGCGCTTCCTGCCCCACATCGTGCACCACGAGGAAGGCGACCGCAGCATCGACTGGCTCGGCGCCCTGCTGCTGGCCGCCAGCGTCGTCATGCTGCTGCTGGGCTCGGAAAGCATCCAGGCCCACGGCGTGGCGCACCTGCCCGGCCCGCTGCTCATGCTCGCGGCCATCGCGAGCGGCGCGCTCTTCGTGTGGCACCAGCATCACTCGCGCTCGCCCATCATCCCGCCGCGCCTGTTCGCCAATGGCGACGCGCTCAAGCTCATGGCGCTGGGCGTGCTCACGGGCCTGTCGATGTTCGTCCTGGTGTTCTATTCGCCGCTGCTGCTGCAAGGAGGCTTCGGCGCCTCGCCCAAGCAGGCCGGCTTCCTCATGACGCCCCTGCTGGTCTGCATCACCGTCGGCAGCATCATCAACGGCCGCCTGCTGCCGCGCGTAGCCCGTGCCGAGCGCGTGATCGCGTGGGGCCAGGCCGGCACGCTCGCGAGCTGCCTGCTGCTCACCCTGCTCGGCCCCGGCACGCCCGACTGGCAGACCCTCGCGCAGTTCGCGCTGTGCGGCCTCGCGCTGGGCTTCCAGCTGCCCAACCTCACGCTGCAGATGATGGCCGTGGCGGGCAAGCGCGATTTCGGCATCGGCACCGCGCTGATCCAGACCACGCGCATGATCGGCTCCATGCTGGGCGTCGGCATCGCGGGCGTGATGGTCAATGCGCGCTATGCGCGCGACGTCGGCCAGGCGCTGGACGGCCTCGATGTGCGCAGCCCCGCGCTCGACGCGCTCATGCGCTCGCCGCAAGTCCTGATCCGCGCCGCCGATCAGGCCAGCCTCGCCACGCTGGCGCGAGACCTGGGCTTCAACGCGGACGCACTGCTCGAACAGGCGCGCCACGCCCTGAGCGCCGGCATACACCTGGGTTTCGTGCTGTGCGCGGTCGTCGCGGCGATCAGTGTTTTCATCAGCTGGCGCCTGCCGCGTTACGAAATCACCAAAAACCGCTAGGATTCAGGGCACACGCAGGGCCGCAACGGCCCTGCTGGCATTTCCTCTTCCGCAACCTTGCCGGGACACGTCATGGCGCTCTATCAAGGCATCGAACACGTCGCAGTCTTTTCCACCGACACGGCACGCCTGCGCGACTGGTACGCGGCGATGCTGGACATGAAGCCGGTGCTCGACAATGGCGCGGGCAATTACTTCATGCTCATGGCCGATGGCTCCCTGATCGAGCTTTCGCCGACCACGCAGGGCGCGCGCAGCGCCCGCCCGCACATGAAGGACAGCGGCCTGCGCCACATCGCGCTGAGCGTGGACGGCAACGATTTCGGCGCCGCCGTGCACCGCCTCGTGGAAGCCGGCGTGGAAGCCGTGGGCGACAGCCCGCGCCAGTTTCCGGACGGCATGGCGACCTTCCACTTCCGCGACCCGGACGGCAACATCCTGCATCTGATCTCGCGCCCGCGCCGCCTCTCGCTGGGCGTGGCCCCCCAGCTCAGCGGCGCGCCCGTGAACACGCTGGTGCAGGGCATCGAACACACCTGCATCATGGCGCGCAACCCCGAGGCGCTGCGCCAGTGGTACATCGATGCGCTGGGCTTCCAGCTCATCGTGCGCGACGACGGCCACGGCACGGCCTTCGTGCTGGGCGCGGACGGGCGCTCCATCATCGAGTTCATCCAGGCCGAGGCCGACGCCGGCATCGACCCCTACAAGGCCGCCGGCATCCGCCACATCGCGATCCGCGTCAGTGCCGCGGAAGCCGCCACGGCGGCCGCCCGCCTCAAGCCGATGGGTGTCGAGATCCTCGAGGATTACGTCGCGCGCCCCGACGGCGTGCACCTGTTCTTCTTCCGCGACCCCGAGGGCAACGTGCTGCATCTCGTGGGCCGTACCGACCCCCTGCTCACCTGAACCGCTTCATGACCCGACCCGGCACCCGACTCTACGAACGCTCGCAACGCGACGCCGAACGCTACTTCTACATCGTCACCGGCATCGCACTCGTCTGCGGCGCCTTCGTGTACTTCGTCAGCGACAACCGATTCATCGCGGGCCTGATCCTCGCGTTCGCCGCCTGGCACATCGTGGGGCGCCTCTATCGCGGCGCGCCGGTCGGCATCCCGATGCTCGAGGTGGCCGACGACTTCCTGTGGTTCCGCAACCGCGCGATCAAGCCCATCCGCGTCGACCGCATCGCGCTCGACCGCCTGCACTCCGTCGAGCTCGAAGGCGAGGAGCACCTGCGCTACTTCAACTGCAAGCTCATGAACGGCGACACGGTGCGCATCGGCCCCTTCGAGCGCGGCCAGGGCGAGCTGGCGATCGCCGAATGGTTCTATCAGAACCTGCCCGACACCCCGTTCCACGTGAATGCCTCGGCCACGCCCATGCAGCGCATGGATACCCGCCCGCCGGGTCTCTGAGCCGTGACGCCGCGCACCTTCGCCCGCCTGCTGCTGCTCGCCGCGCTGTGGGGCGGCTCCTTCCTGTGCATGCGCATCGCCGTGCCGGTGCTCGGACCGGTGCCGCTGATGGCGAGCCGCGTCGCCCTCGCCACGCTGCTGCTGGGCGCGCTCGCGCTGCGCGTGGGGCAGTCCTTCTGGCCGCGCCGGCACTGGACGGAGTACCTCGTCCTGGGCGTGCTCAACACCGCGCTGCCCTTCCTGCTCTACGCCTGGGCGGCGCAGGCGCTGAGCGCCTCGCTGCTGTCCATCCTCAACGCCACCGCGCCGATCTGGGGCGCGATCTGGGGCGCCGTCTGGCTCCGTCAGCTGCCCGACCTGCGCACCGCGGCGGGGCTGGCGACGGGCCTGGCCGGGGTGGGCCTCATCGTGGGCGTCGATCCGGCCGCGCACGACCACGCGGGCCTGCTTGCCATGGCCGCCGGCGTGGCGGCCCCGGCCTGCTATGGCCTCGCCACCACCTGGCTGCGCACGCGCAGCCACGGCCCGGCGCCGGCGGAGGCCGCGCACGGCAGCATGTTCGCGGCCACCCTGGTGTTGCTGCCGCTGCTGCCGTTTGCCTCCGCGCCCGCGAGCCTGCCCGGCACCGTGATCCTCGCGGTGCTGGCGCTCGGCCTGCTCTGTACGGGCTTCGCGTACCGGCTCTACTTCACCCTCATCGAGGAAGCCGGCCCCACGCGGGCGCTCACGGTGACCTTTCTGATCCCGGTCTTCGGCGTGCTGTGGGGCCACCTGCTGCTCGGCGAGACCCTGAGCGCGCGCAGCTTCGCGGGCGCGGCGGTGGTGATCGCGGGCACCATGCTCACGACGGGCTTCTCGCTGCGCGCGCTGCGCCGCGGCTGAATTCCCGGCCGGCCCCGGCCACCCGCGCCGGGGCGGCAGAGCGGGCTCAGAAATAGCGTCCCACGTCGAACAGCGCCGCGAACCCCAGCAGCGCGAAGATCACCGCGCACACGCCATGCACGACGCGGATCGGCACGACGCGCGTGAGGCGGTCGCCGAAATACACCACGGGCGCGTTGGCCAGCATCATGCCGACGGTGGTCCCCAGCACCACGCCCGTGAGTTCGGCGTAGCGCGCGGCCAGCGCCACCGTGGCGATCTGGGTCTTGTCGCCCATCTCCACCACGAAGAAGGCGATCAGCGTGGTCAGGAAGGCGCCGAAACGCGCGGGCGCGGGCGTGTCATCCTCGTCGAGCTTGTCGGGGATCATCATCCACGCGGCCATGCCGAGGAAAGAGACGGCGAGAATCCAGCGCATCGCATCCGCCCCCAGGTGCTGGGTGATCCACTGCCCCACGGCGGCCGCGCAGGCGTGATTGACGACGGTGGCGACGAAGATGCCGAGGCAGACGGGAAGGGGTTTGCGCAGGCGCGCGGCGAGTACGAGCGCGAGCAGCTGGGTCTTGTCACCCATTTCGGCGAGCGCAACGATGCCGGTTGAAACGAGGAAGGCTTCCATTTGAGGGACTGAAGCGGGCCGGCGGCACAGGACCGATGACTGCCACAGCCCGCCAACCCGCGTCAGCGCTGCAGCAGTCAAAGGTCTCGCCGGGCCGGGAACCCCTTGCGGATTCCCTTGGCTCCTCGCGCCATGTCCGGCAAGACCCGGAACAAGTCTGTTGACGCAAGGCCCTCTTGAAGAGGGTGGCTACTCCCCGATGACCGAGGGATTATACCTACAACGGCCCGCCCCGCGCCGCCGGATTCAGCCCGGCTGGCGCCGGTAGGCCCAGATCATCATCGCCACGCCGATGATCACCATCGGCAGGCTCAGCCACTGCCCCATCGACAGATGACCCGCGAGCAGACCAAGGAAATCGTCGGGCTCGCGGGCAAATTCGGCGAGGAAGCGGAAGCTGCCATACCCGATCAGGAACAGCCCGGAAACAGCGCCCATGGGGCGCGGCTTGCGCGCGAAGAGCCACAGGATCGCGAACAGCGCGACGCCCTCCAGCGCGAACTGGTAGAGCTGCGACGCGTGGCGCGGCAGCCCCACGAGCATCTGCTGGCTCACCGGGTCGAGATACTGCACGGCGGAAGCCTTGAGCGCGGGCTGGGCCACCATGAGCTTCGCGTCGGCCTGCCAGGCCTGGGGAAAGAGCATGGCCCACGGCGCGTCGGGCGCCGTCACGCGCCCCCACAGCTCGCCATTGATGAAATTGCCCAGGCGCCCCGCCGCCAGGCCGGTCGGCACCAGCGGCGCGACGAAATCGCCGACCTGCAGGAAGTGCCGCCGGGTCCGCCGCGCGAAGAACCACAGCGCCAGCAGCACGCCGATCAGCCCGCCATGGAAGGCCATGCCGCCTTCCCAGACCTTGAGGATCTCGAGCGGGTGCGAAAGGTAGAAGCCCGCCTTGTAGAACAGCACGTAGCCCAGCCGCCCGCCCAGGATCACGCCCAGCATGCCGTAGAACAGCAGATCGTCGAGTTCGCCGCGCTGCCAGCCCAGATCGGGCCGCTGACGGATGCGCCAGCGCCCGAGCAGCACGAAGAGCACGAAGGCCACGAGGTACATGAGGCCGTACCAGCGCACGTGCAGCGGGCCCAGGGAGAGGGCGATCGGATCGAATTGGGGATGAATGAAGGGCGTTGCGGACATCTGGTGAGGTCGCGAGCTAGAATTGAAGGCTCAATTGAACCACACCGCAGCGGCATTCCGCTTGCAAGCGCCCGCCCCGTCGCGCGAATTCCGGAGAACACCATGCCCCACTACCGCTCACGAACCTCCACCCATGGCCGCAACATGGCAGGCGCCCGCGCGCTGTGGCGCGCCACCGGCATGAAGGACGGCGACTTCGGCAAGCCCATCATCGCGGTGGTCAACAGCTTCACGCAGTTCGTGCCCGGCCACGTGCACCTCAAGGACCTCGGCCAGATGGTCGCCCGCGAGATCGAAGCCGCCGGCGGCGTCGCGAAGGAATTCAACACCATCGCCGTCGATGACGGCATCGCGATGGGCCATGGCGGCATGCTGTATTCGCTGCCCTCGCGCGAACTCATCGCCGACTCGGTCGAGTACATGGCCAACGCCCACTGTGCCGACGCGATGGTGTGCATCTCGAACTGCGACAAGATCACGCCCGGCATGCTGATGGCCGCGCTGCGCCTGAACATTCCCACGATCTTCGTCTCGGGCGGCCCGATGGAAGCCGGCAAGGTCACGCTGGCGGACCCGGCGGGCCAGAAGATCGTCAAGCTCGATCTGGTCGATGCGATGGTGAAAGCCGCCGACCGTGACGTCTCCGACGAAGAAGTCGATGCCGTGGAGCGCTCGGCCTGCCCGACCTGCGGCTCGTGCTCGGGCATGTTCACGGCCAACTCCATGAATTGCCTGACCGAAGCGCTGGGGCTCTCGCTGCCCGGCAACGGCACCGTCGTCGCCACCCACGCGGCGCGCCGCCAGCTCTTCCTGCGGGCCGGCCGCCTCATCGTCGACCTCGCGCGCCGCTACTACGAAGAAGAGGACGCCTCGGTGCTGCCGCGCTCGATCGCCACCTACGAGGCCTTCGAGAACGCGATGAGCCTGGACGTGGCGATGGGCGGCTCGACCAACACCGTGCTGCACCTGCTGGCCGCCGCCAGCGAAGCGGGCGTCAACTTCCGCATGGCCGACATCGACCGCGTCTCGCGCCGCGTGCCCTGCCTGTGCAAGGTCGCGCCGGCCACCGAGAAGTACCACATCGAAGACGTGCACCGCGCCGGCGGCGTGATGGGCATCCTCGGCGAACTGCACCGCGGCGGCCTGCTCCATGGCGACACCCACACCGTGCACACGCGCACGCTGGGCGAGGCGATCAGCATCTGGGACGTCATGCACGCCCACGACACCGCGGTGTTCGACTTCTACCGCGCGGCGCCGGGCGGCATCCCGACCCAGGTCGCCTTCAGCCAGGACCGCCTCTACCCGGAGCTGGACCTCGACCGCAGCGCCGGCTGCATCCGCGACATCACCCATGCCTATTCGCAGGACGGCGGTCTCGCCGTGCTCACCGGCAACATCGCCGAGCGCGGCTGCATCGTGAAGACGGCTGGCGTGGATGAGTCGATCTGGAAGTTCACCGGCACCGCGATCGTCTTCGAGAGTCAGGAAGACGCCGTCGCCGGCATCCTGGCCGGCAAGGTGAAGGCCGGCCACGTCGTGGTCATCCGCTACGAAGGCCCCAAGGGCGGCCCCGGCATGCAGGAGATGCTCTACCCCACGAGCTACCTGAAATCCATGGGCCTGGGCAAGGCCTGCGCGCTGCTCACCGATGGCCGCTTCTCGGGCGGCACCTCGGGCCTGTCGATCGGCCACGCCTCGCCCGAAGCGGCCATGGGCGGCGCGATCGGCCTCGTCCATAACGGCGACACCATCGAAATCGACATCCCCGGCCGCCGCATCGAGCTCGCGATCCCGGCGGCCGAGCTCGCCCGCCGCCGCAGCGCGATGGACGCACGCGGCGCCGAAGCCTGGAAGCCCGCCAGCCGCGAACGCCAGGTCTCCGCCGCGCTGCGCGCCTATGCCGCGCTGACCACCAGCGCCGACACCGGCGCGGTGCGCGACGTGAGCCAGATCGAACGCTGAGCGGCATCCGCCCCCTCCCCAGACCCGGCCCCGCGCCGGGTTTTTTGTGCGCGCGCACGCCGCGCGCAAACCCGATCTCCAGTTCCGCCGCGCGCGGCCGATATAGACGAAAGTCATAGTCAACCGAACGCCGGCATTTCGCCCTGAGCCATGACCTCCGCCCAAGACGAATCCAGTAGCGACGCCCCGCAGTGCAGCATCCTCCGCCTGGCCCGCCAGCAAGCCCTCTGGAAGGGCGATCTGGATGACGCCCTGCGCGCCTGCACGCGCGGCCTCGCCGACGCGCTGGCCCTCGCGGAAGCCTCGGTGTGGCGGCTGGACCCGCCGACCGACACGCTCCTGTGCCGCATGAGCTTCACGCGCACGGAAGGCTTCACGCACGGCGCCCAGCGCCCGCGCGCCGCGCTCGCGCCCGACGCCAGCCTGCTGGACGCCGGCGAGCCCTTCGCGCTGCCCGCCCGCATGGATGACGCCGGCGCCGCGCTCTGCATCGGCCTGCACGAAGCCGGCCAGCTCACCGGCCTGCTCTGCCTGCGGGCCCGGGCCGGGGCGTCGGTCACGAGCGAAACCTGGCACCCGTTCGCGCGCGCCGCCGCCGGCCTGCTGGCCGAAGTCTGCGCGCGCCACCCGCGGCCGCAGGCGGTCGAGGGCGAGCATCGCTCCTCGCTGAACATCGTGCTGGAGCTCGCCAACGCGCTCCACCGCACGGCCGACCCGCGCCGGATCGCCGCCCAGGCGCTGCAGGTGCTGCAACAGCTCACCCGGGCGCCGCACCTGGCGATGTATCTCGTCGAGGAAAACGGCGAACACTACGCGCTCGCGGGCTCCCTCGGCTTCACCCCCGAGCAGGACGCCGCGCGCCAGCGCCTGCCGCTGCAGGCGAGCGTCTCGGCCATCGCCTACAGCGAGGACCGCATCATCCACTGCGCCGACGCGCTCAACCACCCGGACATCGCCCCCGAGGTCCGCGACCACCTGCTCGCGGGCAACCACGGCGCCATGACCGTGCTGCCGCTGACGCACCAGGGCAAGGCGTTGGGCAGCGTGGGCCTCGTCTACGACGCACCGGGCCACACGCCCGACGCGGAACTGCAGGAAGTGCTCAGCGCGGTTTCGCAGACCGTGGCGCTGGCGCTCGCCAATGCCGCCGGCATGCGCGAGCTGGCGTTCCAGGCCACCCACGATTCGCTCACCGGCCTGCCCAACCGCACCCAGCTGCACCAGACCACCAGCGACGCCCTGCGCGCCCTGGCCGGCAGCGCGCGCCAGTTCGCGCTGCTGCTGCTCGACCTGGACCGCTTCAAGGAGGTCAACGACACCCTGGGCCATCGCACGGGCGACAAGCTCCTGCGCCTCGTGGCCGACCGCCTCCAGGCGGCGCTGCCCGCCGGAGGCGTCACCCTGGCGCGCCTGGGCGGCGACGAGTTCGCGGTGCTCATGCACGCCATCCAGGGCCCCGCCGAAGCGCTCGCCATGGCGCAGCAGCTCTCCGCCCTGCTGAGCGAGCCGATCGAGGTCGAGGGCATCTTCATCGAGATCGGCGCCAGCATCGGCGTGGCGCTCTACCCGCAGCACGGCGGCACCAGTCACGCCCTGCTGCGCTGCGCCGACGTGGCGATGTACGCGGCCAAGAACAGCGTCGGCCGCGTGAGCGTCTACGACAACGTTCACGACGCCCACAACCCGCACCGGCTCGCCATGATCACCGAACTGGGCGCGGCCATCCGGGGCGGCCAGCTCGTGCTGCACTACCAGCCGCGCTACCACCTGCAGACGCAGCGCTGGATGGGCGCCGAAGCCCTCGTGCGCTGGCAGCACCCCCGCCTGGGCTTCATTCCGCCGGGCAATTTCGTCCAATTTGCCGAAACCAGCGAGCTGATCCGGCCCCTGACGCTCTGGGTTGCACGGCAAACCGCCCGTCAGCTTGCACAATGGCAGGCAGACGGTCTGAACGTGGCCGCGTCCATCAACCTTTCCACGCGCAACCTGCTCGACAGCGCGCTGCCCGATGCCCTCGCCGGCCTGCTCGGCGAATACGGACTGCGCCCCGAGAGCCTAGAACTAGAAATCACCGAGACAGCACTCATGACCGACCCCGACCGCGCCATGCAGGTCGTCGCGCGCCTCGCCAGCCTTGGCATGCGCCTTTCCATCGACGACTTCGGCAGTGGCTATTCCTCGCTGGCCTACCTCAAGCGCCTTCCCCTTCACTCGCTCAAGATCGACCGCAGCTTCGTGCTCGACATGCTGCAGGGCGACCAGGACGCGATCATCGTGCGCTCCACCATCGCGCTCGCGCACAGCCTCGGTCTGCAGGTCGTCGCCGAAGGCGTCGAAGACCTCGCCACGCTCAACCGCCTGCGCGACTTCGGCTGCGACGAAGTGCAGGGCTTCGTGCTCGCGCGCCCGCTGCTGCCCGAGCAGGCCGCCCGCGTCATGCGCGCGCCGCCCGCGGTGCTGGCCACCCAGCTGGACAGGATGGAGGGCGCGGCATGTCAAAACTGAGCCGTCTCTTCGGCGCCCTGCGCCCACGCCCCGCCGCCGCCCGCGCCCTCGGCGCGCGCGCGGTCGATTCCCTGCTGCGCGCCCGCCGCGAGGTGGAAGACACCTACCGCAGTGGCGGTCTGCGCGCGTTCTTCGGTCCGGGCATCCGGCTGCTCAACCGCCACCGCTTCCCGTGGAAATTCACGCTGCTGGGCGCGCTCACGCTGACCGCCACCAGCATCTTCGTCGTCAGCCTGAATATCTCGATGCGCAGCGAACTCAACGTCGCCCGCCAGGAACGCAGCGCGCTCGCGCTGTATCCGGCGCTGGTGCGGGTGCTGCACGCGAGCCAGCTCTACAGCATCCGGGCCTGGGGCGCGACCACCGACGCCAGCCTGCGCCCCGGCCTCGCCGAGCAGGCGAAGGCCGTGGATGGCGCGCTCGCCGACGCCAACCGCGCGATCCGCGAGAGTGGCGACGCCTTCGGCCTGGCGCCGCGCCTGGCCGAAGTCGAGAAGGTCTGGCAGCAGGTGCGCGGAGCCGGCAGCGAGATCGAGCCGGACCACGTGCGCACCACGCTGGCGCCGCTCAACCACGCCAGCTTCAACCTCTTCAACGATCTCGGCGAAGCCGGCAAGCTGCTCGCCGACCCGTACCGCGAGACCAGCCTGCTCGCCAACCTGCTGCTGCGCCGCTACCCGCAGACGAGCGACGCGCTGGCCGATCTGACCGGCACGTCGGCGCTGATCCTGGGCAGCATGGACATGGGCAGCGAATGGAGCCGCATCGGCGCCCTCAACGGCACCGCCGTGCGCAACGTCACCGAAACGCTGGATACCCTGCAACGCAGCGCCGACGCCAACCCGGCCGGTGCCGCCGCGCTGCGCGCGCTGGCCGAAAAGCTCGGCACCAGCTGGAACGCGCTCGAAGCCATCATCGACACGGAAGTGCGCAAGGGCGCCTTCTCGGCCGGCGGCGAGATCTTCCAGCAGGCCGCGCGCCAGCCCACCGACGACCTCGTGGCCGAGCTGGAAGCCGTGCGCGCGCTGCTCGACGGCCAGCTCTCCCAGCGCGTGGAGCGCCTCGAGCAACGCTTCTGGAGTTCCAGCGCGATCGGCGCCTCGCTCATGGCCGTGCTGCTGTATTGCGCCTTCGCGCTGTTCGTCTCCATCCTCGCGGCCGTGCGCGAACTCTCCGACGGCGCGCGCCGCATCGGCAGCGGCGAGCTCGGCTACCGCATCCGCTACAGCGCGCGCGACGAACTGCACAGCGTGGCCCAGCAGTTCAACCACCTGGCCGCCACGTTCTCGGGCGTGATCTCGCGGGTGCGGCAGACCAGCACCGAGCTGTCGGGCGCGGCGCACGCGCTCTCCAGCGCCTCGGCCTCGGTGACCGACGGCTCCGCGCAGCAACGCACCGCCGCCGCCAGCATCGCCTCGGCCGTGGAACAGATCAGCGCGGGCATCGAACAGACCTCGCGCCACGCGAGCGCGGCCGACGAGGCCGCCGCGCAGTCCGGCACGCTCTCGGTGCAGGGGGGCGAGACGGTATCGCGCACGGTCGCCGAAATGGAGCAGATCGCCGCCTCGGTGCGCCGCTCCGCCGACATCATCGCCGCCCTCGGCGAAGACTCGCGCCGCATCGGCAACATCGTCAAATCCATCAAGGACATCGCCGGGCAGACCAACCTGCTCGCCCTCAACGCCGCCATCGAGGCGGCCCGCGCGGGCGAGGAAGGGCGCGGCTTCGCGGTGGTGGCCGACGAGGTGCGCAAGCTGGCCGAGCGCACGACGCGCGCCACGGCCGAGATCACCAGCATGGTGACCTCCATCCAGGGCGGCACCGCACGCGCGGTGGATGCCATGCAGGACGGCGTGCGCCGCGTGCAGGAAGGCGTGAGCCTTTCCGGCCAGGCCGGCGACGCCATCGCGCAGATCCGCGACGAATCCGCGCGCGTGCTGCAATCGGTGGACGCCATCTCCGGCGCGCTGCGCGAGCAGGGCACCGCCAGCGCCGAGATCGCCCATCGCGTCGAAGACATCGCCCGCATGGCCGACACCAACCACGCCCAGGTCACGCAGACCGCGCAGACCGCCAGCGAACTCGTCACGCTGGCCGCGACGCTGCATGCCGACATCCGCCAGTTCCGCCTCGACGACGCCGGCGAGGAGATCCGCTCATGAACATCTTCAAGCTCCTGCTCGCCCCCGCCACCTTCCTCATCAGACGCCTGGGCTTCCCGTGGAAGTTCGCGCTGATCGGCCTCATCGCGGTCTGCGCGATGGGTTACTTCATGGTGATGCTCGCGATGCAGATGCGCAGCGCGCTCACCACCACCCAGCTCGAACGCGAGGGGCTGGCGGTCTATGTGGACGTGCGCGACGCCCTGCGGTCCTCGCAGGAGTACGCCGGCACGCGCTTCACGACGCTGGACGACAAGGCCCAGGCGCCCGCCGCCGCGGAAGCCCTGCGCACGGCCGACCGGGCCTTCACGCGGGCTGGCGACAGCGTGGCCGACGCCTCCCACCTCAAGCTCGACGCGGCCTGGAAGAAGGTCGAAGCGGCCTGGGCGGCCTATCGCGCGCCGCAGACGCTGGACGAACGCGACAGCCGCCTGCCCGTCGCGCACCACGCGCTGTTCGAGGCCCAGCAGCATTTCATGCGCGAGCTGGCCGACGCCTCGGGCCTCTCGCGCGACGCCGATCCGCGCGCGGCCTACCTCGCCGACGCCGTGTTGACGGTCCTGCCCGATCTGAGCTTCCAGCTTGCCGAAGTCCGCAACGCGGGCATCCTGGTGCTCGGCGTGGAAGGCTACGCGCGCGAATGGCGCCGCCTCGGCCCGCAACTCACGGCCGTGACGACGGGGCAGGAAGCGCTCGCCGACCTGCTCGCGCGCGCCAGCCGCGGCCACTCGGGCATGGCCAGCGACATGACCGACGCCATGCAGCGCATCGCCGCGCACAACGAGAAATTCGCCGAAGTGATCCAGGCGCGCATCCTCTCCGGCGCGCACGACATGCCGGCCGCCGAGTTCGCGGCGCAGGGGCTCACCGCGGTGCGCGAGTTCGAAGCGCTGGCCAACGACGAAGTGGTGGACGCGCTGCGCAGCATCATCGGCTGGCGCGCCTTCTCGCTCTCGGCGCGCTTCTGGCTCATGAACCTGCTCACGCTGAGTCTCGTGCTCGCGCTCGCCTATTTCGGCATCAGCATGTATCTCGCGCTCTCCGGCGCCGTGACCGAGCTCATCGACAGCACGCGCCGCGCGGGCGCGGGCGAACTCGACCATCGCATCGCCAGCCGCACGCAGGATGAACTCAACGACGTGACCACGCAGTTCAACGGCATGCTCGAATCCCTCGAACGCCTCGTCAAGCGCATCGCCGGCACCGCCGACGAAGCCCAGCACGCCTCCTCGCGGCTGCGCGAGGCCGCGCAGAGCGTGGCCGACGACTCGGCGCGCCAGAGCGATGCCTCGGCGGCGATGGCGGCCACCATGCAGCAGGTCACCACGGGCATCCACGGCATCGCGGGCTCCGCCCAGGACGCCGAGAAACTCGCCACCCGCTCGGGCGAAGCCTCGCGCGCGGGCGAGCAGCTGTCGGTCCGCACCGGGCAGGAAATCGAACGCATCGCGGAGGCCGTGCAGCAATCCTCGACCGTCATGAACGAACTCGCCGAAAGCTCGCGCAAGGTCGGCGCCATCGTCACGACGATCAAGGAGATCGCCGAGCAGACCAACCTGCTCGCGCTCAACGCCGCCATCGAGGCGGCCCGCGCGGGCGATACCGGGCGCGGCTTCGCGGTCGTGGCCGACGAGATCCGCAAGCTCGCCGAACGCACCTCGCGCGCGACCCTTGAAGTCACCTCCATGATCGAAGCCATCCAGCATGGCACCGAGCAAGCGGTCACCAGCATGCATGAAGGCGTCACGCGCGTCGAAGCCGGCGTGGCGCTCACGCGCGAGGCCGGCGTGGCCATGCACGACATCCGCAGTGCCTCGGCCAGCGTGGTCGGCCTGGTGACCGACATCTCGACCGCCCTGCGCGCGCAAAGCACGACCTGCGCCGAGATCACGCAGAACATCGAGCACGTGGCCCGCATGGCGGAAGAGAACTCCGCCAGCACGCGCGTGGCGCGCGAAACCAGCGAAACCCTGCACGCCCTCGCGGCCCGCCTCAGCGAACAGATCGGGCAGATCCGCAGCATGGGCGCCCACGCGGGAACGCGTGCATGAGCGGGCTGGACACCTTCCTCTGGCGCGCCAGCGTGGACTGGCCCACGCTGGTCGCGCTCGGCGAAGGCGTGGTGGCGCGCTGGAACAGCGTGACCCGCTTCGAGACGCGCACCGACGCGCGCGAGCACCAATGGACGGTGCGCCACAGCAGCAACGCCCTGCCCTTCCTGATGTTCAGCGCCGACAACCTGCGCGGCTCGGTGCCGCGCATCGGCAACCCCATGCCTTTCCTGCTGCTGCTGGGCATCTGCCACGACCGCGCCGATGCGCTCGAGCTGTCCTTCATCAACGGCCAGAAGATCGACCCGCAACGCTTCGAACTCAGCGATCTGACCGGCCTGCTGCCGCACGCCACGCACCCGGCCCACCGCAAGCTCGCCGCGCTCGCGATGAAGCTGGACACCTCCGCGCCCTGAAGCCCGCGCGCGCCACCCCCAAAAGCAAACGGCCCGCACGCGCGGGCCGTTCTTCATGCCGCGTCCCCCGCGGGGGAACGCCTGATCAGGCCGGGCGCAGCACCTGACGCAGGCGGAAGCCCACGTAGATCAGCACCAGCCAGACCGGGATCAGCCACACCGCCACGCGGATGCCCGGGGTGAGTTCGAGCACCACCAGGATCAGCCCCATGAAGGCCAGGCACAGCCAGTTGCCGACCGGGTACCACAGCGCCTTGAAGGCCGGCACCACGCCCTGGCGCGCCATGGACTTGCGGAACTTCATGTGCGCGAGGCTGATCATCGCCCAGTTGATCATGAGCGCGGACACCACCAGCGACATCAGGATCTCCAGCGCATGCTGGGGCAGCTCGTAGTTGATGAACACGCAGGCCAGCGTGACCAGCGCCGACAGGCCGATCGCGCGCACGGGCACGCCACGGGCGTCGGTCCTGGCCAGCGCAGCGGGTGCATCCCCCTGCTGGGCGAGGCCGAAGAGCATGCGGCTGTTGCAATAGACGCAGCTGTTATAGACCGACAGCGCGGCCGTGAGCACCACGAAGTTCAGCACGTCGGCGGCGATGTCGCTGCCCAGCAGCGCGAAGATGCGCACGAAGGGGCTCGCGCTGTAGGGGTCGCCGGCGGCATTCAGCGAGGCCAGCAGCGCATCCCACGGATAGAGCGAAAGCAGCACGGCCAGCGCGCCCACGTAGAAGATCAGGATGCGATAGACCACCTGGTTCACGGCCTTCGGGATCACCTTCTTCGGCTCGGCGGCTTCGGCCGCCGTGATGCCCACGAGCTCCAGCCCGCCGAACGAGAACATGATGAAGGGAATCGCCATGACCAGGCCCAGCGTGCCCTTGGGGAAGAAGCCATCATGCGCCCACAGGTTGCTCACCGTGGCCTGCTCGCCGCCCTGCCCCGAGAAGAGCAGGTAGAGACCGATCAGGATCATGCCGATGATGGCCACCACCTTGATGATCGCGAACCAGAACTCGGTTTCGCCGAACAGCTTCACGTTGGCGAGATTGATCGCGTTGATGGCGAGGAAGAACGCGGCGGCGGTCGCCCAGGTCGGAATATCGGGCCACCAGAACTGCACGTACTTGCCCACCGCGGTGAGTTCGGCCATGCCCACGAGCACATACAGCGCCCAGTAGTTCCAGCCCGACAGGAAGCCCGCGAACGGCCCCCAGTATTTGTGGGCGAAGTGGCTGAAGGAACCCGCGACGGGCTCCTCGACGATCATCTCGCCGAGCTGGCGCATGATCAGGAACGCGATCAGGCCACCGATCGCGTAGCCGAGGATCATCGAAGGGCCGGCCAGTTGCAGCACGCCGGCCGAGCCGAGGAACAGGCCCGTGCCGATGGCGCCGCCGAGGGCGATCAGCTGGATGTGACGGTTCTTCAGCCCCCGCTGAAGCCCGCTTTCCGCTTGGCTATCTTGCATGACTCTGGAAATCTCCTGGTTATTGTCCGAGGCGGAAGCGCAGCCATGCCCACCGCCTGCATGGTCTCCGGTAACGAAAACGGACCGCCGGAGCGGTCCGTGAAACCAGCCATACGGGCAGGATGATAGCGTGATACGCCAGCGTCCTCCCAGCTTTACTGCGCAATTGTTGCGCAGAGGTCCATCACGCGCGGGCGCGCCGCTCAACCGATGGAAATGTCGGGCGGGTCGTCCTTGTCGGCCTCGGGTCGGGGCGGGCGCGGGGGGTGCGGCAGGCTGCCCGGCGCACCCGGCGGGCCTTCGTCGTAGCGCAGGCCTTCGGGATGGCTCTCGGTGGAGAAGGCGTCGTCCTGGCCGAAATCGCCGAGGATTTCCGGGGCCTGCGGTTTGTCGGTCTTGTTGCCAGCAGTCATCGCATGCTCCTCGTGTGGGGGTCGGGTCGTCATGGCCGCGCGCGGCGGGCCGCGTCGTCCCTGAAGCTTAGACCTGCGCCGCCGCTGCCGCCGCGCGCGCCGCCCGGTCGGGTTCAGCGGCGCGGGCGGGCCGCCCCCACGACGCGGGCCTTGCCCCGCGCGCGCGTTTTGCCGGGGCGGGCTGCCGGCGCGCCATTCTGTTGCGCGAGCATGCGATCCACGCGCCCGGAGGTTTCACGCGCGATCTCCACGGCCGCCTCGGCGTCGGGAAAGAAGGCGGGCAGGCGATAGCCCAGCCAGGCATAGGCCGAATACTTCTTGCACGCGTCCTCGGCGGCCTGCAGCGGGTACTTGCTGCGCTCGTAGGCCACGATGTCTTCGCTGAGATGGCAGGCGCGGTTGCCGGCAACCTTGACGGCCCAGGCCTGCCAGGCGGCGTTGAGCGTGCCAACGCGCGTGGAGATGGGCACCAGCGACAGCGTGAAGCGCTGGGCCAGCGTGAGCCTGAGCGTGTCCAGCCACTGCGCGCGCTCGATCTGCTCGTCGAGATTGCCGGGCAGGAAGAAGTCGTCGTTCAGATCGATGTTGCGCGTGAAGCGTTGCAGCAGCTTGGCGAGCGCCTGCTCGCCGGTGGCGCCCGCGATGCGCTCGAGCTGATGCAGCGAAGGCGTCACGAAGAAGCCCCGCCGTGGCAGTTCGTCGGCGCGCGTGCGCATGAGCCGCGAAATCTGGCGGTGCGTGTGCTCGTCGAAGCCTGCGATGTGGCCCGCCTCGTGAATGCCGTAGCGGCCGGCGCGGCCGGCGATCTGGTGGGCAAGCCAGGCCGGCAGGACGTCCTCCGAAATGCCGTCGTACTTTTTCGCGGTGGTGAACACCACGCGCCGGATCGGCAGGTTGAGGCCCATGCCGATGGCATCGGTGGCGACGACCACATCGGCGTCCCCGTCGCGAAAGCGCTGGGCCTGCGCACGCCGCACCTCGGGCGACAGGTTGCCGTAGAGCGTGGCCACGCGAAGCCCGGCGCGGGCAGCCTGGGCGGCCCATTCGAGCACGTCGCGGCGCGAGAACGCGATCAGCGCGTCGCCGCGCTTGAGCCGGCCAAGCTGGCCGACGGGCTGGGGCTCCATCTCCAGCGGCGACTTGCGCTGCAGCCTGATCACCTGCAGCGGGCAGGCGAGGCGCTGCGCGAGCGCCTCCACGGCCGGACCCGCGCTCAGCGCGCCGAGCAGATAGACGGTGCGCGCGGGCACGCCACACACGGCGGCGGTCCACGCGGAGCCCCGGTCGAGGTCTTCCAGCATCTGGATTTCGTCGATGACGGCGATCTCCACCTCCCGGTCGGTATCCAGCATCTCAATGGTGCTGGCGACGTGGGTGGCGCCTTCGGTGAGGCGGCGCTCCTCGCCGGTGACGAGGCTCACGGGCACCTCGCGCGCGAGCAGGCGCTCGTAGTTCTCCAGGGCGAGCAGGCGCAGCGGCGCGAGATAGACCCCGCTTCGCGCGGTGGCGAGCGCTTCCATGGCCTGGTGGGTCTTGCCGGAATTCGTCGGGCCGAGGATGGCGATGAAGCGGCGGCGCATGCCGGCCGCCAGCTCGAAGGATTCCGGGTAACGCGCCAGCGGCACGCTGCGCAGCGTGGCCTGGGCATGCACGGCCTGGCGCTGGCGGTGGATGGCGTCCTCGAGCCGGTCCTCGACCACGCGGAAGCGCCGGCTCGCCGGCTCGCGCCCGCTCTGCAGCGCGCCCAGGAATTCGCCGGGCGCCAGCGTGGCCGCGCGTGCGCGCCGCTCGATGTCCGTCACGAAGCGTTCGATGCCCGTCCGCAGCACGGCCAGGGTGTCGGCGTTGAGTCGCTCGCGCACGAGTTCCAGCCGCTGCAGCGGACGCAGCTTGCGCCACTTGCCGATCTTGGCGAGCACGCCCTGGTCGGGCACGAGGCGGAACGGCCAGGTGCCTTCGTCGCCACGCGCTTCGCCTCCGACTTCGATCGCGACGCTCTCGTGGGTGTGGATCAGCCGCGCGTCGAAGCCGGCGAGATAGCGTTCGATGCGCGCGGCGATCTGGGCATCCAGATCGCCGAGCAGGCCGGCATGCTCGTCGGCGAGCACCCCCTCTTCGAGCGTATGGTCGGCGGCGGGGGCGGCAGGGCGGGAGGCGGTCACGGCGGGGTCACGCAATCAGTAAGGGTGGGCTTGTAGCATGAAACGCCGCCGCCCGGGCTTGCAGGGGCCGCCCGCGCGCGCTCAGAAGCGGCACAGATACGACACCGGATCAAGCCGGCAGTGTCGGGCGATGTCGCCCTGGAGGGCGAACAGGCGAGGCGCGCGGCGAAATTCGAACAGGCGGTAGAGATGGAACTGGCTGGCGTGCTCGCCCGCGAAGTCGAGCTCGTTGCGCGAGGCGTAAAAGGGCGTTTCCTTGGCGAAGGCGGTGGTCTTGACTTCGATGTAGCGTTCCTCGCCGGTGAGCTCGTAGGACAGGATGTCATAGCCCAGGCCATCGCCCCGGCTCGCCGAAACGTGGTCGATACGTTCGGCCAGGTGTTTCTTGCCGGCCGCGCGCAGACGGAATTCCTCGTAGGCCAGCGCGAGCCGCTCGCCCGCGTCGCCCAGCGCTGCGTTGCGCGCCTCCAGCGCCACGTAATCGCGCCTGACCGCGACGCGCTCGGCGCGGCCATGGGGGGCAACCGGCCCGGCCGCCGTCCGCGCGGGTCGCGACGGTGGCGGGGCCACCATCAGACGCTCGAAATCGACCGTGCTGGGCGCGATGGCGGGCTGCTCGGCGGCGGCGAGCGCGATCCGGTCGAACTCGGGGTGATCGGCCAGCCAGCGCTCGACGAAGCTCGCCAGCGCAAGCTGGTAATTGCCGCGCGGTTTGTAGCCGACGATCCAGTGGTGGCCGCGTTCGCGCAGGACGGCGCTGATGTTCTGGTGCTTGAGTTCGACGGCGGCGGGGCTGCGGCCATCCAGCAGCGGCAGCAGCGCGCGGCGATGCGCCGTCTTGCTGTAGGCCTGGCCGGAAAGCTCCAGCATGAACATCCGCATGTAGTCCGCCACCGTGACGGCGATCTCCTGCGCGCTCCAACCTTCGCCTTGTGCCACTTCGCATCCTTGCAAGCCCGATCCCGCGCATCCTAGAAGGAATGCGCCCACAGGGAAACCCTTAGTGGGCTCCCCGCAGGCGTGCCGGGCGGATCAGGGCAGCGGCGGCGTTGCGGTCACACCTTGTGATAGACCTTCGCGCCGGACTTCACGAACTCCACCGACTTCGTTTCCATGCCGCGCCGCAGGGCGTCCTCGTCGCTGATGCCCTGCGCGGCGGCGAAGTCGCGCACGTCCTGGGTGATCTTCATGGAGCAGAAGTGCGGCCCGCACATGGAGCAGAAGTGGGCCACCTTGGCGCCCTCGGCCGGCAGCGTTTCGTCGTGATAGGCGCGCGCGGTGTCGGGGTCCAGGCCGAGGTTGAACTGGTCTTCCCAGCGGAACTCGAAGCGCGCCTTGCTCATGG
>JAVHXQ010000057.1 GCA_031119555.1 Candidatus Dactylopiibacterium sp.
GCCCGGAGCCGGCGTTTCGTGGCGGGCGGGCCCCCGGTGCCGACGCAGGCGCACGTCGCACCCGACGAGAACAGGGGCTGGCGTGACACGGCCGCGCAGGGGTCGCGCAGGGGGTGATCTGGAGGGGCTCAGGGGGCCGCGCCGCGCGGCCGGTGCAAGACCTGCGCGGCTTGGGCTGGCGCCCGCGCTGGCGGGGGCGTCGGGCGCGCCCTGGCGGCGCGCGCCGTCTCAGTGCAGCTTTTCAGGCGCGCCGCAGCACTTCTTGTATTTCTTGCCGCTGCCGCAGGGGCAGACTTCGTTGCGGCCGGGCACATCGTCGGCGCGCAGGGGCTCGCGCGGCGCATTCACGACGCGCAGGTAGCGACGCCAGAAACCGTAGAGATACTGCAGGCCGGCCACGAGCAGGCCGATCACTTCGTCGCGCTCCGCCTCGGTGAGCGGATGGCCCGGCGACTTCTCGCCGGTATCGAAGGCCGCGATCAGGTTGAGCACGGCGACGCATTCCTCGTCTTCTTCCAGCGCGTCCCAGTAGGTGTCCTCGAGCCAGTCGAGCCCGTCGCGGAAGCCACGCGCCCAGCCCTCGGCGAGCGGGCAGCCGCTCTCGGCAGGGTCGTCGAGCACGGGGAAGTACATCAGGTCGGGGCCCTCGTCGCTCGACACGCCCGACCAGTCCTCGCGGAAGCCCGACACCACGGTGTTCCAGTGCCGCAGCAGGAGTTCGAAGACGCGGCGCACGTCTTCCTCGCTGATGTCGCCGTCCTCTTCCTCGCCCAGCACGACCGGCAGCCATTCCGACGGCAGGATGGGTTCCGGCCCGATGATGAGGGCGCAGAACAGACCATCGAGTTCTTCGATCGCGCAGGAGCCCGGGTAGCGGTCGAGCAGCGCGTCGAGCTCTTCGAATTCGGCGTCGGAAAGGGGAATGTGCAGATCAGGATTCATGGATAGGGAACGACAGGAAAAAGGCTTGGCCTTCATTGTCGCCGAAACGGCCGTGTGGCGGCGCAAAAAGCGCCCGTCCGCCCGCCGCGGCGGGCGCCGCTCAGTCCGGCAGCCGCGCGGCAGGCGGCGTGGGCGGCGTAGGCGGCGTGATGCCCATCGAGAGGTAAATGCTGGAGAGCTGCTCGACACCGATCTCGGCGGGGCGCACCCAGTCCGCCGGCACGTAGAGCAGGCCACCGCCGACGGGGATCGGCGCGGTCGGCACGAGCACGGTGCGGTACGGCTTGCCCGACAGCTCGATGATCTCGGGGTTGGGCATCAGCGCGAGCACGGTCACCCCGTCACCACCGCCGAAGGTGCACCACACCGGGCTCATCGCGGCCAGGTCCGCCTTCTGGCTGCGGTCGAACATGCCGATGAAGCGGTCGGTCGCGTCATACAGCGTGCCGATCACAGGCACGCGGCGCACGGTGCGGTCGACCACCGCCTGCACGTAGCTGCGCAGGCGGGTCTGCACGACCATGCCCAGCACGAAGATCGCGCCCGCGAACAGCAGCGCGCCCAGCACGTAGGCGGTCCATTGGTCGTCCACGATCTGCAGGCCGATGGCGGCCAGGAAGTGCCCGAGGAAGCTGTCAGGCCCCAGGAAGCGCTTGAGGATGTTGGCGACCCAGCCGATCAGGATGAACGTGAGGATCAGCGGCAGGGAGGCCAGCAGCCCGGCCAGGAAGGTGTTCGCGGGCCCCTTGAGGTAATGGCGGGCCAGGCGGAACAGGACGGCGGGGGAGCGGATCACGATGCCCCTTCGAAGAGGTCGGAAGCGCCGTTGCGCGGCTGCACGAGGCCGAAATGGCGCCAGATCGCGGGGGTGGCGACACGCCCGCGCGGGGTGCGTTGCAGGTAACCCTGCTGGATCAGGTAGGGCTCGAGCACGTCCTCGATGGTGTCGGGCGCCTCGCCGATGGCGGCGGCCAGGTTGTCGAGCCCGACCGGGCCACCGTTGAACTTCTCGAGCATCGCGCCGAGCATCTTGCGGTCCATGAGATCGAGGCCGAGCGGATCGACGTCGAGCATCGACAGCGCGGCGTCGGCCACCTCGCGCGTGATGTCGCCGTTGGCCTTCACCTCGGCGTAGTCGCGGCAGCGGCGCAGCAGGCGGTTGGCGATGCGGGGCGTGCCGCGCGAGCGGCGCGCGATTTCGAGCGCGCCGGCGTCATCGATCGCCACCCCCAGCAGCCCCGCCGAGCGGCTCACGATGAAGCCGAGTTCGTCGGGAGTGTAGAACTCCAGGCGCGCGTTGATGCCGAAACGGTCGCGCAGCGGATTGGTGAGCATGCCCGCGCGGGTGGTCGCCCCGACCAGCGTGAAGGGCGGCAGGTCGAGCTTCACCGACCGCGCGGCCGGGCCCTCGCCGATCATGATGTCGATCTGGTAATCCTCGAGCGCGGGGTAGAGGATCTCCTCGACCACGGGCGAGAGCCGATGGATCTCGTCGATGAAGAGCACGTCGTGCGGTTCGAGGTTGGTGAGCAGCGCGGCCAGGTCGCCCGCGCGCTCGAGCACGGGACCGGAGGTCTGCCGCAGCTTGACGCCCATCTCGGCGGCGACGATGTGGGCGAGCGTGGTCTTGCCCAGGCCGGGCGGGCCGAACAGCAGCACGTGGTCGAGCGCCTCGCCGCGCTTGCGGGCGGCGTGGATGAAGATTTCGAGCTGGGTGCGGATCTTCTGCTGGCCCACGTATTCGGCCAGGCGACGGGGCCGCAGCGCGCGTTCGATGGCGTCTTCCTGCGGCGTCGTGGCCGCGGCTGAAACGATGCGCGAAGCGCTGAGCGGATCTGTCTGAATCATGCATCAGAACATAGCACAGCAGGGGCGAATGACGTACCCTCGCCCCCTGCAGAAAAAGGGTATCGAGATGGGTTTGCTTGACTGGTTTCGCGGCGCCACGCCAAAGATCGAGGAAGGACGTGTGTCGCAGGCCGCGATCGATGACGCCATCGATTATCTGGTGAAGATGACCGACGCGCGGCTCACGCTCGTCCATCACTACCGTCTGCGCCTGACCGGCCCCGTCACGCGCACGCTGGGCTACATCCAGCAGCTGCGCGGGCAGATTCCGCCCACGCGCGACGCCTCCCCGCTGTCCTGGTCGCTCGACCCGACCATGCGCGCGATGTTCGGCCAGTCGGCCGACCTGCTGCGCACCTTCTCCCAGAGCAACGCGCTGCGCGACTATGCCACCGGGCTGGGCCCGATGGACCCGCTCTTCGCCGTGATGGGGATGGATTTCGAGGAGCAGCGCCGCCTCGGCACCGTGCTCCACGGCGAACTCGTGATGCGCGACGCCGCGCAGACCGCGCTGAGCTTCCGCAACCAGCGCCTGCGCCTGTTCGGACACAGCGAGGCCGAGCTGCGCCAGGCCTTCTCGCGCCGCATGCTCGACGAGCTCGCGATGATCGCGCTCGAACGCATGCAGGACGAGCACGACCAGCGCCGCGCGCTCGAAGAGGACCGCCTGCTGCTCTCCGCCCGCCTCACGGCGTTCCGCCAGCGCGGCACGGGGCTGGACTCCGTGCTCGGCGAGGAAGGCGCGGACGTCAGCAACCTGCAGTCGATGGCGCTGCTGCACGAACTCGAAGAGAACGAGACGCGCCTGGCCGCGCTGGGCTGCGCCAGCGACGGCCTGGAGCGCCAGCTCGCCTACCTCGAAGAGGTGCTGGCCGAGCCCATGCGCTATATCCGCGTCGAGCACCGCAGCATGCGCGTCGACAGCATGAACATGCTCGTCGAGGCACCGCACGGCGAGGAGATCACCTTCGGCGTGGCGAGCTTCGACCGCCGCCAGCCCATCACGCGCGCCTTCCTGCCGCTGCGCATCGACCGCGCGCTGATCGGCGACGGTCGCCAGCTGCGCCTCGAGAACGCCGAACGCTGGCTGTAGCGCGCCTCCCGGCGCGGACCGAAGGCGCGGCACGCGGGCGGCGCGCGCGCTTTCCCTTATGATGGGCGCCTCCCCTCCCCACCGTGCCCGCCATGCTGCCCACCCTGCGTTTCGACCTGACCCGCACGCTGCTGACCGTGATCCTCGTGGGCGCGCTGATGGCGGCCTCGGTGTGGGTACTCTCGCCCTTCCTGCTCGGCATCACGTGGGCGACGATGATCGTCGTCTCGTCATGGCCGCTGATGCTGCGCCTGCAGCGCATCTTCGGCGGCTACCGCAGCCTCGCCATCGTGGTGCTGATCTGCGGCCTGCTGGTGGTGCTGTTCCTGCCCTTCACGCTCGCGGTCATGACCCTCGTCGATCACGCGGGCGAGATGGCCGCCTTCGCCGCCTCGCTGGCGGACATGAGCCCGCCCGCGCCGCCGCCGTGGCTGGAGCGCCTGCCCTGGCTGGGCGAGCGGCTCGCGCAGCTCTGGGTGCAGAGCACCCAGCTCGGCCTGCAGGGCCTTGTCGCCAAGGCCACGCCGTATGCCGGCAGCCTCTCGCGCTGGTTCGCGGGGCGCATCGGCGGGCTGGGCATGCTGATGCTGCAGATCCTGCTGGCGATCTGCATTGCCGCGATCCTGTACGCCAAGGGCGAAGTCGCGGCGGCCTACCTGCGCCGCTTCATGCGCAAGCTCGGCGGACGCGGCGGCGAAGAGATCGTGCTGCTCGCCGCCAGCGCCATCCGCGGCGTGGCGCTGGGCGTGGGCGTCACCGCGCTGATCCAGGCCCTGCTCGGCGGCATCGGCCTGGCGATCACGGGCACCCCTTTCACGGCGCTGCTCACGGCCGTGATGTTCATGCTGTGCATCGCCCAGCTCGGCGCCGTGCCGGTGCTGGCGCCCGCGGTGATCTGGCTTTACTGGACGGGCGAAGCCGGCTGGGCCACCTTCCTGCTGGTGTGGATGATCATCGTCGTCAATCTGGACAACTTCCTGCGCCCGTGGCTGATCCAGCGCGGGGCCGACCTGCCGCTGCTGCTGATTTTCGCGGGCGTCATCGGCGGCATGATCACCTTCGGCCTCGTGGGCAT
The DNA here is from genome assembly GCA_031119555.1 of Candidatus Dactylopiibacterium sp. Classification (GTDB taxonomy): domain Bacteria; phylum Pseudomonadota; class Gammaproteobacteria; order Burkholderiales; family Rhodocyclaceae; genus Uliginosibacterium. The sequence continues at coordinate 4,959 of JAVHXQ010000057.1, forward strand.
CTTCCTGGGGCCGCTGCTGCTGGCCGTGAGTTTCACGCTCATGAACTCGTGGATGAACGACAACGCCGCCCTGGACGGCACCCCCGACCCCGCCGAAGCCGGGCCTGCCGCCGACGAGGCTTCCGAGCGGATCCTGCTGCCCTGAGCGTGGCGCCGGCCGGCGGCGCGGCTCAGGCCTTGGAGAGCAGCTTGAGCGCGGCGCGAATGCCGTCGGACACGCCTATCCCCTCGGGCAGCCCGCGCAGCGCGGCGGTGGCTTCCTTCTCGTTGTAACCCAGCGCCAGCAAGGCGTTGGCGATGTCGCCCTGCACCGCGTGCTGCGGCGACACAGCCGTGCCCGCGACGCCGGGCAAGGTCTTCGCGAGCTTGTCCTTGAGTTCCAGCAGCAGGCGTTCGGCGGTCTTCTTGCCGATTCCCGGCACCTTCACGAGACGCCCCGACTCCTGCAGCGCGACCGCGCTCGCGAGGTCGGCCACCGACATGCCCGACAGCACCGCCAGCGCGGTGCGCGCCCCGATGCCCGAAATCTTCACGAGCTGGCGGAAGGTCGCGCGCTCGTCCTCCGACGCGAAGCCGTAGAGGAAATGCCCGTCCTCGCGCACCGCGAGGTGCGTCACGAGCTGCACGCGCTCGCCCAGGTTGGGCAGGTTGTAGAAGGTGCTCATGGGCACTTCGAGTTCGTAGCCCACGCCATTGACGTCCAGCAGGATCTGGGGCGGGTTCTTTTCGAGCAGGGTTCCGGAAAGGCGGCCGATCATCGCGGTATGCAGCAGGAAGACGAAGGAAGGCGGCAGGATAACAGCCGCGCGACGCGATGTCGCAAACGTACAAGACGCCTCCGCCGGACGCCGACACACTGGCCCCAGACGCGGCCACATGCCCGCGCATCCGCTCAGGAGGAGACATGAACAGGATTACCCTCGCCGCGCTCGCGCTGGCACTTGGCACTGGCTCGGCCGGCGCCCAGAGCTACCACGATGCCCCCGAACTCGAAGCGCTCGTGAAGGGCGGCAAGCTGCCGGCCGTGGCCCAGCGCCTGCCGGCCCAGCCCGAAGTCGTCACCCCGCTCACACGCCCCGGCCAGTACGGCGGCACCCTGCGCACGGCCCTGCGCGGCAACGCCGACTACCACGCGATCCTGCGTCTGGTGGGCAACCAGGGACTCACGCGCTGGAGCATGGACTTCAACTCGGTCAAGCCCAACGTGGCCGAGAGCTGGACCGCCAACGCCGACGCCACCGAATACACCTTCAAGCTGCGGCGCGGCATGCGCTGGTCCGACGGCGCGCCCTTCACGGCCGACGACGTGCTGTTCTCGATGAACGACATGGTCGCCAACAAGCAGTTCTTCGGTAACGCGCCCGCCAGCTTCGTGATGCGCGACAAGCTCGCCGAGGTGACGCGCGTGGACGACTACACCGTGCGCTTCCGCTTCGCGAGCAGCTACGTGGGCTTCCCCGAGGCGCTCGCGGCGCCGCTGGGGCAGTATCCGGTGCTGTGGCAGAAGAAGTACTGCAGCCAGTTCCACCCCCGCTACAACCCCAAGCTGGACGCGCTGATGGGCGAGATGAAGGTCAAGGACTGGCCCAGCCTCATGCGTATGAAGTGCGGCGACATCGAAGTCGTCACGCGCTGGGGCAACCCCGAGAAGCCCACGCTCGACCCGTGGGTCATCGAACGGCCCTACGCCGGCAACTCCAGCCAGGTGCTGATGCGCCGCAACCCCTACTTCTGGCAGGTGGATACGCGCGGCCAGCAGCTGCCCTACATCGACCGTCTGCAGCTCCAGGTGATCTCGGAAGTCGAAACCATCGTGCTCGCCACCATCAACGGCCAGCTCGACTTCCAGCACCGCCACATCTTCTCGATCCAGAACCGGCCGCTGCTCGCCGAGAACGCGAAGAAGGGCAAGTACGCCGTCATGAGCCTGAAGTCGATCAACGCCAACTCGGTCGGCTACTACCTCAACCACTCCACGCGCAACGAGGCGCTGCGCCCCTTCATCCGCAACAAGGACTTCCGCATCGCGCTCTCGCTCGCGACCGACCGCAAGGAGATCAACGAGATCGTCTACATGGGTCAGGGCCAGCCCTGGCAGGTGGCGCCGATCAAGGAATCGAAGTGGTTCAACGAGAAGTTCGGCACGCAGTACATCAACCACGATCCGAAGCAGGCCAACGAGATCCTCGACCGTCTCGGCCTGACCAGGCGCGACAGCGCGGGCTACCGCCTGCTGCCCGATGGCAAGCGCCTGTCGGTCGACACCATCGTCTCCATCCAGCTCGCGCCGCAGATCTCCGCGCTCGAGATCATGCGCAAGCAATGGCAGAAGGTGGGGGTCGATCTCGTGATCCGCGCCGCCGAGCGCTCGCTGACCTTCGACCGCGCCAACGCCAATGACTACGACGCCTGCGTGGATGCCGCGCCCGGCGGCATGGACGCCACGCAGAACCCGCGTCCCTTCCTGACCGTGCATCCGGAATCGCGCCAGAGCGTGCAGTGGGTGAAGTGGTATCTCTCCGACGGCAAGCAGGGCGAGGAGCCCAGCCCGTCCATGAAGAAGCGCCTCGACCTCTACGAGAAATGGCGTGAGGCCCGCAGCACCGAGGAAGCCGACCGCCTCTTCCGCGAGATCATCGCCATCGCCGCGGACGAGTTCGAGATCCTGGGCATCGTGCGCCCGCCGCGCGACAACGCGATCCGGCGCACCAACCTGACCAACGTGGACGAGAACATGCCCGCCGGCTGGATCTGGCCCACGCCAGGCCCCGCGCTGCCGCAGCAATGGTTCTACGCCCGCTGAGGCCGGCCGTCCCCGCAACCACCGCAACACACGCAGGCCGGCACGGCGCCGGCCTGCGCCCCGTAACACCCGGCCGCCGTGCCGGCGCCGTGCAACCAGGAGTCCCGCCGTGGCAAAAGGCAGCAAGATCCGCATCCAAGCACATGAATTCCGCGACCCGCACACCGGCGTGCGCGTCACCCGGCTCACCCCGCCGGACGTGACCTGCCACCGCAACTATTTCTACCAGAAGTGCTTCACCGACGACGGCCGCCACCTGCTCTTCGGCGCCTGGTTCGACAACGACTGGAACTGCTACCTTCTGGACCGCCAGACCGGCATCGCCACGCAGCTCACCGAGGGCGCCGGCGACAACACCTTCGGCTGCTTCCTCTCCCCCGACGAACAGTTCCTCTACTACGTGAAGGGCGGCCGCGAGCTGCGCCGCCTGCGCCTGGACACCCTGGCCGAAGAGACCGTCTATCGCGTGCGCGAGGGCTACACCGGCTACGGCACCTGGACCGCCAACTCCGACTGCACCAAGCTCGTCGGCATCGAAGTGGTGAGCGACGAACTCATGGCGCTGGCCACCTGGGAAGAATTCCGCGAGCAGTACCTGCGCAACCCGCGCTGCGCGCTGGTGCGCATCGACATCGAAAGCGGGCGCGGCGACATCCTGCTCGAACAGGCACGCTGGACGGGCCACCCCATCTACCGCCCGTTCGACGACGATACCGTGGCCTTCTGCCACGAAGGCCCGCTCGATCTCGTCGAAACCCGCATGTGGCTCATGCGCGAGGACGGCAGCCAGATCCGCCCCGTCAGGCAGCAACTGCCGGGCGAGCGCTGCACCCACGAATTCTGGGTGCCGGACGGCTCCCGCCTCATGTACGTCTCCTACCTCAACCGCGACGGCCACGACCGCTGGATCTGCACGGCCGACCCCGTCACGATGCACAACGAAGTCCTCATGCCCATGCCCGCCTGCTCCCACATCATGAGCAACTTCAAGGGCACGCTGGCCGTGGCCGACGGCTCCGGCACGCCGCAGGACATGGCCGACACCAAGGGCTTCGAGCGCGCCCGCGACCCCTTCATCCACCTCTTCGATCTCGAGGCCCGCACCAGCCGTCCGCTCTGCGCGCACAACTCGTCGTGGCGCGAATACCGCGCCAGCCGGCAGGTCACGCACCCGCACCCGGGCTTCACGCCCGACGAGACGCAGGTCCTCTTCACCTCCGATTTCGAAGGCGAACCCGCGCTCTACCTGGCCGATCTGCCCGACTGAGTCCATGCCCCGGCGGCGCTGTTGCAACGGCGCCGCAGGGCCATTGCTCCGGCCACCGGCCTGTCTAGAATGATCCGATGACCGTCGCCCCCTCCCCCTCTGCGCACAGCCGGCTCGGCGCCTGCGCCTGGCAGCGCTTCGCGCCCGGCCCGCGCCTCGCGCTCTTCGCGGACAACTTCCAGATCATGCGCATGCACGCAGCCGGAGAGCTGCCGCGCGTGTTACCCGGCAGCGGCGCCCTGCTGTGCATCCCCCTGGGCGGCGAACTCTTCCTGCAGAACCTGCATGCGCAGCGCCGCGAGCGGCTCGCGCGCGCCTTCGTGATCTGCAACCGCCACGCGGTGCTCGATCTCGTCTGCGACGCCCCCGTGGAGCTGCTGATCGCCACGTTCCGCCCGGGCCGCCTGCGCTATCTCGTCCCCGCGAGCTTCGCGGAGCTGCAGGACCGCTTCACGGCGGCCGACGAACTGTGGGGCGCGGGCGAGCTGGCGCGCCTGTGCGAACAACTCGCGGCCAGCCCCGACGCCGACCTGCGCATCGCCCGGCTCGAGGGCTTTCTCGAACGCCACCTCGGCACGCGCGCCGACGCCCGCCTGGACGTGCTGCAGGATTGCCTCTACCTCGCCCCCGACACCCGCATCAGCCGCCTGGCCGCCGAGGGCGGCTGGAGCCTGCGCCACTTCGAGCGCCTCTTCACGCAGGCCTACGGCGTGACGCCGAAGTTCTTCGCGCGCGTGGCGCGCCTGCAGCAGGTGGCGCGCAACATGGCGCTGGGGCTGGCCCCCAACGTGGCGGGGGCGGTCATGGACGCCGGGTTCTACGACCAGCCCCATTTCATCCACGAGCTGCACCGCCTCGCGGGCCTTTCGCCGGCCGACTTCTCGCGCGGCCTGCGCGAGCGCCCCCACTTCTACAATCCCGCCGCGCTGCCGCGCTACCGCCAGCAACTGCGCCACACCCTGGCCGACTCCGAACTCAGCCGCATCAACCTGCGCCTCGCCCGTCCGGGTGCCGCGCCGCGCGCCGGCCGCGCCTGAACTTGCCGCGCCGCGGGGGGTCTGGCAAGGTGTTCCGGTGGCCTGCCGCGCCGGCCTCTTTTTCCCGCACAAGGATATCCCCCATGCCTGCCCGTCGTACCCCCCGCCGTACCCTGTCCGCCGCTGCCCTGCTCGCGCTGGGGCTGCATGCCCTGCCCGCCCACGCCGGCCCCGCCGCCGAAGCGCTGGGCCAGTGCTTCGTCGAATCCACGAGCAGCGCGGAGCGCGAGACCATTTCACGCTGGCTCTTCATCGTGCTCGCGCAGCAACCCGAGGTGAAGGATCTCGCCACCGTGCCCGCCAGCGCGCGCGACGCCACCGACCGTGCCATGGCCCAGCTCGTCGAGCGGCTCGTCACCGACGTCTGCAAGGAACCCGCGCGCACCGCGCTGAGCCAGGAAGGCCCGCGCGCGCTCAAGCAGAGCGTGGAGATCTTCGCCCAGTCCGCCGCGCGCCGCACCTTCTCCGAGCCCGCCGTCGCCAGTGCGATCAACGGCTTCACGCGTCACCTCGACATGACGCGCCTGCTGCAGAGCTTCATCACCCTCCGGCAGCGCTGAGGCGCCCGCGCGCGACGCGCTCAGCCCGTCACCGGCGCGCAGGCCGCGGGCCGGGGTGCGCCCGGCAGGCCGGCGGCCTGCGCCGCGATGGCGTAGGAACGCAGGCGCGCGGCCGGGTCGAAGGTGGCGCAGCTGATCATGAGTTCGTCGGCGCCCGTGCGCGCCACGAAGGCTTGCATCGCTTCGCGCACCTCGTCCAGCGTGCCGATCGCCGAACACTCGCGCGAGGCGTCGAGCTGGGCGCGCTGGTCGGCCGGCAGGCTGCGCGCGAATTCCCGCACCGGCGGTGGCAAGAGGCCCGGGCGGCCGCTGCGCAGCTGCACGAAGGCTTGCTGCATGGAGGTGGCGATGAGTTGCGCCTCGTCGTGGCTGTCGGCCGCATAGACGTTGTAGCCCAGCATCACGTAGGGCTGGGCGAGCCGCGCCGAGGGCCGGAAGCGCTCGCGGTAGAGCGTGATCGCCGATTGCATGAAGCCGGGCGCGAAGTGCGAGGCGAACGCAAACGGCAGCCCCATCGCGGCGGCGAGCTGGGCGCCGAACAGACTGGAGCCGAGAATCCACACCGGCACTTCGCACCCCTCGCCCGGCACCGCGCGCACGGCCTGGCCGGCGGCGGCCGGCGCGAAATAGCCGAGCAGCTCGGCGACATCCTGCGGAAAGACGTCGCCCGCATCGAAACTGCGCCGCAGGGCGCGCGCGACGGCCGTGTCGGAACCCGGCGCGCGGCCCAGCCCGAGGTCGATGCGCCCCGGGTAGAGCGTGGCCAGCGTGCCGAACTGCTCGGCCACCACGAGCGGCGAGTGGTTGGGCAGCATGATGCCGCCCGCGCCGACGCGCAGCGTGCGGGTGGCGTCCGCGATGTGACCGATCAGGACGACCGTGGCGGCGCTGGCGATGCCCGGCATGCCGTGGTGCTCGGCGAGCCAGTAGCGACGATAGCCCCAGCTCTCGGCGCTGCGCGCGAGTTCGACGCTGTGGCGGAAGGATTCGGCGGCGTGACTGCCCAGCGCGATGGGGGCGAGATCCAGGACGGACAGGACGGGCATGGCGGGCTCCGGCGGTGAGGTGGTGCCCAGCATGCCACGCGCAGCGCTCAGGTGCTGCCCGGCGCGGTCGCCGGGGCAGGCGCGGGGGGCACGAAGCGGGTCACGAAAGCCCCCACGCTGTCGGCCGGCAAGGGCAGCCAGACGCGGTGCCCGCTGCCCGGCGCCACCTGCGCCGCGGCGCCGTCCGCCTGCTCCATGCGCGCAAGGCCGAACACGCGGTTGCCGCCGGGCTGCACGAGTTCGAGGCGGTCGCCGCAGGCAAAGCGGTTCTTGACGACAACCTCGGCCAGCCCCCGCGCGGCGTCGAACGCCACCACGTCGCCGACGTACAGGCTGCGCTGCGAGCCGGAGCTGCCGGAGGCGTAGTTCTGGTGCACGGCGGCGTCCTGGTGGCGATCGAAGAAGCCGGCCGTGTAGCCGCGATTGGCGAGACCGTCGAGGGAGTCGAGCAGCGCGGCGTCGAGCGGGCGGCCGGCCACCGCGGCATCGATGGCGGCGCGGTAGGCCTGGGCGGCGCGCGCCACGTAATAGGGGCTCTTGGTGCGCCCTTCGATCTTGAGCGAATCGACACCGATGGCGACGAGCCGCTGCACGTGCTCGATCGCGCGCAGATCGCGCGAATTGAGGATGTAGGTGCCGTGTTCGTCTTCCTCGATCACGTTGTAGCTGCCCTGGCGCCGCTCCCGCTCCTCGATCAGGAAGACGTCGCCGCCCGGCTCCGTGCGGCCTTCGTGCAGCTTGAAATCCCAGCGGCAGGAGTTGGTGCAGGTGCCCTGGTTGGGGTCGCGGTGATTGAAGTAGCCCGACAGCAGGCAGCGGCCCGAATAGGCGATGCACAGCGCGCCATGCACGAAGACCTCGAGTTCGGTGTCCGGGCAGGCCTGGCGGATCTCGGCGATCTCGTCGAGCGAGAGTTCGCGCGAGAGGATCACGCGCGAGACGCCATTGCGCGCCCAGAACCTCACGGCGGCGGCATTCACGGTGTTGGCCTGCACCGACAGGTGGATGGGCTGCTCCGGCCACGCTTCGCGCACCATCATCATGAGGCCCGGGTCGGACATGATGAGGGCGTCCGGGCGCAGGTCGATCACGGGCGCCATGTCGCGCAGGTAGGTCTTGAGCTTGGCGCCGTGCGGGTAGATGTTGGAGACGAGGTAGAACTGCCCGCCCGCGGCATGCACGCGTTCGATGCCGGTGCGCAGCACGTCGAGGCTGCCGAAATCGTTGTTGCGCACGCGCAGGCTGTAGCGCGGCTGGCCCGCGTAGATGGCGGTGGCACCGAAGGCGAGCGCGGTGTCGAGCATGGCCAGCGAGCCGGCGGGCGCGAGCAGCTCGGGAATACGGGGAGAGGCGGACATCCGGGAAGAACCGTCAGGGTCGGGGAGCCCGGATTATAGGGGGCCGCGGCCGGCGCCGCCGGGCACGCGCGGGCCGGGCCGGGCGCGCGCCTACTGCAGCCAGCCCTTGCGGCGGAAGAACCAGAACGGAATGATGACCGAGGCGCCCATCACGCCCAGCGCGAACGGGTAGCCCAGCGGCCATTCCAGCTCCGGCATGAAGCGGAAGTTCATGCCATACACGCTGGCGATCAGCGTGGGCGGCAGCAGGGCCACGCTCGCCACGGAGAAGATCTTCACGATCTTGTTCTGGTTGATGTTGATGAAGCCGACGGTGGCATCCATCAGGAAGTTGATCTTGTCGAAGAGGAAGGCCGTGTGCCCGTCGAGCGACTCGATGTCGCGCATGATCTGGCGCGCGTCCTCGACCTGGTCCTTGGAGAGGAACTTGCCCCGGATCAGGAAGGAGACCGCGCGGCGCGTGTCCATCACGTTGCGGCGGATGCGGCCGTTGAGATCCTCCTCGGCGCCGATCGCGGCCAGGATGCCGGCCGCCTGCGCATCGCTCATCTCGTTGCTGAGCACCTGCTTGCCGACGGCTTCCAGCGCGGCATAGACGTCTTCGAGCGCATCGGCGGAATACTCGACGTCGGCGGCGTAGAGATCGAGCAGCACGTCCTTGCCGTCGCTCACGTAGCCGGGCTGGATGCGCGCGCGCAGACGCTGCAGGCGGAAGACCGGCAGCTCCACGTTGCGGATCGAGAACAGGATGCCCCGGTACAGCACGAAAGCCACCGGCACGTTACGCGACTCGTCTTCCTTGTCGAGCAGGAAATCCGAGTGCAGGTGGATCTGCTCGCTCTCGTCCTCGATGTAGAAGCGCGCGGATTCCTCGAGGTCGGTGAGGCTTTCGGGGTCGGGCAGGGTCAGGCCGAAGACCTCCTTCACCCAGTCGCGCTCCTCCTTGCCGGGCGCGACGAGATCGATCCAGATCGGGCGCGCGGCGGCCAGCGCGGTGCGCGTCTCGATGGGCGTCTGGCGCAGGCGCCCGTTGTGCAGCTCGAAGGCATTGACCATCAGCGGCTTGGGCATCGCCAGGCTGGGCTCGCGCGTGAGCGCATCGGTGATGGTCTCGGGCAGTTCGTGCAGGATCTCCTCGCCGCGCGAGGCGCGCACGAGTTCCCACACCACGAGGCTCTCGTTGTGCGGCAGCTCGGCCAGCACCCGCGCGACCTCGGCCACGCCGAGCGAATCGAGCTTCTTCTGCAGCTCGACGAGGTTCTGCTTGTGCACGAGGCCTTCGACGAGGTCGTGGCGCGGCATCTCCTGGCGTTTGACGAGATCCTCGACCAGGCGATGCCGGCCGAGCAGCATCTGCACTTCGTGCAGGTGCTGCTGGAAAGCGAGATCGCTGTCTGGCTGGAGCTCGTCGTTATCGCTCATGAGGCCACCCCCGGTCGGAAAGGCGTGATTCTACGCAGGAACGCCCGCCAGCGGCGCTGACACGAGGCTGACAGCGGGCGCGGCGGGTCAGCCGCGCGCCTGGCCGGCGTGAGCGGCACGCCGCTGCGCGCAGCGCGCCAGGATGCACGCGCGCTCGGCGGCGCCGGCGGCCTGCCAGCCCATGATTTCCGCCAGCGTGCGAAAGCAGCCGAGACACAGCTCGCCGTCGCGGTCGAGGCAGCATTGCCGCACGCAGGGCGAAGCCGGCAGCGAGAGGGGCGGCGGAGTCGTCATGGCGCGCGCCGGTGCGGGGTCGCCGCGCCTACCAGGGCAGGCGGCGCCCGCTGTGATCGATGAAGGCGCCGTTGTCGGCGCCGGACAGCCCGTCGAGCACGGCCCGCAGCCCGTCGATGGATTCGCTGACACCCAGGGTGGCCTCGGCGCCGCCCATGTCGGTGCGCACCCAGCCCGGGTGCAGCGCCACCACGCAGGCGCCCTGCGGCCCGAACTCGTTGGCCGCCAGCTTCACGACCATGTTGGCCGCGGCCTTGGAGCAGCGGTAGGCGAGCATGTCGGCGCTCTCGGTTTCCTGCACCGAGCCCATGCGCGAACTCATGACCGCGATCACGCCGCCGGCGCGCGCCACGTTGCTGCCGAAGCCCTGGATCAAGCGCGCCGGCCCCAGCACGTTGGCATGCATCACTTCGTCGAAGGCCGCGTCGCCGGGTGCCGCGAAGCGGCTCGAATCGGGTCCGGCGACCCCCGCGTTGCAGATCAGCAGGTCCAGCGGCGCGTCGTCGAGGTGCCAGGCCAGCGCGGCCACGGATTCCGGGCTCGTCACGTCGAGCGCCTGCACGTCTACGCCCGCCGGCAGCCAGCCGCGCGCCGTCTCGGGCTGGCGGCAGCCCGCCACCACGCGCCAGCCGTCGGCCGCGTACTGCACGGCGAATTCGAGTCCGAGCCCGCGGGACGCTCCCGCGATCAGTACAGTCTTCGTCATGGCATCGAGCGCGCCAGGAGGCGCGTGACAAGTGAGGGAACCCGATTATCGCGCAGCCCGCGTCCAAGGGTAGACTCGGCTCGCCCACCCGCACCGATGGACCGCCATGCATCACGCCGCGCTCGATTTCCCGTTCGCCGCCCCGCCCGCGCCCGCCACGCCCCAGGCCGTCGCGCCGGGCGTTTTCTGGCTGCGCCTCGCGCTGCCATGGGCGCTGGATCACATCAACCTGTGGCTCATCGAGGACGACGCCGGCTACGCGCTCGTGGACACCGGCCTGGGCGATGCGCCCACGCGCGCGCTCTGGACGGAACTCCTGGCGCGCCTGGACCGCCCGCTCACGCGGCTCATCGCCACCCATTACCACCCCGATCACCTTGGCAACGCGGCATGGCTCTCGGCCCGCTGCGGCGCGCCGCTGCACATGGCCTTCGGCGAGTACCTGCTCGCCCACGCGCTGCATGCGCAGACCGGCGGCCACGACCTGGCCGCGATGCTGGCGCATTTCCGCCGCCATGGTCTGGACGAAGACAGCCTCGCCGCGCTCGCCGCGCGCGGCAACATCTACCGTCGTGGCGTACCCGAACTGCCCACCCACTTCCACCGTCTGGCCGACGGCGACCAGCTGCGCACGGGCGCCCATACCTGGCGCGCCATCGTCGGCCACGGCCACTCGCCCGAGCACATCGCGCTGCATTCGGACAGCGCGGGCGTGCTGATCTCGGGCGACATGCTGCTGCCGCGCATCACGCCCAACATCGCGGTCACCGCCGCGATGCCCGACGAAGACGCGCTGGGCCGCTTCCTCGGCTCGCTGCGGCGTTTCGAGCCGCTGCCCGCCGACACGCTGGTGCTGCCCGCACACGGCTTGCCCTTCCGGGGCCTGCATGCCCGGACAGACCAGTTGCATGCCCATCATGCCGAGCGCGATGCCACAATGATTGCTGCACTGCAGACAGAGCAGAGCGCGGCCGGGCTGCTGCCGGTGCTCTTCCCGCGTGCGCTGGACCGGCATCAGCTCATGTTCGCCCTCGGCGAAGCGATCGCCCACCTGAACCACCTGTGGCACCGTGGCCTCGTCGAACGACGCGAAAACGACGGCGGCCTGCGTTTCCGGCGTTGCTGAACACATCCCCGCCCGCGCGCGGGCGGGTTGCGCGACCCTCACCCCAAGGAGACAGCTTCATGGCCAGCACCGAAACCCCGCAAGTCGAGCGCCCCGACCCGCAGGAACTCGCGCGCACCTATGCCGAAGTGGCGCGCCGCTCCTCCAACCTGCTCACCGAATACCTGCAGCGCCAGACCACCCGGAGCCCCCAGCCGCCGACCGACGAACTCGGCGTCGCGCAGGCCTTCCTCGACATGATCGCGAAGCTCTTCGCCGACCCCTACCGGCTCGCCACCGCGCAGATGAACCTGGCGTGGGATTACTTCTCGCTGTGGCAGAACTCCCTGCAGCGCCTGTGGGGCTTCGCGCCCGATCCCGTGGTGAGTCCGGACAAGTCCGACAAGCGCTTCCGCTATGCCGACTGGCAGGACTGCTTCGTGTTCGATTTCATCAAGCAGAGCTACCTCATCACGGCGCGCAGCATCCATGACACGGTGGCCGGCGTGGAAGGGCTGGACGGCGAGACGCGCAAGAAGGTGAATTTCTACACGCGCCAGTACATCGACGCGCTGGCGCCGTCGAACTTCGCGCTGACCAACCCCGAGGTCTTCGAGGAAACCGTGCGCAGCCACGGCCAGAACCTCGTGCGCGGCTTCAACAACCTGCTGCGCGATCTCGAGGCCGGCGACGGCCAGCTGCGCATCCGCATGACCGACACCGAAGCCTTCCGGCTCGGCGAGAACGTGGCCACCACGCCCGGCAAGGTCGTGTTCCAGAACGACATGATGCAGCTGCTGCAATTCACGCCGAGCACCGCCCACGTGCTCGCGCGCCCGCTGCTGATCGTGCCGCCCTGGATCAACAAGTACTACATCCTCGATCTGCGCGAGAAGAACTCCTTCATCCGCTGGGCCACCGAACAGGGGCACACGGTGTTCGTGATCAGCTGGGTCAATCCGGACGCCCGCCATGCCGAGAAAGGCTTCGACGACTACCTGGGCGACGGCGTGCTGGCCGCGGTGGACGCCATCATCGAGCAGACCGGCGCCAAGGACATCAACGCCGCCGGCTACTGCCTGGGCGGCACGCTGCTGGGCGTCGCCCTTGCCTGGATGGCCGCGAAGAAAGACAAGCGCATCGCCACCGGCACCTTCTTCACCTCGCTGCTCGACTTCGCCCAGCCCGGCGAGCTGGGCGTCTTCATCGACGAGAAGCAGGTCGAGTCGCTCGAACAGAAAATGTTCGCGCGCGGCTATCTCGAAGGCAGCGAGATGGCCACCACCTTCAACATGCTGCGGTCGAACGACCTCATCTGGTCCTTCGTCATCAACAACTACCTCATGGGCAAGGACTCCTTCCCCTTCGACCTGCTCTACTGGAACTCCGACTCCACGCGCCTGCCCGCGCGCATGCACAGCTTCTACCTGCGCCGCATGTACCTCGAGAACGCGCTCGGCAAGCCCGGCGCGATCGAGCTCAAGGGGGTGCGCATCGATCTGGGCAAGATCCGCCAGCCCTGCTACTTCATCTCCACCATCGAAGACCACATCGCGCCCTGGAAGACCACCTACACGGGCGCGCGCTACCTGGGGCGCACGCCGCGCTTCGTGCTGGGCGGGTCGGGCCACATCGCCGGCATCGTCAATCCGCCCTCGGCCAACAAGTACGGCTACTGGGTCGGCGAGGGCGACGAGCTGCCGGCCGACAGCGACGCGTGGTTCAAGTCGGCCACGCAGCACCCGGGCTCGTGGTGGATAGACTGGCAGAACTGGATCCGCGCGCAGGATGCCAGCGAAGTCCCCGCGCGCGACCCGGCCGACGGGCCGCTGCCGGTGCTGGAGGACGCACCGGGCGCCTACGTGAAGGCACGCCTGGACAAGGCCGTGCGCTGAACGCCACGGCGGCGGCCCGCGCCGCCCGCGCCAAGCGCCCGGCCACGCGCCGGGCGCGCTACCATGGACGACTTTTTCCGCGAGGAGTCACTCCATGAGCACGTTCAACAAGGTCATCCTTTTCACCGACACCGACGGCCGCGCGCGTTTCCGCGAAGAGACCGTGGCGCTCGACCAGGGCAATCCCGCCGTGCGCCTGTCGACGATCTCGGCCGCCACCGGCCTGCAGCTGCGCGAGAGCCCGGTCGGTTTCCGCAGCCAGGTGCATTGCACCGGCGCGCCGCAGTGGCTCTTCGTGCTCTCCGGCGCCATGGAAGTGGGCCTGCTCGACGGCAGCTCGCGCGTGTTCACGGCGGGCGAGCATTTCTACTCGGCCGACACCCTGCCCGAGGGCGCGACCTTCGACCCCACGGTCCACGGCCACTGGAGCCGCCAGGTCGGCAACCAGCCGCTCGTGACGCTGTTCGTCAAGGAAAGCTGAGCGCCGCGCCGCGAGACACGCCCCGGCGCATCCACCGGGGCGAAGCGCGCCTCAGCGCAGCGGCAGGCTCACGACGAACTCCGCGCCGCCCCCCATGCGGTTGCGGGCGTAGATCAGGCCGTGGTGAGCGCCCACGATCTCGCGGCAGATCGCCAGGCCCAGCCCGGTGCCGCCGTTGCCGTGGCGGGTATGGCTGCCCTGCATGAAGGTGCGGAACACGCTCTCGAGTTCGTCCTCGGGAATCCCCGGGCCACGATCGGCCACGCTGAACTCCAGCGTGGGCACGCCCCGCCCCGTTTCTTCGCCCACCGTCGGCCCCGGCCCGATCTGCAGCGACACCTCGCTGCCCGCCGGCGAGAACTTGATGGCGTTCGAAACGAGGTTGCGCACGACCTGGGCGAAAAGACGTCCATCGACGGGCGCCTCGCAGGCGGGCTCGCAACTCAGCGTCAGGGTGATGGAGGCCGCGCTGGCGAGCGCCTCGAATTCATCCAGCACATCCTGCACGAGCGGGCCGAGATCCTGCGGCGTCAGGCTCATCTCGAGGCGGCCGGACTCGAGCTTGGCCAGGTCCAGCAGGCCGTCGAGCAACGCCATGAGACGCTCGCCGCTGCCGACGATGCGCTGGAAGTAACCCAGCAGCCTGTCTGGCGGCGCCCCCGCGCCGCGCTCCACGCCCAGCCGCGCGAAGCTGAGGATCGCGTGCATGGGGGTGCGCAGTTCGTGCGACATGTTGGTCAGGAACAGCGACTTGGCGGCGTTCGCGCGCTCGGCCTCGTCCTTCGCGACGGACAGCCTGGCCTCGGCCATGCGCCATGGCGTGACGTCGAAGTTCGCGCCCACGATCACGGGATGGCCTTCGTCGTCCAGGCAGGAGCCCTTGGCGATCACGCGGTAGCGCGGCTGGCCGCTGACCGGATGCGGGCGATACTCCTCCTTGAGCACGGTCTGGCCCGCGAGCACGCGGGCGTCCTCGGCGAAGACCTCGCGCGCGATGTCGGAACGCACGGAGGACAAGCGCCCCACGAGCTCGTCACGCGACAGGCCACGGTCGCGCGCGAACGCCTCGTTGACGAGCAGGTAGCGGCTGCCGGCATCCTTCACGTAGACAGGCTGGGGGATCACGTCGATGAGGCGCTGCACGTATTGCTGGATGCGCTCGCTGCGCGCCGTCTCGCGCGAAAGAGCCTCGGCGAGCTGACGCTCGGCGAGCCGCCACGGCGTGACGTCGAACACCGAGACCACGATCACGGACTGGCCGCCGGCGTCCTCGCAGGAGGCCTTGGAGATCACGCGGTAGCGCTCCTCGCCCGTGACCGGGTGCGGCTTGTATTCTTCCTTGAGGATCAGGCGGCCGCTCTCGAGCACGTTGATGTCTTCGTCGCGCGTGAGCGCGCGGCTGTCCGGGCCGTTGATCGAGAGCTTCACCGAGTCGTCACCCGCGAGCGACGTCTTGTCGAGCTGGCGGTCGCGCGCGAACGCGTCATTGACGAGCAGGAAGCGGCTTTGCGCGTCCTTCACATAGACCGGGTAGGGAATCACGTCGATGAGGCGCTGGATGTATTCCTGCGTGCGCCCCAGCGCCTGCTGCTCGCGCTCGAGGGCTTCCTTGAGCTTGCTTTCGGCCTGGTACCAGCGCGTCACGTCGAAGTTGGCGACGACGATCACGGGGTTGCCGTCGGCGTCGATGCAGGCGCCCTTGCTGACCATGCGGTGACGCTCGCCCCCGGTGAGCAGCCAGGGGCGGTGGTCTTCCTTGCGGATGCTCGTGCCCGCGAGCACTTCGAGATCCTCGCGGCGCACGGCGTCGCCGATGTCCGGGTCGCGGTTGCCCACGCGGGCGATGGAATCCAGCCCCGGGATTTCGCTCTTGGGACAATTGAAATCCCGCGCGAACGCGTCGTTGACGATCAGGTAGCGGCTTTGCGCGTCCTTCACGTAGACGGGCTCGGGAATCATGTCGATGAGGCGCTGGATGAACTCCTGCGTGCGCTCGCGGCGCCGGGCCTCGCGCTCGCGCGCGGCATGCAGCGCACTCACGTCGGTCAGCGAAACGACCATCACGCGCGCGCCCTCGGCATCGCGCCCCACCACCTTCTCGGTCAGGAAATGCAGCGCGGGCTCGCCCTCGCGCATGTGCAGCGTGAGGTCGGTCTGCAGGCGCGTGCCGTCGGGCTGCTCCAACAGCTCGCGCTCGCGGGCTTCGATGGAGGCCGCCTGGGCGGGATCGATGAATTCGTCGAGGCGACGCCCGACGACGTTGTTGGCGGCCAGCAGGGCCTGCGCGGCGGGGTTCGCCGTCACGTAGCGCAGCGACTCGTCCTTGATGAGCACCGGGTTGGGCATGGCCTCGAAGACGAACTGCAGGAAGTCGCGCGTGCGCGCCACCGCGCGCTCGGCCTTGCGCCAGGGCGTCACGTCGAAATTCGCGCCCACGATCACGGGTCGCCCCTCGGCATCCAGACAGGCACCCTTGGTGATCAGGCGGAAGCGCTCCTCGCCCGTGTACATGTGCGGAATGCACTCTTCCTTGCTGACGGCCTCGCCCGCCAGCACCCGCAGATCCTCTTCCGCGATGCCGGCCGCGAAGCCCGGATCGGGCGCGAAGGTCCACGACTGGCGGCCGATGAGTTCCTCGCGGCTGCGCCGGCGCTCGCGGCAGAAGGAATCGTTGACGAGCAGGTAGCGGCTCTCGGCATCCTTCACGTACACGGGCTGGGGAATCACGTCGATGAGCCGCTGCACGAAGGCCCGCACGCGGCGCGCGGCCTCCGCCTGGTCCTCGCGCTGCACGCCCTCGGCCTGCTGCATGCCGCGCCGCAGCGCGCGCAGCTGCCACCGCGCCCCCGCCGCGAGCACGATGCCCAGGCACGCGTAGATGAACCAGCCGGGGCGCGTGCCC
>JAVHXQ010000058.1 GCA_031119555.1 Candidatus Dactylopiibacterium sp.
CCGGTGGCGCCGGCCGGGCGCGCGGTGGCGGGCCGGCGCCCTCAGGCGCGCGCCGGCGCGAGGGGAAAGACGGTGCCGCGCGCCGTGCCCTGCATGAGTTCGAGCGCGGCGAGCGCCACGCGCTCCGGCACCACGCCGCGCAGGCAGGCGTGATGCCCCTCGGGACACTCGCGCTGCAGGCAGTTGCGGCAGGCCACGTCACGGTTGAGGACGCGGCAGGCCGCGCTCCACGGCGTGCGCTGCGGATGGGTCAGCGCATAGAGGTCGACGACGGGCGTGCCCAGCGCGGCGGCGATGTGCGCCGGCGCGCAATGACTGGTGACGAGCACCCGCGCGCGGTCGATGAGGGCACCCAGTTCGCCCACGTCGAGCGCGCCGGCGAGCGACACCGACGGCACGTCCATGACCGCGCGCGCGGCCTCGACAAGATCGGTTTCGGCGGCGCTGCCCGTGAACACCGCCAGGGCCGACGACTGGCGCGCGACGAGGGCGGCCGCGCGGCCGAAGGCGGTCGCCGGGTAGCGATGCGAGGGCGCGCCGGCCCCGACGTGCACCACGAAGCAGTCGTGCCCGCCCTGCACGCCGGCGCGGCGCAGCTTGTGCTCCAGCCGCAGATGGGTGGCCGCGTCGTAGCGGAAGCGCAGTTGCACGGAGGGCGCCTGCATGCCGACCTCCGCCACGAGCGCGAGCTGGCGCGCCACCTCGTGGCGCATCCCGGTGCGCACGGTCTCGGCATCCGCCACGCGGTGCGTCAGCAGGGCATGCGGGTCTTCGCGGCAATGCGCGAGCCGCAAGCCGATGCCGGCCTGCGCGCACAGCATCGCGGCGGGCAGCGCGCTCTGCGTGCAGGCGGTGAAGATGATGGCGGCGTCATAGCGCAGGCGGGCCAGCTCGGCGCTCATCGCTTCCAGCAGACGCCCCGCCTGGTCCGCGCCGCAGGCGCCCGGGCTCCACGGCGCGTCGAAGGCGATGAGTTCGTCCAGCCCCGGCAGATGCGGCCGCAGGGGCGCCGCGGCGGTGGATGTCAGCAGGCCCAGATGCACGTCCGGCAGCGTGTGCCGGATGGCGGCCAGCGCGGGCGTGGTCATGAGCACGTCGCCCAGGCTGTCCAGGCGCACCGCGAGCAGGCGGCGCACGCCGCGCCACGCCGGCGCGCAGGACGGGGGCGTCGCCGTGGCGCTCATCGTGCGGGCCCTCCGGGCGGCGCCGCGGGGGGCGCCGCCGGATCGGCGCTCAGTGCATCCACCACGATGCGCGCGGCTTCCAGCAGATCGGCGCACAGGTAATGGGGCTGGCGCATCGGCGACTGCCGCCACGTGGTCTCGCCGCCCAGATCGAGCAGGATGGTGCGGCAGCCGGCGCGGCGCCCGGCCTCGATGTCGTCGAGGATGTCGCCGATCATCCACGACCGCGCCAGATCGTAATGCCCCGCCGCCGCGGCCTGGCGCAGCAGGCCCGGCGCGGGCTTGCGGCAAAGGCAGGAGGCGCCGCCCTGCGCGGTGGGCGCATGCGGGCACACGTAGACGCCGGCCAGCCGCAGGCCGGCTTCCGCCTCCACCCTGGCGCGCAGCGCCTGTTCGAGCCGCATGAACTCGGCCCGCGAGAAACGCCCCAGCGCGAGGCCGGGCTGGTTCGTGACCACCACCACGGGCAGCGCCGCTTCATGCAGCAGACGCAGGCCCCGCAAGGCGTTGGGCGTGAAGCGCAGGCGCGCGGGGTCCGCGCTGAAGGGCACGTCTTCGGTCAGGCTGCCGTCCTTGTCGACAAAGACCGCCGCGCGCGCGGGCCCGGCGGCCGCGCCGGCAGGCTCGCGCGGCGCCGGCACGGCGTGCAGCGAAGGCTCGGCGGCCGGCGCGGCAAAGGCAAGAACGCTCATGGAGATCCCCCGGGTCGGAAAAGGGGCGCACGCCGCGATGCCAGGCCCGCGGCTTTCTGGCGCCCTCCCAGACGCCCGGGCAATCGGGATGCCTGCCCCGCCGCGCGCCCGAATTGCTCATTGACTCGCGGGCCCCCGCGACCTTGCAATCGAGGGCACGCACGCCCGGCGTCAGCGGGCGCCCCACCCCTCACGAAAGGCTCGCGCATGGCCTGGAAGACCGCACGACTGCCGCCCCTGCCCGCGCCGCGCTGGCCGAAGGCGTCGCTGCACAGCTACCTGGTGGCCATGAGCCTCGTGGCGAGCATCCCCATCGCGGGGGTGATGTCCTACCACCTCGTCGGGCAGATCCGCGAGCAGAACCGGCGCCTGCACGAAGGCCTGCAGCGCACGGCGGCGATGCTCGCCCTCAACGTGAGCCGCGAGCTGCGGGCCACCGCCGACACCCTGACCTTCCTGGGCTACTCGCGCGAACTGCAGGAGGACGAGCCCGCGCAGTTCGCCCAGGCGCTGCAGCAGCGCCAGATCTGGCGCCAGAGCTGGAGCAGCCTCTACCTGCGCACGGCCAGCGGCACGGTGCTGTTCGACACCGCCTGCCCGGATCTGACACAGTTGCCCGGCGCCGCGCCGTGCAGCGGACTGCCCGCGCCCGACCCGAGCCGGACGGTGGTGTCGGACCAGCTCATCGGTAAGGAAGACGGCAACATTTTCACGAGCGTGGAGGTGCCGGTCACCGCCCAGGGCGCCGCGCGCTACCTGCTCGGCGCGCGCATCGCGCCCGCGACCTGGCACCAGATCCTCACCGCCGCCGGCACCGACCTCAAGGAGACCCTGGGCCTGCACGACCGCGCGCTGCGGCTCCTGGCCTCCGGCGACAGCCCCGCCGCCCCCGCGCCGCCCGCCTGGGGCGAGCCGGCAAGGCTGGAAGTGCTGGCGGCCGCCGATGGTCGCGGGCGCCTCGCGATGGCGGACGGCGGGCATGCCTACGCCGCCTGGGAGCACGTCCCGCTCGCCGGCTGGCGCGTGCTGGCCGCCACGCCCGCGGCGCTGATCGACCGCGCCCACTATGCCTCGCTCGCGACGGCGCTGGGCACCACCTTCCTGTGCCTGCTGCTGGGGGTGACGCTGGCCTCGGTGGTGGCGCGGCAGATGACGCGCCCGCTCTACCGGCTGGCGCGCAACGAGCTGCCGGAACCCGGCGAACGCGTGCCGGTGCGCGAGATCGCGCTGCTGCGCGACGCGCTGGCGCAGGCCGCCGCGCGCCAGCGCACCGCCCATGCCGTGATCCACCACAAGCAGGAAGCGCTCGAAAAGAAGGCCGACGAGTTCGAGACCATGCTCGCGAGCTGCCCCATCGGCATCGCCTTCGGCGAAGACACCGCCTGCCGCAAGCTGCGCCACAACGTCGTCATGCAGGATCTCTTCGGCACCGATGCCGCCGGCGTGCCGCGCGAGGCCGTGGCGGTGCTGCACCACGGCCAGCGCCTCGCGCCCGCGCAGCAGCCGCTGCAGCGTGCCGCCGCGCGCGGCCACTCCACCTTCGGCATGGAACTCGAAATCCGCCGCCCGGGCCACGCGCCGCTGTTCGTGATCTTCAACGCCGTGCCGCTGCACGACGAACGCGGCGCGCCGCGCGGCGCAATCGGCGCGGCCCTCGACATCACCGGGCGCAAGGCGGCCGAGGAGCGCCTGAGCGCGGCCGAGCAGCATCTGCGCGAGAACACCCACCTCATCGATCTCGCGCAGGAGAGCGGACAGGTCGGCTTCTTTCACTACCAGCCCGTGGAACGCAAGCTGTCGTGGACGCCGGGCCAGGCCCGCCTGTTCGGCTTCGGCGAAGGCCAGGCGCCCGCCGGGCTGGCGGCCTGGACGCGGCACATCGCGCGCGCGAGCTGGTTCGCGGTGGCGCGCCCGCTGCTGCGCGCATGCCGGGCCGGCCGCGACGGCGAGCGGGTGGATTACTGCATCTTCGTCGGCGAAGGCGAAACCCGCTGGCTATCCACGCGCGTGCGCCTGCTCTACGGCCCGGAGGGCGAACCGCGCCACCTCATCGGCGTGAGCCTGGACATGACCGAGCAGAAGAACGCCGAGCGCGAGCGCGATCTGCTCATGGTGTGGGAGCAGGCCGCGCGCATCGAGGCCGAGCAGGCCAGCCGCGCCAAGGACGAGTTCCTCGCCATGCTGGGCCACGAGCTGCGCAATCCGCTCTCGGCGATTACCTCGGGCGTGGCGGTGCTGGCGCGCGTGCCCGGCGACTCGGAGGTCGCCGCCGACGCGCGCCGCATCATCGCGCGCCAGGCGCGCCACCTCGCCAACATGATGGACGACCTCATGGGCGTGGCCCACGTGCTCAGCGGCCAGCGCTTCGAACGCGGCCCGATCGCGCTGGACGCGGTCGCCCAGCGCGTCGTGGCTGCGCAGGAGATGGCGGGCGACCTGGCCCGCCACGAAGTCGGCACCGACCTGCGGCCGGTATGGATCAACGCCCACGCCACACGCCTCGAGCAGATCCTCAACAACCTGCTGACCAACGCCCTCAAGTACACGCCGCCGGGCGGGCGCGTGCGGATCCGCGTCGCGCGCGAAGGCCCCGACGCGGTGCTCGAAGTGGAGGACAACGGGGTCGGCATTCCCGACGACCTCCTGCCGCATGTGTTCGATCTTTTCGTGCAGGGCCAGCGCACGCTGGACCGCCGGGGCGGCGGGCTGGGCATCGGCCTCACGCTGGTGCGGCGCCTCGTGGAGATGCACGACGGCCGCATCGCGGTACGCGATGCCGGCCCCGGCACGGTGATGCGCGTCACCTTCCCCGCCATCGCCGCGCCCGACGGCACGCCGCACGACGCCCGCGTGGCCCCCGGGCAGCCGCGCCGCATCGTGGTCATCGAAGACAACGAAGACGTGCTGCGCGGCCTGCTGACGGCCTTGCGCCTCGAAGGGCACACCGCGTGGGCCGCGCGCGACGGCACGAGCGGGCTCGGCCTGATCCTCGACGAGCAGCCCGACCTCGCCATCGTGGACATCGGCCTGCCCGGGCTGACGGGCTACGAAGTGGCGCGCCGCGCGCGCGAGGCAGGCTACGCGGGCAAGCTCTTCGCGGTGTCGGGCTACGGCCAGGCGCGCGACCGCCTGCGTGCGCAGGAGGCGCGCTTCGACATGCATTTCGTGAAGCCCGTGCAGCACACCGAGCTGTTCGCCGCCATCGACGCGCTGTGAGAAGCGCCCCTGGCCGCGCGGCCGCTCAGTGCCGCCGGCTGCGTCCGCAGAGCATGCCGACCAGCAACGCGATGCCGACCGCGCTCAGCGGATGGCGGCGCACACAGTCGCGGCTGCCCTGCACCCACAGGCGGCAGGCTTCGCCCATGCCCTGCACGCCGCTGCGCACGGCGTCACTCGCCCCCGCAACGGTGTCGCGCACCTGGCTCACGGCCTGGCCGGCCTTGTCGGCAACGTTGTCGGTCAGCCGGTGCACGCTCTGCGCGGCGTGATCGATGGCCTCGTTCGCCTTGCTCACGGCGCCGGCGCCGCCCGGTTCGGAAGGATTGGCGGGATTCGTGCTCATGGGTGTCTCCTCGGGCGGATGGCAATCGGCCGCGCGCCCCGGCGCTGGCGCCCGCCCCCTGGCGAGCGCCTTCAGCCGACCGGCAAACCCCGTTCCCGGGGCCCCCGCGCGAAGGCCCGGCCGCCTCCCGCGCCACACGGGAGGGTACGGAAGAAGCCGCTGTTACAACGGGCAGAGCGCCATGCGCCCCGGCACCGGCAAGTAGTATGCGAGGGGCGACGAGACGCTGCGCGCAGGCCCATGGCCGGACGCAGCGCCGATCGCTCCCCCGGGCAGCCGCGCACGTCGGCCGGCACGCCTAGCGCCTGCGCAGCGACGACGAAGGAAGTGGCTACATGAACCATGCCCTGATAGTGGACGACGACCGCGATTCCGCGACCATGATGGCCGCGCTGGTCGCCACCGAGAACTTCACGGCTTCCACGGCGCATACCCTGCGTGACGCCCGCCGCAGCATCGCGGCGCGCCAGCCGGACCTCATCCTGCTCGACCTGCAGCTGCCCGACGGCAACGGCATGGACCTGTTCGAGGACCAGACCCTGCTCGCCCACTCGCAGGTGGTGCTCATCACCGGGCACGCCAGCCTGGACAGCTCGATCCAGGCGCTGCGGCTCGGCGCCGCGGACTACCTCGTCAAACCCGTCAGCCCCGGCCATCTGAACACCATCCTCGCCAACGTTTCGCGTCCGCCGCCACCGCCCGCGGAGTTCGAAGCGCTGCGCGGCGAACTCCAGCGCAGCGGGCGCTTCGGCCAGCTGTGGGGGCGCTCCGCCCCCATGCAGGCGATCTACCACCAGATCTCGCGCGTGGCCGGCAGCTCGGCCACCGTGCTCATCACGGGCGAGAGCGGCACCGGCAAGGAACTCGTGGCGCGCAGCGTGCATGACCTGTCGCGCCGGCGCGGCGGCCCCTTCCTCGCGATCAACTGCGGCGCGATCTCGCCGCAACTGATCGAAAGCGAGATGTTCGGCCACGAGAAAGGCAGCTTCACGGGCGCCGAGCGCCAGCATCAGGGGTTCTTCGAGCGCGCGCACGGCGGCACGCTGTTCCTCGACGAGATCACCGAGATGCCGCTCGAACTGCAGGTCAAGCTGCTGCGCGTGCTCGAGACCGGCAGCTTCATGCGCGTGGGCGCCAGCCAGCTGCAGGAAACCGACATCCGCCTGATCGCCGCCACCAACCGCTCGCCCGAAGAGGCCGTGGCGCGCAACCGCCTGCGCGAGGACCTCTACTACCGTCTCGCGGTATTCCCCGTCGCGCTGCCCCCGCTGCGCGACCGGCTGGAGGACGTGCCGCTGCTGGCCGGGCATTTCCTCGCCGGCCTGAACGCCGCCGAGGGCGCTTCCAAGCGCTTCGCGCCGGCCGCGCTGACGCGCCTCGCGGCGTGGCACTGGCCGGGCAACGTGCGCGAGCTGCGCAACGCGGTGCATCGCGCGTTCGTGATGGAACCGGGCGAAGTCATCGGCCCCGACGACCTGCCCCTGCGCCGTCTGGCCGGGGCCGCCGCCGACGGCGGCGAAGTGGCCGTGGCCCCACCCGTGCCGGATGCCCCCGACGCGCCGCCCGCGATCACGATCCCGGTCGGCACGTCGATGGAAGACGCCGAGCGGCAGCTCATCTTCGCCACGCTGAAGCACTATCACAACCAGAAGGAGCGCACGGCCGCCGCGCTGGGCGTAAGCCTCAAGACGCTCTACAACCGCCTGAAGGACTACGCGAGCGAAGCGGACCAAGCCGCCCCCGCCGACACCGACCCGCGCGCGGCGAGCGCCCCGCGCCGGGGCGAATCCTGAGCCGCCACGCGCCGGGCACCACGCGCCCGGGTGGCTGCCCAGCGCGCCGCTGACGCGCAACCGCGCGCCGCCACACCGCCTCACCCCCGCCACCGCCACCGCCACCGCCACCGCCGCGGCACGACGACAGCCAGCGCCACCGGCGGCAAGGCCCGCGTCTGCGCGCGCCTCCGCGCCATGCGAACGCATCGCCGTTCGAGAGGCAGGACCCCCGCATTAGCCGCCGCGATGCCAACGGCATTCACGCCGCGCCCGGCCGGCGGTCGCGATCACGCGACAGAGGCGGCGGGGAACGTCGCGGGGCGGCGCGAACCGCTGCGCCCCGGCCAGGTCGCGCCACGCCACGCGGCAGGGGTCGTCGGGCAGCCCTCTCCGCAGCGCAACGTGGCATCGCCGCGCCGCCCCGCGTCTTCGCATGCTCCGGGCGTCGGCCCGCCCCCCGCGCGCCCGCAGGGCCGCTCGCGGAACACGAAAAAGGGCGCCCCGGAGGGCGCCCTGCCCGGCGCGGAGCATCACGCCCGCGCCCACGACCACCGCGCTCACAGATCCGTCGGGCCGCCCTGCCAGTAGCTGCGCTGGCCGTAGTAGGCATGGACCTCGTTCGCCCAGGTGGGATCGGCCATCGACGGCCAGTGGTCCTTGTCGAAGCCGGGCGCGTTCTTCAGGCGCTCCTCCTCCACGTCGAGGATGAAACACTTGCGCTCGGCATCCAGCGTGAGCGCGCCCCAGGGAATGGCGAAGAGCTTCTCGCCCAGGCCCAGGAAGCCGCCGGCCGCCAGCACGGCATAGGCCACGCGCCCGCTCGCCACGTCGATCATGATTTCCTTGATGTCGCCGAGCTTCTCGTTGCGGCCATTGACGACGTCGTCACCCTCGAGGGTGCTCGCGGCCATGATCTCCGGGCCGGGGCCCGAGCCATCGCCCAGGTTGCCCACGATGGCGGTTTCGCCCGCGGGCGTCGACGCGGTCTGCGAAAAGGTGGTGGGGGTGGAGGTCTGGGTGAAGTCGTTCTGCATGATGTGTTCTCCTGTCGGGGAAGTGCCCGCCATGGCGGGTCGGGATGCAACAACGGCACGGGGCCGGAACCGGTCCCGGCACGACAACCCCGGGAACCCGCCTCATGCCCGGCAAACCGCGTGCCGTGCCCCACCTCCCCTGCGGGCAGCGCCATGCCCGCCTGCCTTTCGCGCACCCGCGCGCGCCGTCGCCCTAACGCTTGAACAGCCCCGCGACGAGCGAGACGAGCGCCACCGCGACGGCCACCCAGAAGATGATCTTGGCGCCCCCCGCCGCGCCCGCCGCAATGCCGCCGAACCCCAGCACGGCGGCCACGAACGCAATCAGGAAGAACGCGAAGGCGTAGTACAGCATCACACAGCTCCTTTCCGGATGAACGAAACCTTCCCTGAAACAACGTTGTCCGCGACGGGGCAAATATCGGGCCTGCCCCAGCGCGGTGCGCCGGACGGCATGCCCGGAACTCCATCTAGGGGTGGGCAGGCGGCCCGCCAAGCCCAGACCTCGGGGCAGGCCGGGCTGGCGCAGGGGGTCATATGAATCCGTGGTTTGCAACGCCAGGAGGCCCTCGCTGCTCGGCTGGCGAAGCCAGCGCGGGCGCGGCCTGCATGTCATGGGCATGGCTATTGCTTTTGACCTGTGTCCGCACATCGAAAGGCCCGTTCATGGATCCACACGTCCTGCAGCTCGTTGCCCGCATCAAGATCCGCCTGCGTCAGGAAAAGAGCATCGCCATCAACACCCAGCGGTTCTTCTCGGACACGGGCTACGCCCGCCAGGTGCTCGACGCGGCCGAGGAATGCGAGGACGTGGAACTCGTGAGCGCCGCGCTCGAACTGCGCGACCGCCTCGGCTGGATGCCGCCCGCCCCGCCTGCCGCCGCGACTGCCGCGCAGCCCGCCCGCCCCGCCACCACCGAACACCCCGGGAAAGCCGCACGCTACATGTTCGGCGCACGCTCCTAGCGCCCCTCCCTGGCCGTTTTTGCTGTAAATCTCCTCGGCAGTCTTTGACCCCCGGCGCTCACTCGCCGGGGGTTTTTTCTGCCCCGCGCCCCGCGCACCGCGCCGCCGCTCGCGCTGCCGGGCCGGACGAGTCAGGCACCCCGCCATCACAGCGGGCCGCCCACGCCAGGACCACTCCCGCAGCGGGGATGGGCACGCCCCCGAGGAACGCGCTGAGCGCACGCGGCGAAGCACGCCCGCTCCGCGCACGCGGCCCACGGCGGCACGGCATCGCCCCCCGCCAGACGGCGCCCCCACGACGCGGGCGGAGGCGAGGCTCGGCGCCGAGGGAGCAGAGGCGCTTGGTGCGGGTGCGGGTGCGGGTGCGGGTGCGGGTGCGGGTGATGTAAGTGGTGCGGGTAGTTCGGGGCGGATGCCGGGCAGGCCCCTGCCGCCCCAACTCGCCTCCGCACCGCGCGCGCGGCGCGTCATCCTCCCCGACGACCACGTTGCGACCTTGCTCCGTCGCGCGCGCGGGTGGCTCCCCCGAATGACTGACCGCATACCCGGTCCTGGCCTCCGCACCGCGCGCACGCGGGCGACGCGCACGCGGCCTGCGTGAGAGAATCCGGCCTCCTCCGCCTCCTGCCTTTCCCATGCCTTACAGCCTCGCCGCCGCCGCCCACAGCGAACTCATCATCAAGAAGAGCCGCTTCATCGGCTGCGTGCAACCCGTGGCCGACCGCGCCGAGGCGCTTGCCGTGGTGGCGGGCCTGCGCGCGCGCTACCCCGACGCCTCGCACGTATGCTGGGCCTTGCTGGCCGGGGGGCACTCGGCGGCCGTGGACGACGGCGAGCCCGGCGGCACCGCGGGCCGGCCCATGCTCGAAGTGCTGCGTCACCAGGATCTGGAAGGCGTGCTCGCCACCGTGGTGCGCTATTACGGCGGCACCCCGCTGGGCGCGGGCGGCCTGTTGCGTGCCTATACCGACAGCGTGGCGCAGGCGCTGCGCGAGGCCACGCGGATTCCCCTCGTCGCGCAGCGCACACTGGCCTGCCGCGCGCCCTACGCGCTCGAAGGGCTGATCCGCCGCCGCATCGACAGCGCTGGCGCCAGCCTGCTCGCCGTGCAGCACGGCAGCGAAGTCGAATTCCACCTCACCCTGCCCGCCCCCGCCGCCGCCGAATTCATCGCCGCCCTCGGCGAAGCCGGCCAGGGCCGCATCGCGTGGCTGGACGCGCCTTGACGCCCACGCCACAACCGCCCGCACGCGCAGCCCCCGACGCCGCGCGCGCGGATGCCAAAGGCGGGCCCCTCCGCTAGAATCGCCCCCTTCGCCCGGATGGTGAAACTGGTAGACACAAGGGACTTAAAATCCCTCGGCGCAAGCTGTACGGGTTCGATCCCCGTTCCGGGCACCACCTCGTTTTCAAAGGTTTCGAGGCGTTTTCAGGCCTGCTCAGGGCTGTACCAGACGCTTCACCCAGACCCTCTGCCGCCCCCGCTGCCCGCACCCGTTGGCGTGCAAATTGCGCGCATGTGTCGCGCGAGATTCCCGTGGCGGGGTCTTGCCATGCTGTGCCGTCTTGCCACTGAGCCGCATCCGTGCCATCCGCAGCCTGATGCAGGACACCGCCGAGCAGATGCGCCGCGAGGCCCCGCAGATCTACCGCCGTGAGCTTGTTGAACTCATCTTCGAGCAGCCTTACTGCCGCATCGGTAACCTCGTCGATGCAGGGCTCGCGCACCGACAGACCGCCTCCACGCACCTCAAGAAGCTGTGCGACATCGGCATACTGCGAGAAGAAAAATCGGGGCGGGAAAAGCTGTTCATTCATCCGTCTTTGCTGGCCGTTCTCAAGCATGCCTGACAAGGGGCAGCCCCAAGAACAGGGACAGGCTGCCTGCCTGACGAGGGGCAGGCCACGCCGCGAAATGGGGTCTCGCCGTATTGCCCCGCCGCGCGGCCTTGCGCACCCTGAAGCCTGACAACCCGACGCACCCACCCATGCCCCTGATCCAATCCATCCTGCCCATCGTCCTGGCGCTGGCGGCGGGCTATCTTGCCGGCAGGCGAATGCCCGCCCCCCTCAAGGCGCGCCTCATCAGGCTGATCGCGCCGCTGGTGTGGCTCCTGCTGTTTCTCATCGGAGCCGAGTTCGGCGAAGTCATTTCCTCGGCCCGCTCGGTGGGCCACGTGCTCAGGACGGCGGGCATCTTTGCCGCGCTCACGACCTTGCTGCCGTGCGCCCTGATCTGCTTCACGCGCCGCCGTGCCGCGCCGCAGGCGACCCCGCGCGGCGGCTTCAGGCTGGAGCAGGTCTGGCCGCCGCTGAAGGAGTGCGGCATCGCATTGCTGATGGTGCTGCTGGGCTGCGCCTTCTTCCTGCTCAATCACGCACTGCTGGCCGGCGCGCTGCGCCTGCCTTCGAGTCCCGCGTTCCTGCTGCTGTTGATCGTGCTGGTCGGCGTGGACCTGACCCAGGTGAGGCTCGGCGCACACTGGTTCTCTGCGGCTACGCTGTCGGTGCCGGGGCTGGTGGTGGCGGGCTCCCTGCTGGCGGCGGTGGCGGCTTCGTGGCTGACCGGCGAAAGCCTGAAAGTCGCGCTGGCACTATCCAGCGGCTTCGGCTGGTTCACGCTCTCGAGCGTGCTGGTGGGCGCACAGCTCGGGCAGACCTACGGAACCATGGCACTGATGACCGACCTGCTGCGCGAGTTGCTGGCGGTAGTGATCCTTTACACCTTGGGTCGCCGTCACCCGCACGCGGGCATCGGCAGCGCGGGCGCCACCGCGCTGGATTCGACCCTGCCCATCGTCAAGCAGGCGTGCGCGCCCGAAGCCGTGCCGCTGGCATTGGTCAGCGGGTTCGTTCTGACCGTGCTGGCGCCGGTTTTCATCACCTTCTTCCTGTCGTAACGGCGAGGGGACGCGCATTCGCCCCGGGTGCCCGGCGTGGGTAGTGCCACGCTGGCCTTCACGACATCGCGCAGCGCTGCCCGCAGCCGGTACGGCGCCATGCTGCGGGTGCAGGTCCGTGTGCAGGGGCCCAACCCCGCGCCGGCCCGAAGGCACGGCGCGAGCGCTGGTTCAATCGTCGAAATTGACGTGCCAGTGGTCGTCATGATGCCGCGCGGGAGCCAGCTTGAGGGAGCCTTCCTGCCAGGCAGTCGGCACGATGCGCGCCGCGGGTGCGCCGGGGCAATGCCCCAGGGCGAGCGCGGCATGGATCCTCGAGCCGTTCTCCGCGATGTGTATCTTGAGAACATCCGATCGCGCCATGACTGCGTCGAGCGCCGTGCGGTTCGCGACCACCCAGCTCACGAGCGTCGCGAGCCGGGGGTTGGCCTCCGCCGATGCGTTGAGCGAGCCGTCAGCCTCCCGGCGTGAAGGCGCGCACACGTGGTCGATCAGTCCGTGGATGGGGTTCTTGCCGGCGCTGTCGGGGCGGCCGTTGAGCGGCCCGTTGCCCTGTCTGCCGTCGGCATCCCAGTAGCGGACGTCCACCTGGCGACCGTTGCCATGGCCGAGATGGCCCAGCAGAGAATTGCCGTTCGGCGTGCGCGCGGTGTGCTGGGCGGTGATGTCGTTGAAGATCCAGTCGAAAGCCGTGAGCCGGGTCAGCAGCTGCTGCGTCCCCCAACCGTCCAGCCCCAGCGCTTCGTCCCGGGTCGAGTACCGTCTGGCGGCGAGCGCGGGAAGATGCTGCGACACTTCGAACAGCGGGATGAACTCCGTTGCCTTCTTGGAACCGTTTTCCACCCGGGCGCCAGCGCTTCTGGAGGTAACCTCATCCTGGTCGTGAGTGCCTTTCAGCTCGGCCCGCAGCGTCATGATTCCCCCGAACATGGCGTGGCTGGCCGGGGGAATCCGCAGTTTCGAAAAACGGATGAGCCCCGGGCTGAGGGTGTATTCGTTCGACGGAACCAGTGCATTTTCGGCCAGGGTGAGCGTACCGCCCGCATGCTCGATCAGCAGTTTTACCGAGCTGATCGTGGCGTCTTTCGGGCTGTATCTGATTTCCGCAGGGAACTGGAATGTTTTGTATCCGGCCTCTGAAGAAGGCAGGGACACGTGGTGGAGAATGATGTCTTTCTCCACAGGACGGGTGTTCCGGAACAGATAGGCGGAGTTATCCGGCAGCTGGCGCTCCAGCCTGAAATCCGTGATTTCCAGGCCCGCGCAGGGTGCGAAGAGCACGGAAACGGTGGTGGAGAGAACGCTGTCGCCAATGTTCGTGCTGCCGATCTGCACGGTGGCGTTCAGGCCTGCCGAAGCGGTCTGCGTGCCCAGATCCAGGCACTCATCCGTCAGCGTGTCGGAGCCCCGCGTCGCATGCGTATCGTTGACGCGGCCGCCGCCCGAGAACCGCCGCGAGCCCACCCGGACGTCATACTCCCAGCGGTCGTTGAAAGGGTTGTTGTGGCGTGGGGAATATCCGGGGAACTCCGCCGTTTCGGCCTTGATGGTCAGCTGTATGCGTTGGGTGCCCTTGCCGATTGCGTGGCTTCCCTCGCATCTGACGTTGACGCCCATGAGCCCGCTCACGGCACGGAACGTCCCTGGCGTGGGCTCGCAACCGACAGGGTCGGCAAGGCGTGAAGGGGGCGCGGCGCGTTGGGGAATCTCCTGGACCTCATCGCCCCGGGTACGGCCGCGTTCGATCAGGGACTGGAATCTTTGCGAGGCCGGAGACGGAAACAGGCTCTTGAGCCGGGCATGCGCGGCCTGCTCCTCTGGCGATGCGCCCGGCAGGGGCCCTCCCCACGCCGAAACCACCAGATCGATGTTCAGCTCCTGGTTCGTGGCGGAGATCACCACGGCACCGCGCCCGATCAGATCGTTGGTGACGTCGAGCAGCTCCAGATTGAAGGACTCCACCGGTACGGCCGGAAAGCTGAAACTGCCGTCGGCCTCGATGGTGGCTACGTCGGTGAAGGTCGACAACCCCCCTTCCAGCACCAGACGCCGGCCTTTCAGCGCCGTCTGCACCTCTCCGCGCGAGTTGATGATGCGCCCCTTGATGCGACTGGGTGCATAAATCAAGGATGCATAAGACTGCAGATCCTTGCCTACGATATCGTAAGAAACGCCAGGGCCCATTCCCACGTGTGCTTTCAGCGCCGCCAGTTTGTCGGGCTTGAGCGTTACCAGGCCGGTACGTCTGTCGTAGTCGTAGAGCGCAGTGAGATTGGCGCCTTTCCTGCGCGTGGTGACATACACATAAATCTCTTCAGGCAGTTCGGGGGCCGAGATCCTGAAGCCAAGTTTCGCAAGATCGGGCACCAGATCATCGGCCGTGCCGCGTGTGCCAATCAGCGCGATCCGGCCCTGCAATTGAGGCGGGTTGCCGGCTTCATCGGGGTCCGCAGCATTGTCCAGGATCGTGGCGCGCTCCGTTCCGTAATGCACCCTCAGTTCGAGCGTGTCGCTTTCGCCCTGGATGAGCAGCCTGGCGGTCGTTTCAAAACCGCTGTCGGGCGGCCCGATGAGATTGAGATACGGCTCCGCCACGGCAAATTCGATGTCGGGACCGTCGATCTTGCGCACGGTATGGCGTGCGCTGGGCTGGAGCCCCGCCTCCTCGAACAGATCATTCAGATTCACTTGCTGACGCTCAAGCGATGCCGAACTGATGCGCGCGACAGGGACTGACTTGGCAACCGTCAACATGGCCGTGGCGCTCGTGACCGAGCCTGCGGGGTTGCCGACCACCACGTCGTACAGGCTGCCCGAGTCCGCCAGGGTCAGGATGGGAGTCGTGTATTCCGCCGCAGTGGCCCCCTCGATGACAACGCCATTTCGACGCCACTGGTACGAGAAGGGGGCGCTTCCCGCTGCCGTCACGGTGAATCCGGCGGTATGGCCCACCTGCGCCGTGACGGATTGTGGCGCCACCGAAATCGAAACGGGCTCCATGACGGGGTTTTCGGCAGTTTCTTCGCCGCCGGAGCCGGAATCGCTACCGCCGCAGGCGCCGAGCAAAAGAATCAGGCCAAGGGTGAAAATAAAAGCACAGGCTTCGTGCCAAAGACGGCTACCAGGTAAAACCATGATGTGCCTCCCTGCTGTGCGATGTGGGGCATCACAGTTATCACGGCAAGGCAAGCAGAAGAGCGCAGTGCTTCATTAAGGCACGGGGTGCTGCGAAAAAGCAGTTCTGTATCGATTATTTTTCTGTGCGAGCGAGCTTTCGAGTGCCGGATGATTCTGATCGCGGATCAATAATAATGAGGAATCCGGGGATGGCGGATTCAAGCACATTCAAGTCCGGCCCCGGCCGGCGCGCGCATGGGATCTGGCGGTGAAGCGTGCCAAGGGGTTTCCACGATCGCATCGCCCCGCAATGTGACCGCGTGCGAACCCGGACGGAAAACCATGAGATGACGATCGCTCTGGAATCGAATTCGTTTCATGCGCGGGTGAAGGAAGCGGCCGTACCGGTTTCCTGCGGCAGGGCTCCGCACGCCAGAATCCATCCCGTAATCCGTCGCATGTTTCAGTCGCCGGTGAAGATGAAACGATGGATATTCGCGAGGCCCGATGAACGCGCGCACGGGCTTGAATCCGGCGCGTTCTCGCGCGGCAGGGAAACCCGGCAAGGCCAGCGCGCGGGCACACGGGCGCGCGTCGGAACGAAACCCGGACACGTGCCCACGCGGGGCGTTGAAACAGGCCGCGCGGGTGGCGAATGCCATCCGCCAGCGAGGCAGTCCGGCGCCCTCCCGAGGAACCCGCGCGCATCGCGGCCGGCTTACAAGCTCAGCAGTTTTTCTTAGATCGGCGGGTCTGGCGGCACCGGATAATCGGGTGTTTTGCGCCGCCCCGGCGCCCTGCCCCGCATGTCCAGCCACCTCGATCTCGATCTCCTGCGCGGCTTCGCGGCCGTGGCCGACGCGGGCAGCTTTGCCGCCGCGGGCCTGCGCACGGGCCGCAGCCAGTCGGCCGTCACGCAGCAGATGCAGCGGCTGGAGTCGCTCGTGGGCGTGGCGCTGTTCCAGAAGGAAGGCCGCGCCAAGCAGCTGACCGAACAGGGGCGCCACCTGCTGCGCTACGCGCGCGAGATGCTGGCGCTCAACGACGATGCGCTGCGCGCGATTTCGGAGCGGGCGCTCAGCGGTTCGCTGCGCATCGGCGCGCCGCACGACATCGCCGAAACCCTGCTGCCGCCGGTGCTGAGCCACATCGCGCGCTTCGCGCCCGAGCTGCGGCTGGAGATCAACGTGGCGCGCAGCCCGTTTCTGGTGGAGCACCTCGACCGTGGCGAGCTGGATCTGACGATCTCCACGCGGACCGACCCCGCCCTGCGCAGCGTGGTGCTGCGCACCGCGCCCACGCTGTGGATCTGCTCGGCGCAGTTCGTGCCCACGCCGCGCCAGCCGCTGCCGCTGATCCTCATCGACGAGCCCAGCATCTTCCGCCGTCTGGCGCTGGAGGCGCTGGACGCGCACGGCATTGCCTGGCGGCTCGCGTACCGGTCCTCCAGCCTCATCGGCATCAAGGCCGCGATCCGCGCCGGGCTGGGGGTGACCGCGCGCACGCCGGAGATGATGACGGCCGAGCTGCGCGTGCTGGGCGCCAGCGACGGGCTGCCGGTCCTGCCCGAGGTGACCTACTACCTGCTCATGCGCCCGAACGCCGTCAATCCGCTCGTGCGACAGGCTTTCGACCTGATCGCGGCGCGCCTGGGCGCCAGCGCGCAAGCATAAGCAGGCGCAGCCAATCCATTCACGCTGCTGATGGATCACGCCCCGCCTGCAAACGCCACGCCTCGCGCGAATACAGAAAACATCCTTTTGTTTCAGTGCATTGAAGCGACCACTCGCTACATGACGGTGCGCGACACAGGCAAAAACGGATAAGCAAATCAGATCTTCGACGTTCCCTGTGCGAAGGCCCCTCCCTAAAGTGGGTCGCACGGTTCCCCGCCGGCCACGCCGGCCGCGCGGAGTTCCGGGCCACCCCCGACCGGGCGTGGCCGGTTTGCCAGGGCGCGTCACCATGTCTTTCCGCAGTCTTCCCGCAGTGCTTGCGCAGCTTCGCCAGAAGGATTTTCTGGCCGGGCTGCTGTTTCTCGTCATCGGCGCCGTGATCGCCCTCGAAGGCGCGGGCCTCGCCCAGGGCTCGGCGAGCCGCATGGGTCCGGGCTACCTGCCGCTGCGCCTGGGCGTGATGCTCGCCTCGCTCGGGTTCGTGATCGCGCTGCAAGGGCTGCGCGGCGCGGCCGACCCGCTCCAGCGCCTCGCCCCCGCGCCGCTCCTGGCCGCCACGCTGGCGCTCGTGGGCTTCGGCCTGGCCATCGAGTACGCGGGCCTGATCGTGGCGACCGCGCTGCTGGTGGCGGCCGCCCGGCTCATCAACTGGCGCGGCCGCGTATTCGAACTCGTGCTGCTGGTGCTGGTGCTGGCCGCCATCGTGGTCGCGGTGTTCCGCTACGGCCTGGGCGTGCCCGTCGAACTCTGGCCGAGCCTGGGAGACTGAGATGGACCTCCTGCACAACCTCGGCCTCGGCTTCTCTGTGGTCTTCACGCTCGGCAACCTGGCCTACTGCTTCGCGGGCGTGCTGCTGGGCACCATCGTGGGCGTGCTGCCGGGCGTGGGCCCGGTGGTGACCATCGCGCTGCTGCTGCCCATGACCTTCGGCCTGCCCGCCACCACGGCCATCATCATGCTGGCCGGCATCTACTACGGCGCGCAGTACGGCGGCTCCACCACCGCCATCCTCATGAAGCTGCCCGGCGAACCGTCGTCGGTGGTCACCGCCATCGACGGTCATGCGATGGCGCAGAAAGGCCAGGCCGGCGTGGCGCTGGGCATCGCCGCGATCGGCTCCTTCGTGGCGGGCACGCTCGCGGCGGGGTTCATGGCGCTGTTCTCGCCCGCGCTGGCGGATTTCGCACTCGAATTCGGCCCCGCCGACAACTTCGCGCTCATGGCCTTCGGCCTCATCGGCGCGGTGGTGCTCGCCCGTGGCGAGCCGCTCAAGGCCATCGCGATGGTGCTCACGGGGCTCGCGCTGGGCCTGGTGGGCACGGACGTGTCCTCCAGCCAGGAACGCCTCACCTTCGGCGCCGCCTCGCTGGCCGACGGCCTGAGCTTCGTGGTCGTGTCCATGGGGCTGGTGGGCGTCTCCGAGATCATCGCCAACCTCGAGCGCAGCGAGGCCGAGCAGAACGCGCAGCACCACATCGGGCGGCTGCTGCCGAACCGCGCCGAGCTGGCCGCCTCGTGGAAGGCGATCCTGCGCGGTACGGGCATCGGCTCGCTGTTCGGCGTGCTGCCCGGGGCGGGCGCGGCGCTGGCTTCCTTCACGGCCTATTCGGCCGAAAAGAAGCTCGCGAAAGACCCCTCGCGCTTCGGCCAGGGCGCCATCGAAGGCGTGGCGGGGCCGGAGTCGGCCAACAACGCCGCCGCGCAGACCGCGCTGGTGCCGCTGCTCACGCTGGGTCTGCCCTCGGGCGCCACCACCGCGCTGCTGCTGGGCGCGCTCACGATCCAGGGCATCGTGCCCGGCCCGCAGATCATGAACGACATGCCCGACCTGTTCTGGGGCGTGATCGCGAGCATGTGGATCGGCAACATCCTGCTGGTGATCCTGAACCTGCCGCTGATCGGGCTGTGGGTGCGCATGATGCGCATCCCCTATCGCCTGCTCTACCCGGCGATCCTGCTGTTCTGCGCGATCGGCGTCTACAGCGTCGCCAACACCGCGGCGGATGTCTTCCTGACCGCGCTGTTCGGCGTGCTCGGCTACGTCTTCATCAAGCTCGACTGCGACCCCGCGCCGCTGCTGCTGGGCTTCATCCTCGGCCCGCTGATGGAAGAGAACTTCCGCCGCGCGCTGATCATCACCCAGGGCGACTTCCACGTCTTCGTGGCGCGTCCGATCAGCGCCACCCTGCTGCTCGCCGCCCTCGTGCTGCTCGTCACGCTGCTGGTGCCCGCGATCCGGCGTGGCCGCGAAGTCGCCTTCCAGGAATGAGCCCCGCCGCCGATCTCTGCCCGCTTTCCGTTTTCGATTCCTGTTCCGATTTTATTTTTCCCGCCTTGCCCCTCACCCGGAGAACGCCATGAAACGTCTTGCCCTCAAACTGCTGGCCGCCGCCACCCTGACCGCCCTGGGCCACGCCGCGCTGGCCGCCGACTACCCCGACAAGCCCGTGCGCCTGGTCGTGCCGACCGCCGCCGGCGGCAGCCTCGACACACTCGCCCGCCTGCTCGGCCAGCGCCTCGAAGCGGCGCTGGGCCAGCCCTTCGTGGTGGAGAACCGCGCGGGCGCCAACGGCAACACCGCCTTCGAGTACGTCGCCCGCGCCAAGCCCGACGGTTACACGCTGCTGGTCGCCTCCGACGCGCTCGCGATCAACCCCAGCCTCTACAAGAACGTGCGCTACGACCCCATGAAGAGCTTCGCGCCGGTCGCCCTCGTCACCACGGCGGCGCAGGTGCTGGTGGTGAAGCCCTCGCTGGGCGTGAAGGACATCAAGAGCTTCACCGCGCTGGCCCGCGAGAAGGGCAAGGCACTCTCGATCGGCTCGCCCGGCAGCGGCAGCGCGGGCCATCTGTCGGCCGTGCTGTACCAGTCCGAAACCCATACGGCATGGACGCACGTGGCCTACAAGGGCGGCGGCCCGGCCGTGGCCGACGTGGTGGGCGGCCATATCGACGGGCTCTTCGTCACGCTCGCGCCCGCCGTGCCACAGGTCAAGGCCGGCAAGCTGGTGGCGATCGCGGTGACCACGCCCAAGCGGTCGAGCGCCTTGCCCGACGTGCCCAGCGTGGCCGAGAGCCTGCCAGGCTTCGACGTGACCAACTGGCAGGGCGTGTTCGCGCCCGCCGGCACCGCGGCCGACCGCGTCGCGCGGATCAACGCCACGATCCAGAAGATCGCGGCCGAGCCGGAGATCCGCGCCAAGCTCAACGACCTCGGCTTCGAGACCGCCACGGGCGCGCCGGCCGAGCTGGGCCAGCACGTCCAGGAAAACTTCTCCAAGTGGGCCCGGATCATTCCGCAGGCCAACATCACGGTCGATTGAGCCCCCCATGGACCTGCACCTCGACGGTCATCGCATCCTCGTCGTCGGCGCCAGCGAAGGCATCGGCTTTGCCACCGCGCGCGGTCTGGCCCGCGAGGGCGCCCGCGTCACGCTCGCCGCCCGGCGCCCCGCGCCTCTCGCCGAGGCGGCCCGCCGCATCGCGGACGAAACCGGTCAGAGCGTGGATCAGGCCGTGGTGGACGTGACCGATGCCGCCTCGGTGCAGGCGCTCGTCGACGCCTGGCAAGGCCCGCTCGACGCGCTGGTGGTCGCCACCGGCGGCAGCCGGCGCGCGCGTTTCGAAACGCTCGACGACGAAGCCTGGCTGCATAACTACGAGCACAACCTGCTCGGCGGCGTGCGCCTCGTGCGCGGCCTGCTGCCACGTCTGCGCGCGGGCAACGCGCCGCGCGTGCTGTTCTTCGGCGGCGCGGCCGCCAAGATGCCCTACCCCAACCAGGTCGTCTCCAACGTGCACAAGGCCGGCCTCATCGCGCTCACCAAGACTCTCGCGGCCGAACTCGCGCCCGAGGGCATCCGCGTCAATGCGATCTGCCCCGGCCGCACGCTCACCCGGCTCTGGCAGACCCGCGCCGAAGCGCTCGCGCAGGAGCAATCACGCCCCGTCGAGGCCGTGATCGCGCACTTCGCGGCCGAAATTCCGCTCGGCCGCTTCGCCGAGGCGGACGAGATCGCCGACGTCGCGACCTTCGTGCTCTCACCGCGCGCGGGCTACCTCGTCGGCCAATCCATCAACGTGGATGGCGGCATCGCGCGCGGCCTCCTGTCCTGACCCTCTCCACACCCCCCAGAGCCCATGACCCAGCCCGAAGTCACCCGCCTGCCCCCGCCCGCCGTGCGCGCCGCCCTTGCCGATGGCGACGAGATCGCGCTCATCGACGTGCGCGAACCCGGCCAGTACGGCGAAGGCCACCCCTTCTTCGCCGTGAACCTGCCTTACAGCCGCCTCGAACTCGATGCCCCGCGCCTGCTGCCGCGCCATGACGTGCGCATCGTGCTCGTCGATGCCGGCGACGGCGTGGCCGAGCGCGCCCATGCCCGCCTCGCCACGGCCGGCTACACGCATCTGTCCGTGCTCGCGGGCGGCGCGCAAGCCTGGCCGGCGTCGGGCTGTGCGCTGTTCAAGGGCGTGAATGTTCCCTCCAAGACCTTCGGCGAGCGCGTCGAGACGGTCTGCCACACGCCCTCCATTCCCGCCGAGCGCCTGCATGCCCGCCAGCGCGCGGGCGGCGCGCTGCTGCTCGTGGACGGCCGCACCCCCGCCGAGCACCACAAGATGGCCGTTCCCGGCGCCCTGCCGGTGCCCAATGGCGAACTCGCGTTGCGCGTGCCCGCCCTGCTCGACGACAGCAGCACGCCCGTCGTCGTGCATTGCGCGGGGCGCACGCGCAGCCTCATCGGCGCCCAGACGCTGCGCCACCTGGGCCTGCCCAACCCGGTCTTCGCGCTCGAGAACGGCACCCAGGGGTGGCGCCTGGCGGGCTTCGCGCTCGAACATGGCAGCGCGCGCGCCGTCGCCGGCCACGTCAGCCC
>JAVHXQ010000059.1 GCA_031119555.1 Candidatus Dactylopiibacterium sp.
TCCCAGCGCAGCGCGCGGCAGGCGCGCCCGGCGGTGGTGCCGAACACGAAGGCGGCGGCGGGCGCGCCCAGCGCGGCGAGCGCGGTGGCGTCCGGCAGGCGGTCTTGCGTGTCGAGCAGCAGGTCTTCGCCGCAGAAGGCGAAAGGCAGCGCCAGCGCGCTCGTGTCGTCGGGGTGGAAGAGGGGGATGAAATCGGCAGGCCACATGGTGAGGAGCACGGGCGCTTCGCGTGGCCTCCGGACGAGACCGCTGCGGCGCCGGAGCGAGATTATCCCGCTTCGCGCGGCGCTTGGCACGGGCCGCGCGCAAGGCGCCGGTGTTTCACGGACGGGTGCCGGCGGCGTCATGATGCGGACGCCGCGCTTGCCGTAGAATCCGCGCTTTCGCATTCCGTCACCGAGGATCCGTCATGCCCGTGAATCTGCCCCTGCCCGTTGCCGATCAACTCCTTCCCGTCGCCGGCGTCCGCCTGGGTACGGCCGAAGCGGGCATCCGCAAGGCGAACCGGCGCGATCTGACGCTGATCGAGCTGGCGGCGGGCAGCCGCGCGGCGGGCGTGTTCACGCAGAACCGTTTCTGCGCGGCCCCCGTCACGGTCTGTCAGGAACACCTGAGCGGCGGCGCGATCCGCGCCCTGGTCATCAACACCGGCATCGCCAACGCCGGCACGGGCGCGCAAGGCATCGCCCACGCCCGCGCGAGCTGCGAGGCCGTGGCGGCGCTGCTGGGCGTGGAGGCGCGCGAGGTGCTGCCGTTCTCGACCGGCGTGATCCTCGAACACCTGCCCGTGGCGCGCCTCGAAGCCGGCCTGCCGGCCGCGCGGGCCGCGTTGCGCGGCGACGGCTGGTACGACGCCTGTCACGCGATCATGACGACGGACACCCAGCCCAAGTGCGCCTCGCGGCGCATCGAGATCGGCGGCAAGACGGTCACGCTGACCGGCATGAGCAAGGGCGCGGGCATGATCCGCCCCAACATGGCCACCATGCTGGGCTTTCTCGCGACCGACGCGGAGGTCGCCCAGCCCGTGCTCGAAGCGCTCGTGCGCGAGGCGGCCGACCTTTCGTTCAACAGCATCACGGTGGACGGCGACACCTCCACCAATGACAGCTTCATCCTGATCGCCACCGGCGCGGCCGGCGCCCCCGCGATCACGCACGCCGACGGCGCCGACTACCGCGCGTTGCGCGACGCGGTCGTGGAGCTTTCGGTCTGGCTTGCACAGGCCATCGTGCGCGACGGTGAAGGCGCCACCAAGTTCATGAGCATCGCCGTGGGCGGCGGGCGCGATCTCGCCGAGTGTCGCCAGGTGGCCTACGCGGTGGCCCATTCGCCGCTCGTGAAGACCGCCTTCTTCGCCTCCGACCCCAATCTGGGCCGCATCCTGGCGGCGATCGGCTATGCCGGCGTTGCCGATCTGGACGTGAACCGGCTGCGCGTCTGGCTGGGCAACGCGCAGGAGGAAGTGCTCGTGGCCGAGGAGGGCGGCCGGGCGGCGAGCTACGCCGAAGAGGCCGGCGCGCGCATCATGGAAGGCGCCGAGATCACCGTGCGCGTCGACCTGGCGCGCGGCGACGCGGCCGCCACCGTGTGGACCTGCGACTTCTCGTATGACTACGTGAAGATCAACGCCGACTACCGCTCCTGACGCATCGCATCGCATCGCATCGCCGCACGCGCGGCGGTGCCCGCGGGCGGGGCGTGTCAGTGCAGGGTGCGCGGGCCGACGAGGAAGAATTCCGGGATCTCGGCCTCGAAGCCGTAACCGTCGGCGTCCACGAAGTGATAGCTGCCGCGCATGCTGCCGAAGGACGTGGCAAGCGGGCAGCCGCTCATGTAGGTGTGGCTTTCGCCGGGGGCGATCTGCGGCTGTTCGCCGACCACGCCTTCGCCGTGGACTTCCTCGGTGTTGCCGTGCGCGTCGGTGATGAACCAGTGGCGCGTGAGCAGCTGGGCGGCCACCGTGCCCTCGTTGCGGATCGTGATCTGGTAGGCGAACACGAAGCGCGATTCGGCGGGGTCCGATTGCTCGGGCAGGTATTGCGGGCGGGCTTCGACGACGATGCGGTGACGGGGCAGGGTCATTTTGTGCTGGCATCCGTACAGGGGCGACGGGGATAATACCGCTTTGCCCGTTCCGTGAGTCCGCCATGTCCGCTTCCTCCTTCATCCTCGCTCCCAGCCTGCTTTCAGCCGATTTCGCGCGGCTGGGCGATGAAGTCGGGCGCGTGATCGCCTCCGGCGCGGACTGGCTGCACTTCGACGTGATGGACAACCACTACGTGCCCAACCTCACGATCGGGCCGCTGGTCTGCGAAGCCATCCGGCCCTGCACGACCGCGCCCATCGACGTGCACCTCATGGTGGAGCCCGTGGATGCGCTGGTGCCGATGTTCGCCAAGGCCGGCGCCAACATCATCACCTTCCACCCCGAAGCGTCGCGCCACGTCGATCGCACCCTGCAGCTGATCCGCGACCACGGCTGCCAGGCCGGCCTCGTCTTCAATCCCGCCACGCCGCTCGACTGGCTCGATCACGTCATGGACAAGATCGACCTCATCATGCTGATGTCCGTGAACCCGGGCTTCGGCGGGCAGAGCTTCATCCCCTCGACGCTGCCCAAGGCGCGCGCGGCGCGCGCCAGGCTCGACGCGCATGCGCGCGAGAGCGGCCGCCGCATCCGGCTCGAGATCGATGGCGGCGTCAAGCCCGCCAACATCGCCGAGATCGCCGCCGCCGGCGTGGATACCTTCGTGGCCGGTTCGGCGGTGTTCGGCGCCGGGCGCGACAGCGACCCCAACCGCTACGACTCCGTGATCGCCGCGATGCGCGCCGAGCTTGCGCGCGTGAGCCGCTGAGGCGCGCATGACGGCGACGCCCCTCTTCGCGCCGCGCGCGATCTTCTTCGATCTCGACGGCACGCTCGTCGATTCCGTGCCCGATCTCGCCGAGGCCGCGCGCCGCATGCTGGCCGACCTGGGCGAACCCGCGCGCAGCGATGCGGAGGTGGCGACCTTCGTCGGCAAGGGCATTCCGGTCATGGTCGAGCGCGCGCTCACGGTGGGGCGCGGGCCGGTGACGGCCGCGCGGCTGGCCGACGCGGTCGCCCGCTTCATGACGCATTACGCCGGCATCAACGGCCAGCGCACGCGGCTCTATCCCGACGTGGCGCAGACGCTCGAGTGGCTGCGCGCGCGCGGTTACCGCCTCGGCGTGGTCACGAACAAGGCCGAGACCTTCATCGCGCCGCTGCTGCGCGAGCTGGGCATCCTCGCGTACATGGACGTGCTCGTCGGCGGCGACACGCTCGCGCAGAAGAAGCCCGACCCCGAACCCCTCTGGCATGCCTGCGCGGCCGTGGGAGTCGAGCCCGGCGAGGCATTGATGGTGGGCGACTCCGGCAACGATGCGCTGTGCGCCCGCCGCGCGGGCCTTCCGGTGCTGCTGCTGACCTATGGCTACAACGAAGGCGTGGCCGTGGACACCGAAGATTGCGACGGGTTACTATCGACGCTCGCCGGCTTGCCGCCGAGGCTTGCGCCCCGGCCCTGAAAGCCCGCTCCCGCAAGCGAACCCTGAGCCCCATGACTCGCACCCGCCTGTTTCTCGCCAAGGAGACCTTCCCGGCCTGCGCCGCCGCCCACTGGCAGCGCAACGGGAGTTCGTGGCGCACGCGCTGATCGCGTGCCCCGCGCGCCGGCCCGCTCCCGCGCCGGCGCCATCCTTGCAGTGCAGAAATCGGAGTCATGATGACCGAACAAGAATTCCAGGCGCTCGCCGCCCAGGGTTACAACCGCATTCCGCTCACCGTCGAGACCTTCGCCGATCTCGACACGCCACTCTCGATCTATCTCAAGCTCGCCAACGAGGCCAACACCTACCTGCTTGAATCCGTGCAGGGCGGTGAGCGCTTCGGACGCTATTCCATCATCGGGCTGCGCGCGCACACGCGCATCGAGGTGCGCGGCCGCAGCGTGCTGCTGCTCGCCAACGACCGCATCGTGGAGCGGCGCGATTACGGCGATCCGCTGGCCTACATCGGCGAGTTCATGCAGCGCATCAAGGTGCCGCCCAAGTTCCGTCTGCCGCGCTACTGCGGCGGCCTGGTCGGCAGCTTCGGCTACGACACGGTGCGCTACATCGAGCCCCGCCTGGCCGGCCACGAGGCGCCCGACGACATCGGCGCGCCCGACATCGCGCTGCTGCTCTCCGAAGAGATCGCCATCGTCGA
The DNA here is from genome assembly GCA_031119555.1 of Candidatus Dactylopiibacterium sp. Lineage (GTDB taxonomy): Bacteria > Pseudomonadota > Gammaproteobacteria > Burkholderiales > Rhodocyclaceae > Uliginosibacterium. The sequence continues at coordinate 4,232 of JAVHXQ010000059.1, forward strand.
CAACCTCTCCGGCAAGCTCACGCTGGTGGTGTATGCCGAACCCGGCGTGCCCGGCGCCTACCGGCGCGCGCAGCGCCGGCTGGCGGAACTCGTGGCGCGGCTGCGGGAGCCCGCCCGCATTCCGGCGGATACCTGCGCCAGCCCGCAGGCGGCCGTCTCCAGCTTCGGCGAAGAGGCCTTCAAGGCCGCCGTCAAGCGCGCCAAGGAGTACATCGTCGAAGGCGACATCATGCAGGTCGTGCTCAGCCAGCGCATGAGCAAGCCCTTCGCGGCCAGCCCGCTCGCGCTCTATCGCAGCCTGCGCGCGCTGAACCCGTCGCCGTACATGTTCTATTTCAATTTCGAGGATTTCCACATCGTCGGCTCATCGCCCGAGATCCTCGTCAAGCTCGACGACGAAGGCGAGCGCCAGCGCGTGACCGTGCGCCCCATCGCCGGCACGCGCCGGCGTGGCGCCACGCACGAGGAAGACCTCGCGCTCGAGCGCGAACTGCTCGCCGACCGCAAGGAGCTCGCCGAGCATCTCCAGCTGCTCGACCTCGGCCGCAACGACGTGGGACGCGTGGCGGCCACCGGCAGCGTCGCAGTGACCGAGCGCTTCAGCATCGAGCGCTATTCCCATGTCATGCACATCGTTTCCAACGTCGAAGGCTTCCTGCCGCCCGACCAGGATCGCCGCGCGGCGGCCCTGGCGGTGCTGCGCGCCACTTTCCCGGCCGGCACCGTGAGCGGGGCGCCCAAGGTGCGCGCGATGCAGATCATCGACGAACTCGAGCCCGTCAAGCGCGGCATCTATGCCGGCGCCTGCGGCTACATCGGCTTCAATGGCGAGGTGGACGTCGCCATCGCGATCCGCACCGCGGTCATTGCCAACGGCCAGCTCCACGTGCAGGCCGGCGCCGGCATCGTGGCCGACTCCGACCCCGACGCCGAATGGCAGGAAACGCTCAGCAAGGCGCGCGCCGTGATCCGCGCCGCCGAGATCGCCGAAAGCGGGCTCGACACGCGTTTCGATTGAAGCGCGCCGCGTCCGCGCAGCCTTCCAGAACCCGCAAGGAGCCAGCCATGCAGAACTTCAGCTATTACAACCCGACCCGCATCCTGTTCGGTGAGGGCCAGATCGCGAGCATCGCCAGCCACATCCCCGCCCACGCGCGCGTGCTCGTCACCTACGGGGGCGGCAGCATCCGCAAGAACGGCGTGTACGACCAGGTGGCCGCCGCGCTGGCGGGCCTCACCTGGTTCGAGTTCGGCGGCATCGAACCCAACCCCCGCTACGAGACGCTGATGCGCGCGGTGGCGCTCGCGCGTCTTGAACGCATCGACTTCGTGCTCGCCGTGGGCGGTGGTTCCGTGGCCGACGGCAGCAAGTTCATCGCGGCGGCCGCGCGCTTCGAGGGCGAGCCGTGGGACATCCTCGCCCGTCACGCACCCGTGCACGCCGCGCTGCCGCTGGGCGTGGTGCTCACCTTGCCGGCGACCGGGTCGGAGTCCAACGGGTTCGCGGTGATTTCGCGCGAGGCCACGGGCGACAAGCTCTCGTTCGGGTCCGAGCATTGCTACCCGGTCTTCGCCGTGCTCGACCCGCGCACCACCTTCAGCCTGCCGCCGCGCCAGGTTGCCAACGGTGTCGTCGATGCCTTCGTGCATACGATGGAGCAGTACATGACCTACCCGGCCGACGCGCCGCTGCAGGACCGCTTCGCCGAGGGCATCCTGCACACGCTGATCGAGCTGGGCCCGCAGGCGCTGGCGCGCCCCGACGATTACGCCGTGCGCGCGAGCCTCATGTGGTCGGCCACGCTGGCCCTCAACGGCCTCATCGGCTGCGGCGTGCCGCAGGACTGGGCCACGCACATGATCGGCCATGAGATCACCGCCGAGTTCGGTCTCGACCACGCCCAGACGCTCGCCGTGGTGCTGCCCGGCGTGCTGCGCGCGCGCCGGGCCGACAAGCGCGCCAAGCTGCTGCAGTACGCCGCGCGGGTCTGGAACCGGGCCGATGGCGACGAGGACGCGCGCATCGAGGCCGCCATCGTGGCCACCGAACGCTTCTTCGAATCCCTCGGGGTGCCGACGCGCCTGGCGGCCTACGGCGTGGCGGAGGCCGCCGCCGCGCCCGCGAAGATCTCGGCGCGCCTTGCCGCGCATGGCTTCAAGGCGCTGGGCGAGCATGGCCGCATCACGCCCGCGATCGCCGGCGAGATCCTCGCCGCCCGTCTCTGAACTCCCGCGCCGGGGCCGCTGCCCCGGCCGTCCTGAAAGGAAGGCGTCATGTCCTTGCTGATGATCGACAACTACGACAGCTTCACCTACAACCTCGTGCAGTATTTCGGCGAGCTGGGCGCCGACGTGCGCGTGTTCCGCAACGATGCCATCACGCTCGACCAGATCGAGGCGATGGCACCCGCCAGGATCGTGATCTCGCCCGGGCCCTGTTCGCCCGCCGAGGCCGGCATCTCGGTCGAGGCGATCCGGCATTTCGCCGGCAGGCTTCCCATCCTGGGCGTGTGCCTGGGGCACCAGAGCATCGGCGCGGCGTTCGGCGGCAAGGTCGTGCACGCGCGCCAGCTCATGCACGGCAAGACCTCGCCCATCCATCACGCGGATGCCGGCGTCTTCCACGGTTTGCCGCAGCCTTTCACGGCCACGCGCTACCACTCCCTGGCGGTCGAGCGCGAGAGCCTGCCCGACTGCCTCGAGGTCACGGCCTGGACGGAGGACGGCGAGATCATGGGCATGCGCCATCGCACGCTGCCCATCGAGGGCGTGCAGTTCCACCCCGAGTCCATCATGACCGAGGGCGGGCACCACCTGCTCCGGAATTTCCTCAGCGCCTGAGCCGGCCCCGCCGCGTTTCCTCCCTTTTCCCGCCTATCCGACCGGAGCAGTCATGACCCCGCAAGAAGCCCTGCAACGCGTGATCGAGCATCGCGAGATCTTTCACGACGAGATGGTCTCGCTGATGAACCAGATCATGTCCGGCGAGGTGTCGCCCAGCCTCATCGCGGCGATCATCATCGGCCTGCGCGTGAAGAAGGAGACCGTGGGCGAGATCGCCGCCGCCGCCAGCGTGATGCGCGAGCTGGCCACGCGCGTGCCCGTGGCCGACCCCGCGCGCCTCGTCGACATCGTGGGCACGGGCGGCGACGGCGCGAATACCTTCAACATTTCCACGGCCTCGATGTTCGTGGCGGCGGCGGCGGGCGCCACGATCGCCAAACACGGCGGCCGTTCGGTCTCGTCGCAGTCCGGCTCGGCGGATGCCATCGAGGCACTGGGCGCGAACATCCAGCTCACGCCGGCACAGGTCGGCCAGTGCATCGACGAGGTGGGCGTGGGCTTCATGTTCGCCCCCAACCACCACGCCGCGATGAAGCATGCCGCGCCCGTGCGCCGCGAGCTGGGAGTACGCACGATGTTCAACATCCTGGGCCCGCTGACCAATCCGGCCGGCGCCGCGAACCAGGTGATGGGCGTCTTCCACCCCGATCTGGTGGGCATCCAGGTCCGCGTGCTGCAACGCCTGGGCGCGCGCAACGTGATGATCGTGCACGGCATGGAAGGGCTGGACGAAATCTCGATCTCCGCGCCCACGCTGATCGGTGAACTGCGCGACGGCGAGGTGCGTGAGTACCGCATCAGCCCCGAGGACGTCGGCCTGCCGCTGCATGCCGCCTCGTCGCTGCGCGTGGCGAACGTCGAGGAATCGAAAGCCGTGGTGCTTGCCGCGCTGGAAGGCAGCCTGCCCGCCGCGCGCGACATCGTGGCCTTCAACGCCGGGGCGAGCCTGTACGTGTCGGGCGTGGCCGACAGCCTCGCGGACGGGGTGGCGCGCGCGCTCGACGCGATCGCGACCGGTGCCGCGCGGCGCAAGCTCGATGCCTTCGTCGCGCTGACGCAGGATCTCGCGGCCGGACGCTGAAGCCCGTCCGGCGCGGCGGACCCGTGCCTCAGCGCGCTGCCGGCGCGGTCTTGCGGGGGGCGGTGGCTTTCTTCGTCGTCGAGGCGGGGGCCTTCTTCGCACTCGTGGCGACCGGCTTCTTCGCCGCAGAAGCCGACTTGCGGGGCGTGGTGGTGGCCTTGGCGCCGCTGCCGGCCTTGGCATTGCGGGTGTTGCGGGCCGTCTTCGACTTGCTCTTCGCGCCGCTCACCGCGGCCGCCTGGGCGGGCCGTTTCTTCTCGGCCTGCAGACGCGCCAGCTCACCGCCCAGGGGGCAGCCATCGAGCTGGCGTGCATCCCATCCGATGGAGGGGTTGGCGTGGTCCAGCGCGGCACGCAGCCCCGCGCGCAGCGTCGGACGGTCGAGGCGGAAGGCCGGCGTGCTGCCGTACTCCACGTCCGAAATCACCCAGCGCCGCTTCTCGATCGCCATGTGCAGCGTCTCGCTGCGCGAAGCCGTTGCGCCGTCCTCGCCCTCGTACTCGAAGTGCGCGCGCACGGTGGCACGCGCGCCCGACACCCGCGCCGGGTCGAGGCTGAAGCGCGTGGGCAGGGCATCGCCGCCGGAATACAGGTCGTGCCGCGAGAAGGGCGGGGTGACCTCCGGTTGCGCCGTGATCACGGCGTCGTTGTAACGGCGCGCGGCGCCCAGCAGGCAGACGAGTTCGGGCCCGAGCCAGGTCGAGTAGCGCGCAAGCTCGAGGCCACCGGGGGCGCCCAGGCTGGCATCGGCGGCCAGGCGCGCGGTGAAGAAACTGTTCGCGGCCTCTTCGGGCGAGGCCGCCGCTGCGAGCACGGGCAGACAGCCCAGGCCCAGCAGGATGAAAGAAACGAATCGCATCCAGTGCTCCGGATTCATCAATACGGGAATTGTATCGCCGCGCCCGCGCGGGAAACCTCCGGGGCGGGCTTTGCGGCTAACATGCGACTTTCGTCAACTCATTGAGTTCCCTTTCCGATGTCAGACATCCTGCAGAGAATCCTCGCCACCAAGCATGCCGAGATCGAGGCCGCGCAGCGCATCCGCTCGGCCGAAGACATCGTGGAGGAGGCGCGCGACGCGGCGCCCGTGCGGGACTTCGTCGGCGCGATCCGCGCGAAGATCGAGGCAGGCGGCGCAGGCGTGATCGCAGAGGTCAAGCGCGCGAGCCCGTCCAAGGGCATCCTGCGCGCGGATTTCCAGCCCGCCCGGATCGCCGGATCCTACGCGCGCGGCGGCGCGGCGTGCCTCTCGGTGCTGACCGACGAGCAGTACTTCCAGGGCTCGCCCGACTTCCTCGTGCAAGCGCGGGAAGCCTGCGCGCTGCCCGTGCTGCGCAAGGATTTCATCGTCGATGCCTACCAGGTATTCCAGGCGCGCGCGATGGGGGCGGACGCGATCCTGCTGATCGTCGCGGCCTTCCTGCCGCCGGACGGGCGCGTCGACGCGGGCACGGGCCGGGTCGCGGTGTCGCGCATGCGGGAACTCGAGCAGCTCGCGCACGACCTCGGCATGGCCGTGCTCGTCGAGATCCATGGCGCGGAGGAGCTGGATCTCGCGCTCGAACTCGGCACCCCCTTGCTGGGCATCAACAACCGCAACCTGCGCACCTTCGAGGTGTCGCTGCAGACCACGCTGTCGCAGCTCGCGCGCATTCCGGCCGGGCGCATCGTGGTGACCGAGAGCGGCATCCTGGCGCCGCAGGACGTGGCCACGATGCGCACGCACGGCGTGCATGCCTTCCTGGTCGGAGAAGCCTTCATGCGCGCCGACGACCCCGGCGCCGAACTCGCGCGCATTTTCGCCACGGCCTGACGCCGGGCCCGCGTCAGCCCGGGGGCACGCGGGCGCGCTTGCGCAGGCGCGTGATGGTCTTGGGCAGCACCATCAGCGTGATCGCGATCACCAGCACGGTGGCCGAGATCGGCCGCGTGAAGAAGGTGCTCCATTCGCCCTGGCTGATCACCAGCGCCTGACGCAGCGATTGCTCCAGCAGGGGCCCCAGGATGAGCCCGACGATGATGGGCGCGGTCGGGAAATCCAGCCGGCGCATGGCGAAGCCGACGAAACCGAACGCGAACAGCAGGCCCACGTCGAAGAGCGAATTGCTCGCCCCATACACCGCCACCGTCGAGATGACGACGATGCCGGCGTACAGCCAGCGGCGGGGAATCTTCAGCAGCAGCACCCACAGCCGCACGAGCGGCAGGTTGAGCAGCAGCAGGATCACGTTGCCGATGTAGAGGCTCGCGATCAGCGTCCAGACGAGGCCGCTCTGGGTACTGAACAGCAGCGGCCCGGGCTGGATGCCATAGCTCTGGAAGGCAGACAGGATCACCGCCGCCGTGGCCGAGGTCGGGATTCCAAGCGTGAGCAGCGGCATCAGCACACCCGCGGCGGCCGCGTTGTTGGCCGCTTCGGGGCCGGCGACGCCTTCGATGGCGCCGTCGCCGAACTCCTCGGGATGGCGCGAGAGCTTTTTCTCGGTGTAGTACGACAGCAGCGTGGGCAGCTCCGCGCCGCCGGCGGGCAGCGCGCCGATCGGAAAACCATAGGCGCTGCCACGCAGCCAGGGTTTCCAGCTGCGCTGCCAGTCCTGCCGCGACATCCACAGGCTGCCGCTGAGGCGCATGACCTCGCCGTCGCCGTTGCGGCCCTGCCAGGCCAGGAAGAGCGCTTCGCCGACCGCGAAGATGCCGACCAGCATCACGGTGACCTCGATGCCGTCCATGAGTTCGGCGCTGCCGAACGTGAAGCGGGGCTGGCCGCTCTGCAGGTCTATGCCCACGAAGCCCAGCAGCAGCCCGAGGGCCAGCGCGATGAGCCCGCGCAGCTCGGAGTTGCCGAGCACCGAAGACACCGCCACCAGCGCCAGCACCATGAGCGCGGCGTATTCCGCCGGGCCGAAGGCCAGCGCGATATCCACGATCAGGGGAGAGAAGAAGGTGAGCGCGACGGTGCCTATCGTGCCGGCCACGAAGCTGCCGATCGCGGCGGTGGCGAGGGCCTGCCCCGCGCGTCCCTTGCGCGCCATGCGGTTGCCCTCGAGCGAGGTCACCACCGACGCGGACTCGCCGGGCGTGTTGAGCAGGATGGTGGTCGTCGAGCCCCCGTACATGGCGCCGTAGTAGATGCCCGCGAAAAGCACGAACATCGCCTCGGCGGGCACCTTGAAGGTGAGCGGCAGCAGCAGCGCCACGGTGAGCGCGGGGCCGATGCCGGGCAGCACGCCCACGAGCGTACCGATGAGGCAGCCGGCGAAGCCGTAGAGCAGGATGGCGGGTTGCAGCGCGGTGCCGAACCCGGCGAGCAGGGCGTCGAAGGTCGTCATGGCGGGCGCCTCAGGGAAGATGCAGGAAGGGGCCCAGCGGCACGCCGAGCAGTTTGTCGAACAGCCCCCAGACGGCGAGCGAGAACAGGCCGCCGATGAGCAGGTCCTTGAGCGGGGCGCGGCTGCCGAAGGCGCGCGCGAACAGCACGAAAGCCAGCGCGCAGGCCGCCCCGATGCCGATCGCGGGGATCAGCGCGAGCAGGGCCGCGAGCCCGCCGATGAACCACGCGCAGCGCGCGGCGCGGCCGGGCAGCGGCGCCTCGGCCTCGTCGTTGATCACGTCGGGGCTGCGGTCCTGCCAGGCCGCCTGGGTGTAGCCCATCGCCAGGATCAGCAGCAGGCCGCACAGCGCGCCCGGCAGCAGGCGCGGGCCGAGCGCGTCCTGCATCACGGGCAGGGGGATCAGGCTGGCCTGCACGCCCATCACGGCGGTGAAGGCGAACAGCCCGAGGCCGACGATGACGCTGAAGGCGCGGGAAGGGGGTTTCATGGGATCTCCTTTAGGGGGCGGACGAGCCCGCGCGGCGGGGCGGCCGCGCGGGCCGGCGGGCTCAGGCCAGGCCGAGGTCCTTCATCACGGCTTCGGTGCTGCGGATGTCCTCGGCGACGTCGCGCGCGAAGTCGTCGCCCGCGAGGAACACATCCACCCACTTGCGCTGCTCGAGCTGCTCCTTCCATTGCGCCGACCGATGCATCGCGCCCATGAGTTCGGTGAGGGCCTTCTGCTGCGCGGCGCTGACCCCGGGCGGCGCGAATACGCCGCGCCAGTTGGCGGTGGTGATGGGCACGCCGAGCTCCTTGAGGGTGGGCACGTCGACACCGGGAATGCGTGCGTTGCCCGACACGGCGATGGCGCGCAGGCGCCCGGCCTTGATGTGTTCGGCGAACTCCGAGTAGCCGGAGATGCCGGCCGACACCTGGCCGCCGATGACGGCTGCCACCGCCGCGCCGCCGCCCGCGAAGGCGACGTAGGACGCCTCCTTGGGATTGGCGCCCAGCTCGCGGATCATCATGCCGAGCAGGAGATGGTCGGTGCCCCCCGCGCTGCCGCCCGCCACGCTGGTGCCCTTGGGGTTGGCCTTGAGCGCGGCCGCGAAATCCTTCCAGCTGCGGTGCGGGCTGCTGGCGGGCACGACCACCACGCCGGCCTCCTCGGTCAGGCGCGCGATGGGCACCACGTTGCGGATGGTCACCGGGCTCTTGTTGGCGATGCCCGCGCCCACCATGACGGAGCCGCCCACCAGCAGCCAGTTGCCCTGGCCCTTGCGTTGGGCGACGAACTTCGGCAGCCCGACCATGCCGCCGGCGCCGCCGACGTTCTCGAACTGGACGCCGCCGACCAGGCCGGCCGCGCGGCAGACCTGCTCGATGACGCGTCCGGTGGTGTCCCAGCCGCCGCCGGGCGCGGCGGGAATGAACAGGCTGAGCGACTCGAACAGCGGCGCGGCGCTGGCCCAGCGGGGCAGCAGGGCGGCCAGCGGGGCGAGCCCGGCGGCCAGGGTGATGCGGCGACGATGGGTATTCATGCTTGTCTCCTCTCGTGGGTGGGGCGGTGAAACGTGGGTGCTGCGAGCTACGGGGCGGGCGCAGGCGATGCCTGGCCGGCGGGGCCACCTCTCAGGGGCCCGCCAGCGTTCCCGTCCGGATCAGGGTGTCCAGGCGCGCTTCGTCGTAGCCGGCCTCGCGCAGGACCGCGCGCGTGTGCTGACCCACGGCGGGCAGATCGAGGCGCGTGCCGAAGCGCCGCCCATCCATCGCCAGCGGCAGGCAGGGCACTTCGGCGTGCGTGCCGTCGGCCAGGGTGACGCCCGTGAAGCCTTGCGAGGCGCGCAGGTGCGGATCGGCGGCGAGGTCCTGCGGCCGGGCGATGGGTGCGAAGGGCAGGCCGGCGCGCTCGCAGCGCGCCATGATTTCCGCTTTGGAGAGGCCGGCGAGCAGGGCGCGCAGACGCGGCATGAAGCGCTCGCGCGCCGCCACGCGCTGGTTGTTGGTGACGAGCCCGGGATCGGTGGCGAGCTCCGGCAGCGCGAAGGCCGCGAGCAGCTGATGCCATTGCGCGTCGCTCACGGCCCCCATGAAGATCTGTTCGCCGTCCGCGCAGTCGAACACGTCGTATACCGCCCAGGCCGAGGTGCGCGACGGCATGGGCGAGGCGGGCCGGCCCGTGACCGCGTATTGCAGCATGTGCTGGGCAACGAGGAACACGTTGTTCTCGAACAGCCCGGTGCGCACTTCCTGCCCGCGCCCGCTGCGGGAGCGTTCGACGACGGCGGCGAGGATGCCGATCACCGCGAACATGCCGCCCATGACGTCGTTGACCGAGGCCCCCGCCCGCAGCGGACGCCCCTCGGGCCCGGTCATGTAGGCGAGCCCGCCCATCATCTGCACGACTTCGTCGAGTGCCGGCCGGTGTTCGTAGGGGCCAGGCAGGAAGCCCTTCATGGCGCAATAGATCACGTCGGGGCGGATCTCGCGCACGGCGTCGTACCCCAGGCCCAGTCCCGCCATGGCGCCGGGGCGGAAGTTCTCGGTCACGATGTCGGCCGTGGCGAGCACGGCCCGCACGGCGGCCAGCCCCTCCGGAGTCTTGAGATCGACCGCGAGGCTTCGCTTGTTGCGGTTGTAGGTGGGCCAGTAGCCCGCGCCCGAGCCGCCCAGCGTGCGCGTGGCGTCGCCTTCCACGCCCTCGACCTTGATGACCTCGGCGCCGAGGTCGGCGAGGATCAGGCCGCAGGTCGGCCCCATGACCATGTGTACGAACTCGACGACGCGCAGGCCCGCGAGCGGCAAGCCGTGCGTCATGCGTCGCGGCCCGCGGGATGAGGGCGTGCCGGCGCGGGGCGCCCGGCGCGTTCGCGCGCATAGCGGAAGCCACGTGGCAGGCCGGCGTCGGAGAGGTGTCCGTAGAGCGGCTCGTCGGGCAGGGCGCCGCGCACCACGTCGCGCGCGGCGAGCAGGGCGGCGAGATCCACGCCGGTGTCCAGCCCCATGCTTTCGAGCAGGAAGACGAGATCCTCCGTCACGATGTTGCCGCTGGCGCCGGGCGCATACGGGCAGCCGCCCAGGCCGCCCAGGGAGGCGTCGAAGGTGGTGACGCCGGCTTCCAGCGCCGCGACCACGTTGGCGAGGCCCTGGCCGCGCGTGTTGTGCAGATGGGCGCCGCCGGCGCGCTCGCCGAGGTCGGCGATCAGGTGACGGAACATGCGCCGCACCTGGGCCGGGTTCGCGTAGCCCGTGGTGTCGGAGAGCCCCACGCTATCGACGCCGGCTTCGGCCAGCGCGACCGCGAGGCGGCGCACGTGGTCTTCGTCCACGCGGCCTTCCAGCGTGCAGCCGAAGGCCGTGGAGATGCCCACCTCCACGCCGAACGCGCGCGGGCTCTGGTCGCGCAGGGCGAGCACGCGGCGGACTTCCTCGACGGCTTCCTCGGGGCTTTTGCGCAGGTTGCGCTCGCTGTGGGCGCGCGAGGCGGAAACGGGCAGCGTGAGCTTGTGGGCGCCCGCCGCGACGGCCGCGCGCGCGCCATGCAGGTTGGGCACGAGGGCCAGCACGGTCAGGCCGGGGATGCGCAGCGCCTCGGCGACGACCGCCGCGGCGTCGGCCATCTGCGGCAGCAGGCGAGGGGGCACGAAGGAGGCCACTTCGATTTCCCTCAGTCCGGCGGCGGCCAGCGCGCGGATCCAGCGGTGCTTGGCGCCGGTCGACATGCTGCGCGCGATGCTCTGCAGGCCATCGCGAGGGCCGACCTCGCTGACGAGGATGTCTGGTGTGGCCATGCGGACGCACGCGTGGGGATGGTGCAGTCAATCTAGGCGACTGGCATGCAGGTTGCCCGGGCTATTTCGGCCGGAACGGGCACGGGATTTCCCCGATGCCACCGGGCGGCGGCTGCGTTGCGCAGCGCACGGGCGCGGGGCCGTGCGGGAGGCGTGGAAGCGGCGCCACGCGGGAGGCGCCTGCGGGCGCGTGGACACGACAACGGGGGCCGTGGCCCCCGTTCCGGCTGCTGCCCCGCGCGCGGGGTCAGTCGTTCTTGTGCGCGGACATGACGTGCTGGACGAGTTCGGCCAGCGAGTTCACGCCCATCTTCTCCATGACGCGGGCGCGGTGCACCTCGACGGTCTTGATGCTGATGCCCAGGTCATCGGCGATCTGCTTGTTCAGACGGCCCGCGACGATGAGTTCCAGCACTTCCTTCTCGCGCGGCGTGAGGCCGTCGATGCGGCGCTGCGCATCGGCTTCCTGCAGACGGCTGTCATGGTGCTTGCGGTCTTCGCTGAGCGCGGCGTGGATGAGCTTGACCATGTCCTGGTCGTTGAAGGGCTTCTCGATGAAATCGACGGCGCCGCTCTTGAGCGCGGAGACCGCCATCGGCACGTCGCCGTGACCCGTGATGAAGATGATGGGCAGCGTGGAGTGCATGGCGTGCAGCTTCTCCTGCAGCTCCAGGCCGGTCATGCCGGGCATGCGGATGTCGAGCACGAGGCAGCCGCTCATGCGCGAACTCCACGCCGAGAGGAAGCTTTCGGCGGAACTGAAGGCCTGTGCCTTGATGCCGGTGGAATCCAGCAGCCAGAGCAGCGAATCGCGCAGGGCTTCGTCGTCGTCGACGATGTAGACGAGTTGATCGGGAGCCGTAGCTCCATGGTTAGTTGGGGTCGTGGTCGGACTCATTTTTTGTCTCCAGTGCCAGCGTGAATCGGAAGATGCTGCCTCCGTCCGGGTTGGCCTCTACCCAGAGGCGACCTTTGTGGAACTCGATGATGGACCGGCAGATGTTCAGCCCCATCCCCATGCCTTCCGCTTTGGTCGTAAAGAAAGGTGAGAATAATTCGTCCAGGTGTGCGGCGCTGATTCCCGAGCCGCGGTCCGAGACCGAGACTTCGATGCTGTTGTGTTTTTCGCACGCATGGAGATGGATCACGCGCTCCTCGAGCGGCGTGTCCAGCATGGCCTCGGCGGCGTTCTTGACGAGGTTCATGAGCACCTGCTCGAGCATGATGCGGTCGGCCAGCACGGGCGGCAGATCGGGCGCGAGCTGGGTCACGACGCGCGCGCCCAGGCGCCGGGCCTCGATCTCGGCGATGCCCAGCGCCTCCTCGGTGACCTGGCTCAGGCTGATGAGGCTGCGGCGCGGTTCGCTCTTGCGCACGAAATCGCGGATGCGTCGCACGATGTTGCCGGCGCGGTTGGCCTGCTGACTGGCTTTCTCGAGCGCGCCCAGGATGTCTTCCATGCGGTACTGGCCGCCGCGCAGGCGATTGGCGCAGCCCATCGTGTAGTTCGAGATCGCCGAGAGCGGCTGGTTGAGTTCATGGGCCAGCGTGGAAGCCATCTCGCCCATCGTGATGAGGCGCGAGGTGCGCGCAAGGCGCTCTTCCTGCTCGCGCGAGAGTTCCTCGGCGCGCTTGAGGGCGGTGATGTCGGTGGCCACGGCCAGGCGCACGACGCGACCATCGACCCAGCGCAGGGCGCGCTCGCGCACATGGAACCACTGCGCCGTGAGGGGATGCTGCAGTTCGCCGTCGAAGAGTTCGCGCGGCACGGCGTCGGCGCCGAGGTGGCGCGGGTCGACGGGGTAGTCGCCGAGTTCGGGCGTGGGGACCGCTTCGCGGGCATCCTGGCCGGCGTGCTGCGCCTGCGACGCATAGGCGCGGTTGGAGTAGAGCAGGTCGCCGCTGGCGATCTCGATCACGTAGACGGCGGCGTCCAGTCCGTCGAGTACCGCCGTGATGCGCTCGTTGGCGGCCTGCAGCTCGGCGCGCGCGCGGTGCTGCTCGGTGATGTCGGTCATCGCGACCATCCAGCCGGTCTGCGCGCCATGGCTGTCGACGAGCGGCGAGACGTGCACGCGCACGTGCAGGTGGCGGCCGTCGCGATGGCGGACCTCGAGCTCGCGCCCGGCGCCCGTGGCGTGCTGGGCGAAGTCCACGCCGGGCTGCAGGCCCTCGCCGGCCCAGAAGGCATAGGGCGGACGCTGGCCGATGAGCTCGGTGGCGGGGCGCCCCACGAGGGCGCTGAACGCACGGTTCACATACAGGATGCGGCCGTCGGGGGCGACGGCCTGCAGGCCCGTCAGCACGGAGTCTTCCATCGCCCGGCGGAAGGCCGAGTCGGCGCGCAGGGTCTCTTCGCGGCTCTTGCGGCTCGTGATGTCGTGCGCCACCGCGAAGATGCGCTTGTCGCCGGTGGGGGTGGCGCTCCACGACAGCCAGCGCCAGCTGCCGTCGCCACAGCGGCAGCGGACCTCGAACTGGCTCGGCTTGCCCAGCATGAGCAGCGCGAGACTGTGCGCGATCTGCGGGGCGTCGTCGGGGTGAACGAGGTCGGCCAGCGTGGTGCCTTCGATCAGCGTCTCGGGCTTGAGGCCCAGGATGTTGAGCACGGCGGGGTTGATGCGCTGGAGGCTGCCGTCCTGCCCCAGCACGGCGAAGATGTCGAGCGCGAGCGTGAAGAAGAGATCCCGCTCCTCCTCGATGCGGCCCGCGCGCTGGTTCTGCTGGTTCGCGATCACCAGGCCCCAGCCCGCGACGGCGGCCAGCGCGATGAGGATGGAAAGCCCGATGCGGATGCGCTCGGCGCCCTCCGGGGTGCCTTCGACCGGATAGATGGCGAACCAGATCAGGCTCAGCAGGACGACGAGAAGCAGGACGGACAGACCCGGCGAGTGGGGCGCGGGGCGGCGGTTGCTGTCGTGTTCGGGGGAATCGTTGGTATCCATCCGGCGCGAAACGGGAGGGGGTGGGGCGAGACGCGAGGGGGATTATGACCCATGCGCCGGCGCCGCGCGCTCGCGGCCAACCCGAGGAGCCGGGCGGCCGCGCGGGCAGGCCGGAGGCGGGCCAATGCGGGGCACGAAAGTCCGCCGGACCTTGATAACGTTACGAAAAGTGGATGCCATCAGAATAGTTGTGCGTTGCAACATCATGTTTACTAAAGTTTTTTTAATGGCGCGCGAACCAAATTTGATGGGGCATTCACATTGCACCGTGAAGGGGCTTCTTTTATATTGCCCGATCGAAGAATCCTGCAGGTACCGGCCCTGCAGGGACATTCCGCGCAGGGTTGCGCCTGGAGTGCCCCCTCGCCCTCCTTGGCCGTGCGGGATTCATTACCAACAACGATGGCCCGGACTCTCTTGTTTCCGGGCGCCCTTTGAACCCCTGGTTAGGAGAGAACAATGGCAGCAGTGCCTCACGTCCTTCTGCAGTCCGACGCGGACCAGCAGGAGACTCAGGAATGGTTGGAAGCCCTTGGCGCGGTGGTATCCCAGGAAGGCGCCGAGCGCGGCCGCTACCTGATCGAACGCTTGATCGAGGATCTGCGTGATTCGGGCGTGACGCTGCCCTACAGTGCCAATACCCTCTACCAGAACACCATTCCGCCGGCTGACCAGCCCAACTACCCTGGCGACCCCGAGATCGAACTGCGCATCCAGGCCTATCTGCGCTGGAATGCGATGGCCATGGTGGTGCGCGCCAACAAGCACACCAACGTCGGCGGCCACATCGCGTCCTACGCGTCCTCGGCCACCATGTACGACGTGGGTTTCAACTGGTTCTGGAAGGCGCCGACCGAGAAACAGGAAGGCGATCTGGTGTACTTCCAGGGCCATTCGATTCCCGGCATCTACGCGCGCGCCTATCTGCTGGGCCGCCTGACCGAGGAACAGCTCGACAACTTCCGCCAGGAAACCTCGGGCAAGGGCCTGTCGTCCTATCCGCACCCCTGGCTGATGCCCGATTTCTGGCAATTCCCCACGGTCTCCATGGGCCTGGGCCCGCTGATGGCGATCTATCAGGCGCGGTTCATGAAGTACCTGACCAACCGGGGCATCCAGAACAACGAAGGCCGCAAGGTGTGGGCGTTCCTGGGCGACGGCGAGATGGACGAGGTCGAGTCGCGCGGCGCGCTCAGCGTGGCTTCGCGCGAGAAGCTCGACAACCTGATCTTCGTGATCAACTGTAACCTCCAGCGTCTGGACGGCCCGGTGCGCGGCAACGGCAAGATCGTGCAGGAGCTCGAGGCCGAGTTCCGTGGCGCGGGCTGGAACGTCATCAAGCTGATGTGGGGCTCGAACTGGGACGCGCTGTTCTCGCGCGACGCCAAGGGCCTGCTCAAGAAGCGCATGCTCGAAGTGGTCGATGGCGAGTACCAGACCTACAAGTCGAAGAACGGCGCCTGGGTGCGCGAACACTTCTTCAACACGCCCGAACTCAAGGCGCTCGTCGCCGACTGGACCGACGACGACATCTGGCACCTGAACCGTGGCGGCCACGACATGTTCAAGGTCTTCGCCGCCTACAAGGCCGCCGTGGAGACCAAGGGCGAGCCGACGCTGATCCTGGCGCACACCGTCAAGGGCTTCGGCATGGGCGAATCCGGCGAGGCGCAGAACACCAGCCACCAGCAGAAGAAGATGTCGGCCGACGCGCTGCGCGCCTTCCGCGACCGCTTCCACATTCCCGTCGCCGACGACCAGCTCGAATCGATGCCGTTCATCAAGTTCGAGGAAGGTTCGCCCGAACTCAACTACATGCGCGCGCGCCGCAGCGATCTGGGCGGCTATCTGCCGGCCCGCCGCCGCAGCGCCGCCAGGCTCGAAGTGCCCGCGCTCGAAGCCTTCGCGGCCCAGCTCGCCGCATCCGGCGAGGGCCGCGAGTTCTCGACCACGATGGCGCTGGTGCGGATGTTCAACACCATCCTCAAGGACAAGCACATCGGCAAGAACGTGGTGCCCATCGTCGTGGATGAGTCGCGCACCTTCGGCATGGAAGGCATGTTCCGCCAGTACGGCATCTGGAACCAGGAAGGCCAGAACTACACGCCGCAGGATCACGACCAGCTGATGTTCTACAAGGAAGCGGTCAACGGCCAGGTGATGCAGGACGGCATCAACGAGGCGGGCGCGATGGCCGACTGGATCGCGGCGGCCACGGCCTACTCGGCCCACGGCGTGCAGATGATCCCGTTCTACATCTTCTATTCGATGTTCGGCCTGCAGCGCACCATGGACCTCTGCTGGGCAGCGGGCGACTCGCGCGCGCGCGGCTTCCTGATCGGTGGCACCGCCGGGCGCACCACGCTCAACGGTGAAGGCCTGCAGCACGAGGACGGCCACTCGCACGTGCTCGCGCACACGATCCCGAACTGCGTGAGCTACGACCCGACCTTCTCCTACGAAGTCGCGGTGATCTTCCAGGACGGCCTGCGCCGCATGTTCGGCGAGCAGGAAGACGTGTACTACTACCTCACCGTCATGAACGAGAACTACGAGCACCCGGCCATGCCGGAGGGCTCCGAGGCCGACATCCTGAAGGGTCTCTACAAGTTCCGCGACGGCGAGGCCGGCAAGGGCCCGCGCGTGCAGCTCATGGGCTCGGGCACGATCTTCCGCGAAGTCATCGCCGCGGCCGAGCTGCTGAAGGCCGACTGGGGCGTGGATGCCGACATCTGGGGCGCGCCGAGCTTCAACGAGCTGACCCGTGACGGGCAGGACGCCACGCGCTGGAACATGCTGCATCCGCTCGAGGAAAAGCGCGTTTCGCACGTCGAGAAGAAGCTCAAGGGCAGCGTGGGCCCGGTGGTTGCCGCCACCGACTACATTCGCCTGTACGCCGAACAGATCCGTCCCTTCGTGCCCAACAAGTTCGTGGTGCTCGGTACCGACGGCTTCGGCCGCTCGGATACGCGTGAGGCCCTGCGCGACCACTTCGAGGTGGATCGTCGCTGGGTCACGGTGGCCGCGCTGGCCGCGCTGGCCGACGAAGGCAGCATCAAGCGCGAGAAGGTGGCCGAGGCGATCGCCAAGTACGGCATCGACGTCAACAAGCCAAATCCCCTGTTTGCCTGAGACACAGTGAAGGGAGAAGAGGGAAGGGAGGAGGGTGCCGCGGCGCATGCCGCCGTCGGCCCTTCACCTTTCTCCCTTCTCCCTTCTCACGGAGATAACAATGAGCCAACTCATCGAAGTAAAAGTGCCGGACATCGGCGATTTCAAGGACGTTCCCGTCATCGAGGTCTCGGTCAAGGTCGGTGACACCGTCAAGGTCGACGATCCCCTGCTGACGCTGGAGTCGGACAAGGCCACGATGGAAGTGCCGTCTTCGGCCGCCGGGGTGGTCAAGGAAGTGCGCGCCAAGGTCGGCGACCGCGTGGGCGAAGGTGCCATCGTCGTCGTGCTGGAAGCGGAGGGCGCAGCCGCTGCACCCGCCGCCGCCCCGGCAGCCGCCCCTGCCGCGACGC
>JAVHXQ010000060.1 GCA_031119555.1 Candidatus Dactylopiibacterium sp.
GGCGCCCGGCCGCGCCGTGCGGGCCGCCGTCAACCAGGCGCTCGCCCAGCCCGCCACGGCGGTGCGCGCGGGGGACGAAGTGGCCTTCTTTCCGCCCGTGACCGGAGGTTGAGCATGAGCGTGAGCGTGCAGGCGCAGGATTTCGACGTGGGCGCCGAGACCGCCGCGCTGACGGCCGGGCAGGATGCGCTGGGCGCCGTGGCGAGTTTCGTGGGTCTGGTGCGCGGGGGCGATGGCCTCGTCGCGATGACGCTGGAGCATTACCCCGCCATGACCGCCGGGGCGCTCGAGGCCATCGTGCGCCAGGCGCGCGCGCGCTGGCCGCTGGGCCCGGTGCGCGTGATCCATCGCGTGGGCCGCCTGCTGCCTGGCGAGCGCATCGTGTTCGTGGGCGTGACGAGCCGCCACCGGCAGGCCGCGTTCGAGGCCTGCGCTTTCATCATGGACTACCTGAAGACCCGGGCGCCGTTCTGGAAAAAGGAAGAGCGCGCGGACGGCGCGCACTGGGTGGAGGCCCGCGAGAGCGACGAGGCCGCCCTGGCGAAGTGGGGCGAGAGCGCCCCCTGAAGGCCGGGCCGCCGCCGGCGCGCGTCAACGCCCCGTCATCTGCGCGGGCACGACCCAGCGGTCGAAATCCTCGGCGCTCACGTAACCCAGCGCGAGCGCGGCTTCGCGCAGACTGCTGCCCTCCTGGTGCGCCTTCTTCGCGATCCGCGCGGCCTTGTCGTAGCCGATGTGCGGGTTCAGCGCGGTGACGAGCATCAGCGAGCGCGCCACGAGCGCGTCGATGCGTTCGCGGTCGGGCGCTATGCCCACGGCGCAGTGGTCGTTGAAGCTGCGCATGCCGTCGGCGAGCAGGCGCACGCTTTGCAGGAAGTTGTGGGCGATCATGGGGCGGAACACGTTGAGTTCGAAGTTGCCCGAGGCGCCGCCGATGTTGATCGCCACGTCGTTGCCCATGACTTGCGCGGCGAGCATGGTGAGCGCCTCGCTCTGCGTGGGATTGACCTTGCCGGGCATGATCGACGAGCCCGGTTCGTTCTCGGGGATGCGCAGTTCGCCCAGGCCCGAGCGGGGGCCGCTGGCGAGCCAGCGCACGTCGTTGGCGATCTTCATGAGGCTCGCCGCGAGCGTCTTGAGCGCGCCATGGGCGTGCACGAGCGCATCGCAGGTGGCGAGCGATTCGAACTTGTTGGGCGCGGTCACGAAGGGCAGGCCGGTATCGCGCGCGAGTTCGGCGGCGACGGCCACGGCGTAGCCGGCGGGCGCGTTCAGGCCGGTGCCCACGGCGGTGCCGCCGAGCGCGAGTTCGCACAGGTGCGGCAGCGCGTCGCGCAGATGGCGTTCGGCGTGCGCGAGCTGCGCGGCCCAGCCCGAGATCTCCTGCCCCAGCGTGAGGGGCGTGGCGTCCTGCAGGTGGGTGCGGCCGATCTTGACGATGTCGTCGAAGTCGCGCGCCTTGCCGGCCAGCGTGGCGTGCAGCCGCGCGAGGGCGGGCAGGAGGCGGCCCGTGAGCGCGGTGACGGCGGCCACGTGCATGGCGGTGGGGAAGACGTCGTTGCTGGACTGGCTGCGATTGACGTCGTCGTTCGGGTGCACGAGGCGGCCTTCGCCGCGCGTGCCGCCGAGCAGCTCGCTGGCGCGGTTGGCGAGCACTTCGTTGACGTTCATGTTGGTCTGCGTGCCGGAGCCGGTCTGCCAGACGACCAGCGGGAACGCATCGGCGTGCTGGCCGGACAGGACTTCGTCGGCGGCCGCGACGATGGCGCCGCTGCGTGCGTCGTCGAGCAGGCCGAGGGTGTGATTGACGCGGGCCGAGGCGCGCTTGACGCGCACCAGCGCTTCCAGCAGTTCGCGCGGCTGGCGTTCGCCGGAGATGTCGAAGTTCTGCAGCGAGCGCTGGGTCTGTGCGCCCCACAGGCTTTCGGCGGGGACTTCGATGGGGCCGAAGGTGTCGTGTTCGGTTCGGGTCGGCATGCGGATTCCTGTGGTGGGGGCCGGGCTCAGTCGGCGGCGGGTGGCGGCTCCTCGGCGCTCGGGCATTCTATGCGCGCGAGACGCCGGCGCAGGGCTTCCACGTGGCGGCAGTCCGCCTCGGTGGCGCGCAGGCACGCGAGATGTTCGAGCGGGCCGTGCAGACGGTCCAGACACAGCATGCGCCAGTGCGGCGGCAGGCTTGCGTCCTCGGCGGTGTCGAGCAGCAGGCGCGCGAAACGGTCGGCCACGCTCCAGGGCGTGACCAGACCGTGCTCATGCAGCCAGGCGCCGACCGCTTCGTAATGGTCGAACAGGCGGGGCTCGTCGGTATGCAGCCCGAGCCGGATGCGCATGCCCGACCAGTACCACTGCTCGCGGGGCGGAAGCTGGCGGAAGTGAAGCGACATGAAGGCTCCTGCGGCGGCCGGCGATCAGCCGCGCGTGGCCTCGCGCCAGCGGCGTTCGACCTCGGGCCAGTGGATCACGTGGTAGAAGGCGCTGATGTAGTCGGCGCGCTTGTTCTGGTAATTGAGGTAGTAGGCGTGCTCCCAGACGTCCAGCCCCAGCACCGGCGTGTTGCCGTGCATCAGCGGGCTGTCCTGGTTGCCCGTGCTTTCCACGACCAGCTTGCCCTCGGGGGTGACCGACAGCCACGCCCAGCCGCTGCCGAAACGGCTCGTCGCGGCTTGCGTGAAGGCGGTGCGGAAGGCTTCGAAGCCACCCAGGTCTGCTTCGATCGCGGCGGCCAGCGCGGAACCCGGCTCGCCGTCGAACTCCGGCGTCATCACGGTCCAGAACAGGCTGTGATTGGCGTGACCGCCGCCCTGGTTGCGCACGGGCGTCCTGAGCGCTTCGGGCAGGCTGTCGAAACGGCTCAGCACGGCGTCGATCGGCTCTTCCTCCAGCCCGCTGCCCGCGAGCGCGGCGTTGAGGTTGTTGATGTAGGTCTGGTGGTGGCGCAGGTGGTGGATCTCCATCGTGCGCGCGTCGATGTGCGGCTCGAGTGCGTCGTAGGCGTAGGGCAGCGAGGGCAGGGCGTGGGGCATGGTCTTTTCTCCTTGGGGTTATCGGGCGTGGGGTCAGCCCAATGCGGTATCCAGCAGCATCATGAGCACGAAGCCCAGCAGCAGGCCCGTGGTCGCGAAGCGTTCGTGCCCCTGACGGTGCGACTCGGGGATCACCTCGTGGCTCACCACGAACAGCATCGCGCCGCCCGCGCAGGCCAGGCCCCAGGGCAGCAGGGGCGCGCTATAGACGAGGGCGGCGGCGCCGAGCACGGCCGCGATGGGTTCGACCAGCCCCGACGCCGCGCCCAGCAGCGCGGAGGGCCAGCGGCCGATTCCCACGCTGTTGAGCGCGAGGGCCACGACGAGGCCCTCGGGAACGTCCTGGATCGAGATTCCGGTGGCGAGCGCGCCCGCGCGCGCAGCGTCGGTCCCGGCGGCTGAAACGCCGATCGCGAGCCCTTCGGGAATGTTGTGGAGCACGATCGCGAACACGAAGAGCCACACGCGCTGCAGTCGCTGGCCGCCGTCGGTGCCCGCACCGCCGAAGAAGTGTGCGTGCGGCAGGTGGCGTTCGAGCAGCATCAGGCAGCCCGCGCCGAGCAGGATGCCCACGCCCACGAGGCCCGCCGCGCCCAGGCGCGTGTAGCCTTGGAGCCCGGCCGCGCCCAGGGCCGGGATGATCAGCGAGAAACACGTGGCGGCCAGCATCACGCCCGCGCCGAAGCCCAGCATGGTGTCGTGTATCCGCCGCCCCGGCGCGCGCGCCAGCAGCATGGGCGTGACCCCCAGCGCGGTGGCGAAGGCGGCCAGCGAGCCCGAGGCGAGCGCTGTCTGCAGCACCGGTTCGGCGGCGATCCATTGCCAGGTCCAGACCAGTGCGATGAGCAGGCCCGCGGTGAAGATCGCGAAGCCGAGCAACTGTTGCCAGCGCAGGGCGGGCCGGTTCGTCATCGGGTTCATCTCATCCTTCCCGTCGCGTCGGGCGCGGCGTGTGATCGGTGATTTGATGATTAAATAAGAATCAATCGCATTTAGCAAGGGGTGTGCCCGGCGCGCGCCACCCCTGCGGCGGCCAGCGCTTGCTTGAGGCTAGTTCTCCCGCGTGGGCCGCGCCGCGACCGTGCGGGCCGGCCTGCCCGTCCGGGCCGGGCAGGGGCGGGCGCGTGGCGTGTCCTTGCCGCCCTCCGCCAGGCTTGCCGCGCGGGGGCGCGCGGCCTAGCATGCCGCCTTCGCGGCGAGCCGCCGCGGCCGTACCGGGAGAGATGACGATGGCGAAAGTGGCAGTGCTGATGGCGCAGGGGTTCGAGGATGCGGAAACGATCGTGACGCTGGACGTGCTGCGCCGCGCGAAGCTCGATGTGGAACTGCTCGCGTGCGCCGACGACCCCGTGGTGACGAGTTATTTCAAGGTGCTCGTGCGCGCCGACGCGCTGCTGGCGGAGCGCTCCGGCGTGCTGTTCGACGCCATCGTGCTGCCGGGTGGCCCGCAGGGCGCGCGCAACCTGGGCGCCGACCCCGCCGTGGTGGCCTGCGTGAAGGCGCACCAGGCCGCCGGGCGCTGGGTGGCCGCGCTCTGCTCGGCCGGGGCGCACGTGCTGGCCGCCAACGGTCTGCTGGAAGGCCGCCGCTACACGTGCTCGGGCAACAACCACGCGCTTTACGCGGACGGGCAATACGTGGACGCGGACATCGTCGAAGACCGTGGCGTGCTGACCGGGCGCGGCCTGGGCCTGGCGTTCCAGTTCGCCTTCAACCTCGCCGACCGCCTGGCCGAGCCCGGCGTGGCCGCTCGTCAGGCGGAGCACATCTACGTGGATTTCCAGCGCCAGGGCTGACGGGCGAGGGCGCGCCCGCGCGCCATGCGTTCGTCGGAATGAAGGATATTCCGGTTATGGCCCTGTCATGAGGAGGGCTTCTGGCGCTAAAGTCCGCACTTTGCGCCAGATTTTTGCGCAAACCCCTCTTCCTTCAGACCATGCCCATCACGAAAACCCTGCTCGCGCTCATTCTCGGCCTCGGCGCCGTCTGTGCCGGTGCACAGAGCATCGACACCCTTGCGCGGATCCGTCAGTCGCGCACCATCACGCTCGGCAACCGCGAGGCGGCGCGCCCGTTCTCGTATCTGGATGCCCAGGGCCAGCCCGTCGGCTACGCGCTCGACCTGTGCCTGCGCGTGGTCGAGCGCCTGCGGCGCGACCTCAAGCTGCCCGACCTCAAGGTGAAGTACCTCACGGTGTCGGGGGCCGAACGGATTCCCCGGCTGGTGGAGGGCGCGATCGACCTGGAGTGCGGCTCCACGACCAACACCAAGGCGCGCCAGGAGCAGGTCGCGTTTTCCTACACGACCTTCGTCGCGGGCATGAAGCTGCTCACGCGCAAGGGTTCCAGCGTGACGACCGTGGCGTCGCTGGCGGGCGCGAACATCGCGCTGAGCAAGGGCACGACTTCCGAGAAGCTCTTCAACCAGCTGCGCGACCGCGAGGTGCAGTCGGCGAGCTTCCAGACCTACGCCAGCAACGCGGAGGCGCTCAAGGCCCTGCAGAGCGGCAAGGCCAGCGTCTTCCCGCAGGACGACGTGCTGCTCGCGGGGCTCATTTCCAGCCTGCCGGACCGAGACAGCTACGTGCTGGCGGGCGACTACCTCTCGATCGAGCCCTACGCGATCATGGTGCGCAAGAACGACAGCGAGCTGCTGCGCGTCGTCGACCAGACGCTGGCCGACACCTACGCGAGCGGTGAGATCAACCGCATCTACGAACGCTGGTTCAACACGCCCGCGATGCAGGTGCCCATGTCGCGCCTCACGCGCGAAGCCTTTGCGCGCCCCGCCAAGGATTCCGGCTTCGCGCGCGTGCTCGGCTACACGCTCTGAGCGCGGCACGGCGCAAAGCCGGGCGCGGCGCGCGCCCGGCGTGATCGCCGCGCGGGCTTGCGCTGCCGCAAGCCCCCGTTCCGGGTTGCGGGCACGGCCGGCAGGAGCGGATGCGAGGTGCTAAAATGCGCCCCTTTCCGAACCTGCCTGCGAGACATCCCGTGGCTGCAACCATTCTTCAGAAGATTCCCGCCGGCGAACGCGTCGGCATCGCGTTCTCGGGCGGTCTGGACACCAGCGCCGCCGTGCACTGGATGCGCGGCAAGGGCGCGGTCCCCTGCGCCTACACGGCCCACCTGGGCCAGCCGGACGAATCCGACTACGACGAGATCCCGCGCAAGGCCCGCGCCTATGGCGCCGAGATCGCCCGCCTGATCGATTGCCGCCCGCAGCTCGTGGCCGAAGGCATCGCCGCGATCCAGTGCGGCGCGTTCCACATCAAGAGCGGCGGCGCGACCTACTTCAACACCACCCCGCTGGGCCGCGCCGTGACCGGCACCGCGCTGGTCGTGGCGATGAAGGAAGACGGCGTCAACATCTGGGGCGACGGCTCGACCTACAAGGGCAACGACATCGAGCGCTTCTACCGCTACGGCCTGCTCGCCAACCCGCAGCTGCGCATCTACAAGCCCTGGCTGGACCAGCAGTTCATCGACGAACTCGGCGGCCGCAAGGAAATGAGCGAATACCTCATCGCCAACGGCTTCGACTACAAGATGAGCGTCGAGAAGGCCTATTCGACCGACTCCAACATGCTGGGCGCCACCCACGAGGCGAAGGATCTCGAGTTCCTGAACGCCGGCATGCACATCGTCAAGCCCATCATGGGCGTGGCCTTCTGGCGCGAGGACGTGGTCGTCAAGCCCGAAACGGTCAGCGTGCGTTTCGAGGAAGGCGTGCCGGTGGCGATCAACGGGCGCGGCTTCGCGAACGCGGTCGAACTGTTCGCCGAAGCCAACGCGATTGGCGGCCGTCATGGCCTGGGCATGTGCGACCAGATCGAGAACCGCATCATCGAAGCCAAGAGCCGCGGCATCTACGAAGCTCCCGGCATGGCCCTGCTGCACCTCGTCTATGAACGCCTGGTCACGGGCATCCACAACGAGGACACCATCGAGCAGTACCGCATCAACGGCTTGCGCCTGGGCCGTCTGCTCTACCAGGGCCGCTGGTTCGATCCGCAGACCCTGATGCTGCGCGAGACCGCGCAGCGCTGGGTGGCGCGCCCGATCACCGGCGAGGTCACGCTGGAGCTGCGTCGTGGCAACGACTACACGATCCTGGACACCCAGAGCCCCAACCTGACCTATGCGCCCGAACGCCTGTCGATGGAGAAGGTCGAGGACGCGGCCTTCACGCCGGCCGACCGTATCGGCCAGCTCACGATGCGCAATCTCGACATTTCCGACACCCGCCACAAGCTCGGCATCTATACCGGCACGGGCCTGCTGGGTGCGCAGTCGGACGGCAGCATCCCGTTGCTGACGGGCCGCGACGGCGACTGAGCCGGCGCGAGCGTTCCGCCCGGGCCCGCCTTACGGCGGGCTTTTTCGTGGACGGCGGCTCAGGCGGCGGCGCGCTCCAGCGCTTCGGCGAGGCGGAAGTCCAGTTCCGTGAGGCCTTTGACCTCGTGCGTGGTCAGGCGGACTTCCACGCGGTCGTAGACGTTCATCCACTCCGGGTGATGATTCAGCGCCTCGGCCGCCTCGGCCGCGCGGGTCATGAAATCGAAGGCCTCGCGAAAGCCCGCGAAGCGGAAGGTCTTGGTGAGTGCGTCGTGGTGGAGCGTCCAGGGCACGTCGCGCAAGCGGTTGAGCGCTTCGAGCGCGGCGCGGGCGGCGGGGGGATCGAGAAGGGCGGGGCGCATCATGGCTTCCTCGGGGCGGAATTCCAGTCTGGCCGGCCGGGGAAGTGCCGGCCCGCACGCCGCCCGGGCAGGCACATCGGCACGGCTATTTCATGCGCAGCAGATAGACGTTGCCGTCGCCGCCGCGATTGCTCGTGAAGACGATGCCTCCGTCGGGCAGGAAGCTCGGGTGCGGGTGCCAGTCCTGCTTCGCCCAGGAACCGTCGTGGCGGTACTGCAGGCGGGTCTCGAGGCGGCCCTCGCGCAGCGCATAGACGTTGATCGAAGGCGCGCGCGCATTGCCGTCGCCCACGAACAGCGTGCCCGCGGCATTGGCCTGGGTATGCGTGTTGCCCGTGGGCGTGGGGTACTCGCGGTAGCTGCCGTCGCGGATGTCGGCCACGCCGATGAAGGGGCGCCGGTCGGGCGGCGCGTAGTTGCCGTGGTAGCCCACGTGCACGCCGTCGGGGAAGAAATACTCGTGGCCGATCGAGAGCGCGGGGGTTTCCTCCTCGCGCAGCAGGCGGTTGCCCCGGTCGTCGCGCCCGATGAGCCACATGCGTTGCTCGACGCGCGCCCAGTGCCCTTCGTGGCAGTAGAGCAGGGTGTGCGGCGCGGTGGGCGAGAGCAGCACATGGCTGATCCATTTTTTCTGCCCGGCCACCGTGTGCCAGTCGCTGCCGTCGCCGTTGCCGGTGTAGATCTGGCTGAAGGGGCGCTTCTCGAAGCGCTCGTCCATGTCGGAATAGATCACGTCGGTGCGCGTGCTGACGGGGATGTCTTCCACCTGCGACACCGCGACCACCTTGCCGTCGGGTGACGCCGTGACGGCGGCCGAGACGATGAAGCCCGGCAGCAGGTCGGTGACGACGCGTTCCTCCAGCGTCTGCAGGCTCAGCGCCTTGATCTGGCGGCCGTCCTTGTAGAAGACCTCGCGTGAGACGGGCGCCACGACCGCGCCCGTGCCGGAGAGGCGCTTCGAATCCGTGAGCTGCACGATTCCGTGGCTGCGCAGGTCGAGGCCATACAGGTTCCAGTAGCCGGTGCGGCGCGAGGTGAACACCAGCATCTCGTCGGCCGGGGATACCGCCGCGTTGGTGAAGTACAGCACGGCATCGTCGGCGGGATGGGTCGTGAGCTGCGTCACCGTGTAGCCGTCTTCGTCGGCCACGATGCGCGACTCGGCCGCGAAGCGCTCGCCCTTGGTCGCCAGCGCCAGCGCCGGCGCAATCAGCAGGGTCGCGCACAGGAATCGTTTCATGGGGTGTTGTCCTCCCGGCAATGCCGTTTCGCGCAGCGTAGCGCGCCACGCCCGCGGACGGCGCGCCGAGGGCGCCGCGGCGGGTTTTTTTGTGGCACGGCGTTGCATGCCGCGCCGGAATCGGGGCGCAGTGCGGGTACCATCCGCGTCTGTCCTTCCCGAACGCCTGCGATGCTTACCGAAACACAAGACAAGCCCCTCAACGCCGTGGTCGCGGCCGTGCAGCTGCCGGCCGTCAGCGACGCCGAGTTCGAGGCCTCGCTGATGGAGCTGCGCGAACTCGCCAAGACGCTGGGCGTGACGGTGCGCCACACCATCGTGCAGCGGCGCGAACGCTTCGACACCACGGGCTATCTGGGCAGCGGCAAGCGCGACGAGATCCGCGAGTGGATCGTCGCGCACGAGGCGCGCGACGATGCCGTCGATCTCGTGCTCGTCGACCACGAGATCTCGCCGACCCAGCTGCGCAACCTGGAGCTCGCGACCGAATGCGAGGTCATGGACCGCACGATGGTGATCCTCGAGATCTTCCACCGTAACGCGCGCTCGCCGGCCGCGAAGGCGCAGGTCGAGATCGCACGGCTCGGATACATGGCGCCGCGTCTGCGCGAGGCCGCCAAGCTCGCGGGGCCGCAGGGGCGCCAGCGCAGCGGCGTGGGCGGGCGTGGCGCGGGCGAATCGGCCACCGAGCTCGACCGCCGCAAGATCCGCGACCGCATCGCCGAGCTGCAGCAGGAAATCGATGCCATGAACGCCACGCGCGAGACCCAGCGCGCGCGACGCCAGCAGCGCCAGGGGCAGGGCCTGACCAGCGTGGCGCTGGTGGGCTACACCAACGCCGGCAAGTCCACGCTGATGCGGGCGCTGACCGGCAGCGAGGTGCTCGTCGCCAACAAGCTCTTCGCCACGCTGGACACCACCGTGCGCGTGCTGCACCCCGAAAGCGTGCCGCGCGTGCTCGTGAGCGACACCGTGGGCTTCATCAAGAACCTGCCGCACGGCCTCGTCACCTCCTTCAAGACCACGCTCGACGAGGCGCTGGACGCGGCGTTGCTGCTGCATGTGATCGACGCCAGCGACCCTGGCTTCGAGCGCCAGCGCGAGGTCACCGACCGCGTGCTCGAGGAGATCGACGCACACGAGATTCCGCGCCTGCGCGTGTTCAACAAGATCGACCAGGTGGGCGACGCCGCCGCGCAGGCCGCGCGCGAAGCCGAGCTGCTGGCGCTCTACCCCGGCTGCGTCGTCATGAGCGCGCGCCGCCCCGCCGACGTGGCGCGCATGCATGACGCCATCGTGAGCTTCTTCCAGCGCGACCTCGTCGAAGCCGGGCTGCTCGTGCCCTGGCATGCCCAGCAGCTGCGCGGCGAAATCTTCGCGAGCTGCCAGGTGGTGGCTGAAGTGTCGGACGAAGCCGGCGCGCGCTTCACGGTGCGCGGCGACGCGGCCGTCATCGAGCGCCTGCAGGCCCAGCTCGCACGCCTCGGCGCGGCCTGAGCGGCGCCCGCGCGCGGCCTGCCCCCTCGTGCCAGGGGGCCGTGTGTGCTGGACAGGCGCGCGCCCGCTTACCAGAATGCCTTCGACATCCCGTCCGGGATGCCGGCGAAGCCGCCGGAGCCAACCTCGAACTTCTGGAGAGCATGACATGACGACGATGCGCAGGCGGTCTCTTGTGAATTGGGCGGTGATCGGCGCGGCCTTGCTGGGGGTGCTGGCGGGATGCGCCGCCAGCGCGCCGCGCGCCACGGCGGTGACCGAAGGCGTCACGCGCGTCGAGCTGGGGGCCGTCAAGGCGCTGGCCGTCAGCGACGGGCAAGGTTCGCGCCCGCTCGACGCCAGCTTCGTGCGCAACGCGCCGCTGGCCGACGTGCAGGCCGACCTGAAGGCCGCCGGGCTGCCCACCGACCGTCTCGACGTGCCCTACACCGCGCTCGTCGTCGATGTCGGCGGCCAGCGCGTGCTCTTCGATACCGGCAACGGCGAGTTTGGCGGCCCGGGCGCCGGCAAGCTCATCGACAACCTGCGCGGCGCGGGCGTGACACCCGAATCGGTCACGGCGGTCGTGATCTCGCACTTCCACGGCGACCACATCAACGGTCTGCGCAACAAGGCCGGGCAGGTCGTGTTCCCCAACGCGAAGATCTACGTGCCGGCGCCCGAATGGGGCTGGTGGATGGACGAGGCCCGCTATGCCGCCACCCCCGAGGCTTCGCGCGGGGGGCTCAACACCGCGCGGCGCGTGTTCGGGCCGCTGGCCACGAGCGTGATCCGCTTCGAGCCGGGGCAACAGGTACTGCCGGGCGTGCGCAGCATCGCCGCGTTCGGCCACACGCCGGGTCACACCGTCTTCATGATCGAAGGCGGCAGCAGGAAGCTCCTGTACTGGGCCGACACCACCAACGTCGCGATGTTCGCGCGCCATCCCGAGTGGGCCGTCGTCTTCGACATGGACGCCGAAATGGCCAGGGCCACGCGCCACCGCATCGCCGAGCTTGCCCTGAGCGAGAACGCGCTGGTCGCCGGCTTCCACCTCACGCGCCCGGGCGTGGGCACGCTCACCCGGCGCGGCCAGGGCTACGACTTCACGCCGCTGAAGTAAGCGCATGCATCGGCCCGCGCGGGGCGCGGGCCGGCCTGGGGCTGCCGGCAATGACGCAGCCCTCTTTCCGCCGTCGCGAAGGCCGCGCATCGGGCCGGGCGATGGCAGTCACAAGGAGGCATCCGGTGAAGCACACGATCATGGTGATGTCATTCGGGCTGCTGCCCCTCGCCGCTGCGGCCGGGGGGCCGGACTGCGCGTCGTGGCCGATGAGCATGGCGGGCGTCTGGCTCAAGAACGCCGGCATCGTCGATCTGACCGAGATCGATGAGGCGAAGACGGAAGTCCGGCGCCTGGCTTCCGAGCGCAAGCCCGGGCGGCGCTACACCCAGGTTTACCATTTCGTCTTCCATGACAGGGCCGGCGGGCGCTACGAGGTGATCACGCACAGCGATGCGTCCGAAATCGAGTGCTCGCTGAGCGAGGTCAGCAGCTACCTCGTCTCGCGCCACGACATCGCGCGCTGAGCCCGGCCCGGGCCTGGCTTTACTCCCCCACGCCGGCGCACCGCTGCTGCCTTGGCGGCAAGCCGCTGCGCGTCGCGGCAACAAAGGTGGGCGGCGGGCCTACACGCTCATGCAGCCGTGCCTGCCGTCCGCGCGGCGGCGCCACAGCACGGGGCCGAGACGCCAGGCGAGCAGGGCGTAGGCGCCGGTCCACAGCAGCGCTGGCAGCGCATAGGCCAGCGGCACGACCCAGGCCGCCGGCAGGCCGGGCCAGGCGAGGCTGGTGCGGGCCACGCCGGCCGCCACGATCATCGCGGCGCCGGCGGGCACCCACGCCCGTTCATCGAGTTCCAGGCCGCTGTGATTGCGTCCGGCGATGCAGATCACGCAGTAGATCGAAAGCCCGAAGGCGCCCACCGTGAGCAGGTGACGCCCCGCCCCCAGCCAGGGCGCGAGGCCGCCCAGCATGGACACGCCCATGGCGATGTAGCCTGCCGCCATGAGCCCGTACACCGCGTACAGCATCAGGGGCCAGCGGCGCAGCAGCGCGCGGCCCACATGCCAGTCGCCCATGAGGTTCAGCACCGCCGCGCCCGCCGCCAGCGCAAGCCATGCACCCACGCGGCTGCCCGGTTCGATGAACTCCGCCAGCGTGAAGGCGCCGATGGCGAGTATCGCGAGGCGCCGCCGGGGCGGGCGCGCGAGATAGACCGGATGGCGCCCTTCCAGCGCGTCGGCGTCTTCGGCGTCCGCGCCGGAGTCCAGCACGGCATGGCTGGCGTGGTATTCCTCGATGGCCAGATTGACGATGCGCATCGAGATGCGGCTCAGCGCGACCACCACCAGGATCATCATCAGGCCCACGCAGGCATGCAGCCATCGCTGCGGCGGCAGGCCGCGCAGAAGATCGGCCTGGTGACCCAGTGCGGTGACCAGCAGGCTTGCGATACCCCAGGCAAAAGCCAGTTGCGGCCGGCCCGGGTCTGCCCACAGGCGGGGCAGGACCAGCACGAGCAAGCCGCCCAGCAGGCCGCCCCAGGCGCCGGCCGTGAGCAGGACCGCCCCCGGATGGGCCACGCCGGAAGCGAGCACGCCGGTCAGCCAGCAGCCCGCGAGCGCGCGGCTGTGGCGCGCGGCAAAGGCGGGCGTGGCAGTGAATTCGGGCACCGCCACCAGCACGAACCCCGCGACCGCCGCGAAGCCGAAGCCGAACAGCAGGCCTTGGGCATGCCATCCGAAAGGGCCGGCGGGGAGCGCCAGCGCGGCGGGCGGGAGGACCGGAAGGCCGAGGCCGAGGAAGAGGCCCCATGCCAGCATGAGCGCGCCGGCGAGCAGGCTGGCGCCCAGGAAGAAGGGCCGGAAGCCGCACTGCCACAGCGGGTGGGCCGTGCGCAGGCAGGCGGGCAGGGGAAGGATGGGCATGACGGCCTCAGCACGAGAAAGCGCGCGGTGCTTGCGCGCCGCGCGGCGCGGGCGCCGCGCCGGGAAGCTCGAAGCAGCTTCGTACCACTGGCACTTCGAGCAGTCGGGCGGTTTCGGCATGGATCCAGGCGGCGTCGCGCGCGGCCTGGCGGCGGGCCGGGGCATGCTCGTAAAGGATGCGGCCCGGATGCGGCGCCATGATGAGGATGCGATCGGCGAGGCGCATGGCCTCCATGATGTCGTGCGTGATCATCAGCATGGCGGTGGCCTGTTCGTCGCGAAAGCCCAGCAGCAGCTCGTGCAGCTGCGCCTTGAGGCCGATGTCCAGCGCGGCGAAGGGTTCGTCGAGCAGGAGCAGGTCGGGGCGAGTCACGAGTGCCCGCCCCAGCGAGACGCGGCTCTGCATGCCGCCCGAGAGGGCGTGCGGCCAGGCGTCAAGTGCCAGCGCATCCAGCCCGAGCTGCAGGCCCACGCCCTGCGCGGCCTCGCGCGCCCGCCCCCGGGGCACACCCTGGGCCCGCAGGCTCAGGGCAATGTTGTCGCGCGCGTTCTGCCAGGGCAGCAGGCGCGGCTGCTGGAACATCATGGCCGGCCGCGCGAAGGTGTTTTCCAGCGTACCTTCCTGCAGGTCGAGCAGGCCCGCGCAGAGATGCAGCAGCGTGGTCTTGCCGCAGCCCGACGGGCCGAGCAGCGCCAGCACCTCGCCCTCGCGCAGATCGAAGCCGATGTCCTGCAGCACCGGATGAATGCGCCAGGCGTACTCCAGCCCCCGCGCCCGCAGATGTCCGTCCGTGCGCGGTGGCGTCATCGCGTGTTCTCCCGCCAGCGTTCGAGTTCGCGCCGCAGGGGTTCGAGCAGACCGTACTCGACGCACAGCAGGCACCCCAGCACGGCCACCACCCAGGCCAGCGTCGCCGCGGTGTCGAGTTGCGCGCGGCTGACCGCGAGGGCCGCGCCCACGCCGCGCTCGCTGGCGAGAAGCTCCGCCATCACGACGACCTTCCATGCGCTGCCCAGCGCCGTGATGGCCGCCGGGAAGAGGTAGGACAGGATGTGCGGACCATACACTTCGCGCAGGCGCATGCCCCATGGCAGGCGGCACGCGCGCGCCATGTCGCGCAGGCCGGCATCCAGCGTGCGCGCGCCCTGCAGCGCGCCCGCGAACACGATGGGGAAGCACGCCACGAAGACCGTGAAGACCGGTGTGCCGTCGCCCATGCCGAACCACAGCAGTGCGAGCACCAGCCACGCAATCGGAGGCGTGCCCAGCAGCAGCGTGATGAGCGGGCGCGCGAGCAGGGCCACCGTGCTCGACAGGCCCGCGCACAGACCCAGCAGGCTGCCGGCGGCCAGCGCCAGACCCAGTCCGGCGGAGGCGCGCCGGGCGGTCACGAGCAGTTCCGCGCCCAGCCGGCCCGAGCCGTGCAGCTCGGCGAGGCGCTGCGCGGTGGCCAGCGGAGCGGGCAGGATGAGATCGCCGTAGTGGGCCGAGAGCGCTTCCCAGGCGGCCAGCAGGAAGAGCAGGCTGCAGGCTGCGCCCCAGCCGCTCCACAGGTAGGCCGGCAAGCCCCGCAGGATGCGCCTCAGGGTGGGCAGCATGGCGTGTCAGACTCCGTAGAACGCGTCGTCCGGCAGTTTGTTGCCGACAAGGCCGGCGTCGTGCCGCATGAGCTGCGCGTAGAAGAATTCCAGCTCCCGCCGCGCCTGGCGGGCCGCTACCGCTTCCATGCGGCTGGTGGCGAAGGCGTCGGCGGCGGCTTCGGGGCTGATCATTTCGATGTGGCGGGCGAGCAGGCGGCCCGCCGCGACGGGGTCGGCGAGGCAGGCCGCGAGCGCGCGCGCGTAGGCCGCATGCACGCGTGCCTGCAGGGCGGCGTTGCCCACCATCGCGCCGCAGGCGATCAGGCCCGCCTGCGGGATGCGGTCGCGGCGCTGGAAGGCCTGCCCCCATTCGGCCTGCAGATCCACGGCGCGGTGCAGGTCGGGTGCGAGGGCGCCGGGCGGGAAGGACTGGGTGCGGCGCAAGGCCATGGCGGCGGCGGGTTCCTGCAGCAGCGCGTGATCGACACGGCGGGCGATCAGCAACTGCATCGCTTCCACGGGCGAGGCCACGTAACGCTTGCGTAACGACAGCTTCTGCATCGCGGCGAGCTGGCTCAGAACGATGTCGGGCATGTCGCCGCGGAAAGGCACGGCGATCTCCTCGTCACGGAAATCCGCCAGCCGCTTCTTCTCTGGCGAGCGCGACAGCAGCCACAGCAGGCCCCAGGTGGAAATGTTCACGAGTTGCAGCCGGGCGCCCCGGTTGTAGAGCGTGGCGGCCACGTTGCTGGGCGCGGCGAGGAAATCCGCCTTGCCGCCGATCGCCATGAGACGCAGCTGGTCGGGGTCGCGCCAGGGCTGGAAGCTCACGTGCGCGGCCAGATCGGCGAGCGCGCCCGTTTCCACCATATGCACGAGCGGAGCGGACACCGTTGCGGCCGGGCCGGAAAGCGTGAGGCTGGCGAGCTTGGCCGGGGTGGCGGCGCGTGCCAGCGGCGACAGGGCCATGGACCCCATGAGGCCGAACTGCAGGATTTGACGGCGAGTCGTCATGATGGCTCCTTGTGCGAAGGTGGGAATTATTCTCATTCAAAAAGGAGAATAGCGGGCGCGCCGCGGCAATGACATATCCTGGATCAAGGCCCCGGACGGCCTTTCGAGCGATGCGGGGCGCGGGAGGCGTCGGCAGCGCGGCGGCCGGCTGCGAAATGCTCGCCGCACTGCGCGGCGAGATCGCGTGCGTCGCGCTGGATTGAGAACTTTTGTAAATTCTTCGCCGGCCCGCCGTCACGGCGCGAAAATGACGGCAAGCCCCGGCGCGCATGTGGCGTCGCGGGCCGACCGGTCCGTCGTGGGCCGGCCTGATGTTGCCGCACTGATTTCCGGACCCGCTTCAGAAACATGCCAGTCAGGATCAAAGCGCCGGGGGCCGTCCGTTCGCATCCCGTCCTTTGCCTTCGTATCGCAGACGCCGCGTCGCCCTCCCGCGACGATGCCCAGGCCGCCCCCGCCGCGCCCCCCGCGTGGCGCGCGCCGGCCGCCTCCCGCGCGGATCGTCCGCCTTCCCGTCTTTCCTTTCATGCCGTGGTGCCGCGCGTGCTCGCGCGCGGCGCGTCGGCATGGTTTCCGCGAGCCTTCGTCACGATGGCGAGACCCGTGCCCTGGCTGACGCCGCCGGCGCCAGTCTTTCACCACGTTCTGAGGAGAACACCATGGACAAGAAAGAACCGCTGATCCTGCACGCACGCCCCGTGACCCCCGGCGAAGTCGGCCAGAAGATCCACGAGCAATGGACACAGTACCGCGCGGCCGAGCTGCAGCGCCGCGCCAAGGCCTGCGGCAAGGCGCTCTGAGCGCGAGGGCCGTGGCGGCGTGACGGATGACGGCGCGTGCGCCGCCCGTCGCGATCCGCCGCGAGGACAAAAGCCCGCCGTGATGGCGGGCTTTTGTTTGCCGGGCAACCGGGGCGCGGCGGGAGCTTGCCGTGTTTTCCCGCGGCCCCCGTGCGTGCCGGTTGATGCGGCGGTCGCGCCCGGGCTCCGGTCATGCCGCGTGGTCGGGGCGCGCGCAAGCGCTGCGCCACGCGGCGGCAGGCGCAAGCAGGGTGGCGCGGGCGCTGTCGGGGCGGGCCGGCCAGGGGCCGGTGGCGCGCGCCGGATCAGTTCGCGGGGAAGGTGACGCGACGCGCTTCGCGGTCGTGGGCGGCGAGCAGGCGGCGGACGTCGTCGAGCGCGATCACGAGCGTGGCGGTGTTGGTGTAGGGGTGGCACTGCAGGGCGTCGGCTTCCCACAGCGCGGCGTCGATGACGAGTTCCACCGCGCCTGCGCTGTCGCAGAGGATGTCGAGCAGGGAGACCGAGCCGGGGGTGCTCGCCAGGTGCCGCGTGAGCCGCTCGGCCGAGGCGAAGCTCAGGGTGTCGGCCTGCAGCGCCGTGGCGAGCCAGCGGAGGTCGACGCGCTGCGTGTCGCGCAGGACCACGAGGAAATGCCGCCGCCCCTTGCGATCCTTGAGGAAGAGGTTTTTCGTGGGCATGCCGGCCATGGCGAGGGGCAGGGCGCTGGCTTCCTCGACGGTGAAGACGGCCGCGTGCGCGTGGCGCTCGCAGGAGATGCCGAGGCGGGCGAAGAGTGCGGGCAGATCGGGTTGCACGGCGCGGTTCCGGAGGTGGGCCGGGGAAAGCCCCCGGCGGGCGGGGGCCGGACCGGGCGGGGCGCGACGTGTCGCCGCGCGCCCGCCGCCGGCGGGGTCAGCGGCTGATCGGCTTGTAGCGGATGCGCTTGGGCTTGGCGGCTTCTTCGCCCAGGCGCTTCTTCTTGTCTTCTTCGTACTCGGTGTAGTTGCCCGCGAAGAAGGTCCATTGCGACTCACCCTCGCACGCGAGGATGTGAGTGGCGATGCGGTCGAGGAACCAGCGGTCGTGGGACGTCACGAGCGCGCAGCCGGAAAATTCCAGCAGGGCGTCTTCGAGCGCGCGCAGCGTTTCCACGTCGAGGTCGTTCGACGGCTCGTCGAGCAGCAGCACGTTGCCGCCGGCGATCAGGGTCTTGGCCAGATGGAGCCGCCCGCGCTCGCCGCCGGAGAGGTTGCCGACGATCTTCTGCTGGTCGCCGCCCTTGAAGTTGAAGCGGCCGATATAGGCGCGGCTGGGCATTTCGAACTTGCCCACGGTCAGCACGTCCGCACCTTCCGCCACGGCTTCGAAGACGGTCTTCTTGTCGTCGAGGCCTTCACGCGTCTGATTCACGGCCGCGATCTTCACGCTGCTGCCGATTTCGATCTCGCCCGCGTCGGCCTTCTCCAGCCCCTGGATCATGCGGAACAGCGTGGACTTGCCCGCGCCGTTGGGGCCGATCACGCCGACGATGGCGCCCGGCGGGATCTGGAACGAGAGGTTGTCGATCAGCAGACGGTCGCCGAAGCCCTTGGACACGCCCTTGAACTCGATGACCTGATTGCCCAGGCGTTCGCCCGGCGGAATGAAGATTTCCTGGGTTTCGTTGCGGCGCTGGTATTCGACGCTGGACATTTCTTCGTAGCGGGCCAGGCGCGCCTTGCTCTTCGACTGACGCGCCTTGGCGCCTTGGCGCACCCATTCGAGTTCCTGCTTCATGGCCTTGCGGTGGGCGTCTTCCTGCTTCTGCTCGGTCGCCAGGCGGTCTTCCTTCTGCTCCAGCCAGCTCGAGTAGTTGCCCTTCCAGGGGATGCCCTCGCCGCGGTCGAGTTCGAGGATCCATTCGGCCGCGTTGTCGAGGAAGTAGCGGTCGTGGGTGACGGCCACCACGGTGCCCGGGAAGCGCACCAGGAACTGCTCCAGCCATTCGACCGACTCGGCGTCGAGGTGGTTGGTGGGCTCGTCGAGCAGCAGCATGTCGGGCTTGGAGAGCAGCAGCTTGCACAGCGCCACGCGGCGCTTCTCGCCGCCGGAGAGCGGGCCGATCCTGGCGTCCCACGGCGGCAGGCGCAGCGCGTCGGCGGCGATCTCGAGCTGGGTTTCGACGTCGGCGCCGCTCGTGGCGATGATGTTCTCGTAGCGGGCCTGCAGTTCGGCGAGCTTGTCGAAGTCGGCGTCCGGCTCGGCGTAGGCGGCATAGACCTCCTCGAGCTTCTGGCGGGCTTGCATGACTTCGCCGAGCGCGGACTCCACTTCCTCGCGCACGGTCTTGTCGGCGTCGAGCTGCGGCTCCTGCGGCAGGTAGCCGATGCTCATGTTGGGCTGCCATTGCACGTCGCCGTCGTACTCCTTGTCGACGCCGGCCATGATGCGCAGCACCGTGGATTTGCCCGAGCCGTTGAGGCCGAGCAGGCCGATCTTGGCGCCGGGGAAGAAGGAGAGGGAGATGTCCTTGATGATCTGACGCTTGGGCGGAACGACCTTGTTCACGCGCAGCATCGACATGACGTATTGAGCCATCGTGCAGTCCAGGTAAGGAATGGTTCGGAAAACGCCGCATTTTACTTGGCGCGGGGCGTGCGCGGGCGGCGATCCGCCAGGCCGTTGCGCGGCGCGCGCGAAGACCGCCCGCGCCTGGCCCGCGCCCGGCGCGGGCGCTTCAGGCTTCGCCGCCGTGTTCGGCGCGGAATTCGCGCGCGGTGCGCAGCAGCTCGTGCAGCAGGGGATTGGTTTCGTTGCGGCGGTAGCCGATGTGCAGCGGCATGAAGGCTTCGGGCTCGTCCTCGAGCGGAAGGCAGACGAGGCCGGGCAGGCGCATGCGCATGACGGACCGGGGCACGAAGGCGATGCCGAAGCCGTTCGCGGCGAGGATGGCGGACGACACCATGTCCGCCGCGTACTGGGTGATGTCGGGCAGGAAGCCGTGGCGCTGGAACAGGTGCTGGCTGCGCTGGTGCACCCGCCCCAGTTCGCCGATCATGGCCTGCCCCTTGAGCTGCGGGATGCGGAGGCTGGGCCCGGCGGCGAGCGGATGATCCTCGTGGAGTGCCACCATGATGGCTTCGCGATGGATCAGCTCGATGGCGATGTCATGCGACTCGGCGGCGAAGCGGTCGAACATGGCCAGGATGCGGCCGTGGCGCAGGGCATCGATCTGCGGCGCGATAGGGGCGCTCTGCAGGGCCAGCTCGACGCCGGGGTGGCTGGCCGAGAAGCGTTGCAGGATGCGCGGCACGACCTCCAGCATGGCCGTGCCATACACGCCGATGTCGATGCGGCCGTACTGGCCCGCCGCGACGCGCTTGGCCTGCTG
Organism: Candidatus Dactylopiibacterium sp.; assembly: GCA_031119555.1. Classification (GTDB taxonomy): domain Bacteria; phylum Pseudomonadota; class Gammaproteobacteria; order Burkholderiales; family Rhodocyclaceae; genus Uliginosibacterium. The sequence goes on from JAVHXQ010000060.1 coordinate 20,178, forward strand.
CGAGGCGAGTTCGACGTGGGCCTTGATGTCGCGCGCATGCTCGAGCAGCAGCGCGCCGGCCTGGGTCAGCTCGACGCCCGAGGTGGTGCGGCGGAAGACCTGGAAGCCCAGCGTTTCCTCGAGATTCTGGATGTGCCGCGTCAGCGGAGGCTGGGAGATGTGCAGTCGCGCGGCGGCGCGGCTGATGTTGCCCTCCTCGGCGACGACGATGAAGTACTTGAGCTGACGGATTTCCATGGTGATGCAAGTGTGCCGCAAGGCGCCTACTGTATCTGCCCCGCGACGGCCCGCGTGTTCGCGGGCCCCGGC
>JAVHXQ010000086.1 GCA_031119555.1 Candidatus Dactylopiibacterium sp.
GGCCCCGGCCGTCCGCGCGGCCGGCGCCGCCCGGCGGGCCGGGCGGGCCCCGCCACGGGGCCGGGGGACGCCAGACCGCTCAGTACGACAGGCCGTAGCCGAAGGGGTACAGCTCGCCTCCGTCCAGCGCCGTGCCGTCGGGCTTCCGGGTCTCCTTGAAGCCCGGCACGTCGGGCTGGTTGTAGACCACCGCGTCGAGCGTGCGCGGTAGCGCGAAGGGCATCCGGCCCTGCGGCTTGAACTTGCCGCTGAGGATTTCCAGCAAGGCCTGGTCGCTGGCGCCAAAGCTCGCCACGATGGCCCCGGCGTTCTTCACGCCGCTGGCGTCGTCGAGCACGTAGGGCGCGCGGAAATACACGCTCAGCACGACCTTCTTCGCGTCGCCGATCTCGGCCATGACGGCCTGGATGTCGGCCAGCGAGGGCGACATGGTGCGCGAACTCGCGGCGGCGATGGTGCTGAAGGAGAGCATGTCGTTCTCCCACGGCAGGGCGCCGCCGAACATCAGGCTGGTATCGGCGCAGCTGGCATTGACGGCCGGGAACATCACGCAGGGGTCCTGGCTGCCCCAGGTCCTGCCGGTGAGCGGGTTCAGGTGGGCCGGGTTGGCGCCGGTCGCCGGGCTGGTGCTGGCATACGGGGAGCCCGCGTCCTTGATGAGCACGCGGATCACCGCGTAATCATGGCCGGCCGCGCTGGGGCGGACGGCGGGCGCGGTGTAGTTGCCGTCGGTGACCGTGTAGCCATAGCGCTCCACGTCCGCGCGGCTCATGCCCAGCGTGTAGACCTTCGCGCCGGCCGGCAGGGGCAGGGCCTTGCCGCCGCTCGCGAGGGTCTGGTTCTGCAGCAGCACGATGGATTTCTTCTGCGCTTCCATGCCCTTGGCGCGGTGGGCTTCCGAACCGATGATCGCGCCGGCCTTGCTGGCATCCACGTAGGGGTTCTCGAAGAGGCCGAGCTGGAACTGCTCCAGCAGCAGGCGCCGCACGGCCTCGTCGACGCGCGCGGTGCCGACCTCGCCCGCCGCCACCAGATCGGTGATGGTGCGGTTGGTGTGGTAGCCGGAGAGGATGTCGGTGCCGCCATTGATGGCCGTGGCCACGCGCTGCGCGACGGTCTTGTCCTCGAGACCCCAGGCGCGGGCGTCGATGATGCCGGTGTCGGAGTTGACGTAGCCGCGGAAGCCGAGCTTGCCGCGCAGCAGGTCGGTGACGATCTGCTTCGAGAAGGACATGCCGACCTGGTCGTAGGTCACGCCTTCATAGGTCACGCCGATGGGCACGCCGTAGTAGGGCATGATCGACGACACGCCGGCGTCGATGGCCGCCATGAAGGGCTTGAGGTGATAGCCGAAGTTGTTGCCCGGATACACCTGGTTCTTGCCGAACGAGTAGTGCGGGTCCAGCCCCTGTTCCTGCGGGCCGCCGCCGGGGAAGTGCTTCATCGTCATGGCCACGGCGGTCTTGCTGCTGACGGGGCCGCCCTGCAGCCCCTTGACCAGCGCGGTCATGATGTTGGCGTTGAGGTCGGCGTCCTCGGTGAAGGTTTCGTGCACGCGATACCAGCGCGGCTCGGTGGCGAGGTCCGCCATGTAGCCGTACAGGGCGCGCAGGCCCACGGCCTTGTATTCCTGGCCCATGACTTCGGTGAAGGACGCGATCACCGACATGTCGCCGGTGGTGGTCTTGCCGGTCTTGAGGTATTCGTCGCCCAGCGCGGCGGCGGCGAGGCCGGCCTCCTTGGGGAACTCGGTGAAGGCGCCGGCGCCGGCCGAGATGCCGAAGCGCGGATCGGTCTCGAAATGGTTGCGCGCGTTGTCCTTGAACACCACGGGAATGCCGAGCGGGCGCGCCTCGGCGAGTTCCTGGATGCCGTTGGCGAACTGGGCGAGCTGCTGCGGCGTGACGACGTAACCCGAGCGCGTGTTGGCGGGGGAGGCCGAACAGGACTCCGCCGTGGCCTTGGCCGTGGAGCGCAGGATGAAACGGGTCATCTTCTGCGTCTGCACGTAATCGTAGGCCGTGGCGCCGAGGCTGCCCTCGCAGCCCGAGTTCAGCGTGTCGATCATCATCATGCCGGCCTTGTCCTCGAGCGACATGCGTGCCACCAGATCGTCGGCGCGCCGCTCGGCCGTCAGGCGCCAGTCCTCATACGGGTCGAGCTGGCCGTTGGCGTTGAGATCCTTGAACTGCTTGCCATCCACCATCAGCAGGCTCTTGACGCGGGTGGCGAGGACGGGCTGGGTCACCTCGGGGCTGCTGTCGGAGTCGTCCGAGCCGCCACAGGCCGCGAGTGCGACGGCGCTGCCGGCGAGAAGCAGGCCGAGGCGGCGTGCGCGGAATCTGCCGGCGGAAGCTTCGCGCGGCGAACGAGGGGTGTTGCTGGTTTTCATGTCGTCTCCTGATGCGCCTGCCGGTGGGCCGGCATGGCGGTGCGTTGAAAGCCGTCCGATCATTGTTGAGGCGGCCAGGGCGATCCAATACCGATTTGGGTGCCCGCTATGTCGATCCGCTATGGCGAAAACCGGCGGATTCGCGCAAAGCCGCGCGGGGTGCGGAAAGGCGGCAAGCCGTATGCCCGTCGCACGGCGCTGTGCGTGGCGGCAGGACTGGTGTTAACCATGAGGCGAAACCGGGGGCGCGCGGGGGCGGGGAAAGGGTCGGCAAGTGCCTGCGCGGCGTGTGGCGGGGGGCGTTGCGGCGGGGGACCGGCAGGGCAGGCGCGCGTGGGCCGTGCGAGGCCGGGCGGGGGGCGCTGGGGGGGATGCCGGTGGGGAGGGCGCAAAAAAAAGCCCGGCGGAGGAGCCGGGCCAATGAAAACTCGCAGTGGGAGGTGACAGGAGTCACCGGGTTGCCGTGGGAGGACGGAGTGGCAACCCGGAGCCGACTCAGGCCACCGAGCTAAGCAGGGATACTTTCGTCCGGTCCGCCTCCTTTCCTGGGGTGTTCGCGTCGCCCTGGGCGGGAAGCTCCAGGGCCTGGATCTCGCCGCTGATCTGGCCACCGGCCTCGATGAGCAGGCTGCCGTAACGGATCGTGCCGCGCACGCGTCCGGTGGCATGGATGACGAGGCGCTGGCGCGCCGTGAGTTCGCCTTCGAAATTGCCGTGGATCTCGGCCACGTCGATGCTGACCTTGCCCGCGAACGCGCCTTTCTCGGCGATGCGCAGCACGCGGCTGTCCATCGTCGCTTCGACGCGGCCTTCCACGACGAGGGTGTCGCAATCGAGGATCTCGGCGCCCTTGAGTTTCACCTCCGGCCCCACGATCAGGCGGCTCGGCGAATCGGTGGCGGGCTCGGTCCTGGCGGTTTCGGGCTTGGGGGTGAGGGCGGTGTTCATCGGGGTCTCCGGGGCGGGGGCAGAGCGGCTCGTCGAGGCGGGCTGGGGCGTGGGGTCACGGCTGTCGCCGCGCGGCTGAAGGGGCGGGTAGGCACCGGGAGTGTGGGTGACGCGCGGCGACTTCTCGGGGCTGGGCTCCGGGTGGCGCGGCTGCAGGACGCGGGGAAACATCTAGGGCGACTCCTTGTGACGGTGGCGGACAAAGTGTCCGTTCCCTCTTGCAGAGCCCGTGCCAGTTGCGTGAATTCTTTTGGATTCAAAGACTTGATCGGTTGATCCGCCCTGCGGGAAGTCGGGCTTCTGTCGCCCGCGGGCGACAGCCGCGCCCGCGAACCGGCGCAAAAGCCCGTGAACAGGGCCGTAGGCGCTGTCGCTGGACGACGACAGGGGCGGCGCTCCCCTGCCGCGTCGGGTCGGTCAGCCGGCGGCGGTGTCGGCTTCGGGCTTGAAGGCGCCGGCCTCGAGGTGGTGGCGCGAGAGCAGGCGATAGAACTCGGTGCGGTTGCGCTGCGCGAGCCGCGCGGCCTGCGCGACGTTGCCGCCCGTGAGGCGCATGAGCCGCACGAGGTAATCGCGCTCGAAGCGGCGGCGGGCTTCCTCGAAGGACTCGATGGCGCCGCTTTCTTCCTGCAGCGCGCGCTGCACGAGCGCGGGCGGGATCACCGGCGTGGTCGCCAGCGCCACGGTCTGCTCGATCACGTTGAGCAGCTGGCGCACGTTGCCGGGCCAGTGCGCGGCCACGAGCAGATCCATGGCCTCGGGCGAGAGCGCCGTGACGGGGCGCTGGTAGCGCGTGGCGAGCCGCTGCAGGAAATGCTGCGCGAGCAGGGGGATGTCCTCGCGCCGCTCGGCGAGCGCCGGGATCGACAGGCCCACGACGTTGAGCCGGTAGTACAGGTCGTCGCGGAAGCGCCCTTCGGCGCGCGCGGCGTTCAGGTCGCGGTGGGTGGCCGAGACGATGCGCACGTCCACCGGCACGCTGCGCGTGGCGCCGACGGGGCGCACCTCGCGTTCCTCGAGCACGCGCAGCAGCTTGACCTGCAGCGGGGTGGGCATGTCGCCGATCTCGTCGAGGAACAGCGTGCCGCCGCGCGCGGCCTGGAAGAGCCCGTCATGGTCGCGATGCGCCCCCGTGAAGGCGCCCTTGACGTGACCGAAGAGCTCGGACTCCAGCAGGTTCTCGGGCATCGCGCCGCAGTTGATCGCCACGAAGGGGCGCGCGGCGCGCGGGCTGGCCTTGTGCAGGGCGCGCGCGGCGAGTTCCTTGCCGGCGCCCGACGGGCCGCTGATGAAGACGCTGACCTCGCTGGCCGCCACCAGCCGCGCCTGCTGCAGGAAGTCTTCCATCGCGGGGCTGCGCGTGAGGATGTCGGCGCGCCAGGCTTCGTTCTCGACCGGCGGCCGGGGCGCGCCGGCCTGGCCCACGGCGCGTTCGATCTGGGCGATGAGGTCGGCCGCGTCGTAGGGCTTGGTGAGATAGCCGCAGACGCCCCGGCGCGTGGCTTCGATGGCTTCGGGAATGTTGCCGTGCGCGGTCAGCACGATCACCGGCAGCGACAGGTCGTGCTGGCGCACCGCGTCGAACAGCGCGAGGCCGTCCATGCCCGGCATGCGCAAGTCGGTCACCAGGATGTCGGGGCGCTGCGCGGCGAGGGCGGCGAGGGCGGCGTCGCCGCTGGCGGTGCAGCGCGTGTCGAAACCGCTGGCCTTGAGCCGGATGGAGAGCAGGCGCAGCAGGTCGGGGTCGTCGTCAACGAGCAACACGCGCGTGCGGGCGAGGGGGGCGAGAGGGACGAGAGGCGTGTTCATGGGGTCTTGGGGCGCTCCTGGAGGCGCAGTTCGATCTCGCGCAGGGCTTCGATCTTCTGCCGCATGTCATCGTAGGCCTGCTGCAGTTCGCGCAGTTTCTGCTGGCTGGCGGCGTGGCTGTCGTCGAGGCGGCGCACGTCGTGCAACAAAGGCAGCAGGAGTTGTGCCAGCGGATGGGTGCGCCCGCGCCCGTTGCTTTCGCCGGGGGGCAGGTCGAGCAGCGCCAGCGCGCGGCCACGGTCGCCGGCCGGCGCGGGGGCCACGGCCAGGAAGAGGGCGAGCTGGAGCCGGTTGGCCTCGTTGCGGCGCGTGGCGTAGGCGCGCGCGAGCTGCTCGCCGCGCGCGCCCAGTTCCGACGCCGGCAACGCGCGCAGACGCACGGCCTGGTCGAGGTAATCGGGCTCGGCGTGAAAGACCGGGGCGGAGCGGGGCTGCGCGGGCGCGGCGCCGGGGGCGCTGGCGGTGGC